>NZ_PENY01000022.1:0-419021 GCF_003144445.1 Proteus sp. TJ1640
ATTTTAGAAGATATCGTCTCTGCGAGTGCCCACACAGATTGTCTGATAATTTGTTAAAGAGCAGTGCAACATTCGCTGCCGCTTCCGGTCTTCTGCGTTGTTGCGAGGAGGTGCATTCTACATCTTCCTCATTCAGTGTCAAGCGTTTATTTTCAAGGCTTTTCACTTTATTTTTTTGTTCTCTCAGTCAGTTCGCTTAGCGCCCTGTGCCGTGACAACGAGGACGCATTATAGGGAGTTTTCTGAGGCTGGCAATAGTTTTTTTAAAAAAAATGTTTGTTTGTTGGTAAATTAAACGAAGTGCCTATTTTTTGTGGCTTTTTAGCCATTTTGGCAAGTCTGCAAGGCTATCGAGAACAAAATCTGCACACTGTTGTGCCTCTTCAGTTATCTCTTTTCCTGTACGAACAAGAATTTTATGCCCCACTCCTGCAGCTTTTGCCGCCAACATATCTTCTTTTTTATCGCCAACCATATAAGAAGAAGCCATATCTATATTTAATTGTGCTTTCGCATCCATAAACATACCTGAAGCTGGTTTGCGACAATCACATTCTTTCTTATATTCTTCTACAGTGGCGTCAGGATGATGGGGACAATAATAGATACCATCTAAATCAACCCCCCTATCAGCCAAAGACCAATCCATCCATTCAGTTAAATGTAAAAATTGATCTTCACTATAGTAGCCACGACCAATGCCCGATTGATTAGTCACGAGTATCAAGGCATATCCCATCGCTTTTAATTCAGCCATTGCCTCAATAACGCCATCGATAAACTCAAAGTTATCAATTTCAGACACATAACCATGGTCTATATTAATAGTTCCATCGCGATCTAAAAAAATCGCAGAAATCCCCTTGCTCACAACATTACTCCATTTAGACATTTTTATTAGTATCGCATGTTTTTTCTTATATAGAGAATGATATCCATAGCTTTCTTTATTACTCGTCAACTCTTTTTTATTGACTTGGACGTCTAGACGCCTTAACATCTATTTTAACTCGGGCAGAATAGTCTTTATGTCCCATATCTACTTATATAAAGAAAAACATGATTAAACTGACGAATATAAACAAAGTGTTTAAGCAGGGAGAGCGTTCAATACAAGCGCTATCAAACATTAACCTGCATGTACCACAAGGGCAGATTTTTGGTGTTATCGGATCGTCAGGAGCGGGTAAAAGTACATTAATACGTTGTGTGAACATGTTAGAAAAACCAACTTCAGGTGAAGTGCTTGTTGATGGTCGTGATCTCACTAAGTTATCTGATAAAGAATTAACAAAAGCACGTCGTGGCATTGGTATGATTTTCCAACATTTCAACTTACTGTCTTCTCGTACAGTATTTGATAATGTGGCTCTACCATTAGAACTTGATAGTACACCACGTACTGAAATTAATAAGCGTGTTAATGAGTTACTTGAATTAGTCGGTTTGTCAGATAAGAAAGAGTATTATCCAGCAAATTTATCTGGTGGGCAAAAGCAACGTGTTGCAATTGCACGCGCATTAGCAAATTCACCAAACGTTTTATTGTGTGATGAAGCAACTAGCGCCCTTGATCCAGCAACAACACGTTCTATTTTAGAATTACTAAAAGATATTAACCGTCGTTTAGGCCTCACCATTTTATTAATCACTCATGAAATGGACGTTGTAAAACGTATTTGTGATCAGGTTGCAGTCATAAGTGGTGGTGAATTAGTTGAAAGTGATGCAGTGAGTGCCGTTTTCTCTCATCCTAAAACACCGGTTTCTCAGGCTTTTATCCAATCAACACTGCAATTGGATATTCCTGAAGATTATAAAGAACGTATGAAACCAGAGTGGGAGGAAGGGTTATTCCCATTATTAAAACTTGAATTTAACGGTCAATCAGTTGATGCGCCATTAATGTCCATTGTTGCGCGTCGTTTTGACGCAGATATTAATATTTTAAGTTCACAAATGGACTATGCCGGCGGTGTTAAGTTTGGTGTGATGTTAGCTGAGCTACATGGTAAGAATGGTAATACTGAAAAGTCGATTGCGTTTTTAGAAGAGCATCATGTGAAAGTAGAGGTTCTCGGTTATGTCTGAAGGAATGATTTATTTATTAATTAGTGGGATCTGGGAAACCTTAGTCATGACCTTCGTTTCAGGCTTCTTTGGTTTTATCATCGGGCTACCACTTGGTGTTTTACTTTATGTCACTCGTCCTGAACAAATTATGGCAAATCCACCTGCCTATCGTGTGATCTCAGCACTTGTGAATATTTTTAGGGCTATCCCTTTTATTATCTTACTTGTATGGATGATCCCTTTTACTCGCTTGGTTGTAGGAACATCTATTGGCTTGCAAGCGGCTATCGTGCCATTAACTGTCGCTGCTGCACCTTTTATTGCTCGCATGGTCGAAAATACGCTATTGGAAATCCCACAAGGATTAATTGAAGCATCTCGTTCTATGGGTGCAACACCAATGCAAATCATTAAGAAAGTTTTATTACCAGAATCTTTACCAGGCTTGATTAATGCTGCAACTATTACACTAATTACATTAGTGGGTTACTCAGCAATGGGGGGAGCTGTTGGTGCAGGTGGTTTAGGTCAAATTGGCTATCAATATGGTTATGTTGGCTATAATGCAACGGTAATGAATATTGTCATTGTTCTACTCGTTATTCTTGTTTTTATCATTCAGTTTTTCGGCGATCGCTTAGTGAAGCTGACAACACATAAATAATTAGATTGAAGGTTTTAATTATTAAATCGAAACCTTTTAATTAACGGATCAAATAAGGGTAAATGTATGTCATTGAAATTTAAATCGCTCGCAGTCGTAAGTGCTTTAATTGGCGCATTAGCATTAGCTGGTTGTGGTGAAAAAGAAAAAAATCCAAACCATATTCGTGTTGGTGTTATTTCTGGCTCTGAGCAACAAGTTGCAGAAGTAGCAAAACAAGTTGCTAAAGATAAATATGGTCTTGATGTAGAACTCGTTACTTTCAATGACTTCGTCATGCCTAATGAATCATTAAGTCGTGGTGATATCGACATTAATGCGTTCCAACATAAACCTTATTTAGACCAACAAATTAAAGATCGCAATTACAAAATAACAGCTGTAGGAAATACATTTATTTATCCTATCGCGGGTTATTCTAAAAAGATTACTGATTTAGCCGATTTACCTGATGAAGCACAAGTGGCTATTCCTAATGATCCAACAAACTTAGGTCGCTCACTGCTGTTATTAGAAAAAGTTGGGTTAATTAAATTAAAAGATGGCGTAGGTCTATTACCTACTAAGCTCGATATTATTGAAAACCCTAAAAAATTACAATTAGTTGAATTAGAAGCACCGCAATTACCTCGCTCATTAGATGATCAAAAAATCTACTTAGCGGTCATTAACACTACTTATGCAAGCCAAGTCAATTTAACACCAGCTAAAGACGGTATTTTCGTTGAAGATAAAGACTCTCCATATGTAAATATCATTGTTGCACGTGAAGATAATAAAGACAGTGAGAATGTGAAGAAATTTATTCAAGCCTATCAAACAGATGAAGTGGATAGTGCTGCAAATAAAATCTTTAACGGCGGTGCAGTAAAAGGCTGGTAATACGTCAATATTTAACTTAATTATAAAAAAGGCGGACATTTGTTCGCCTTTCTCTTTTTTACTTGGCTAATTTGCATTAAATTATAGCCGTTTAATTTTTGTATAGACAATAATAAAGAGGATATTACCCATGCACATGCGCTTGCTACTTCTTGGCATCATGGCGCTGTTTATGACAGGTTGTTCAATGCAGAATTCATCTGATGTTGATCAGTCTAAATTTACGGATATGCGTTTAAATAAACCTGGGCAACCACAAAAACCTAAATCACAAACTTTACCTTCAGTGCGTATCGTTGAAAAAACAGAAGATCTTTTAGGCGCTCCATTTAAAGATCTCGGTATTGTCGCCGGTGAGTCTTGTCGCCAAACATTACAAGATCCACCAGCAAGTTTGCCTATTGCTAAAAAAAGAATGGCAACAAAAGCAGCCTACAAAAATGCAAATGCCGTTTTGTTACATGAATGCCAAATTGTCACAGGCTTAGGTTGCTACCAATCTGCTATTTGTGAAGGCACTGCACTACTTATTACTAAATGAACACCTACCAAATGAATCCTATAGGGTATATTTCGAGCCCTTATAAAGAAAAATTTGCCGTTCCACGCCAACCTGGATTAATC
Organism: Proteus sp. TJ1640; assembly: GCF_003144445.1. Classification (NCBI taxonomy): domain Bacteria; kingdom Pseudomonadati; phylum Pseudomonadota; class Gammaproteobacteria; order Enterobacterales; family Morganellaceae; genus Proteus; species Proteus sp. TJ1640. The sequence goes on from NZ_PENY01000022.1 coordinate 4,244, forward strand.
CAGGATGGCGGCGGGCAACTTATTCTACATACACCTTATAATCACCCTGATACAGTTAGAGGTTTAGAGCAATTTAGCCACCTTTGGTTGATCTTTGTTTTTCATCAAACAGCACAACATGGTTGGCATCCACTCGTTCGCCCCCCTAGATTAGGCGGTAACGCCAAAGTTGGTGTATTTGCAACTCGCTCAACCTTTCGCCCCAACCCAATTGGTATGTCATTGGTTGAATTGAAAAAAGTAAATACCGAGAATCAATCTGTTATTTTAGAACTAGGTAGCCTCGATTTAGTTGATGGCACGCCTATTCTTGATATTAAGCCTTATTTACCCTTTGCAGAATCTCGCCCAAATGCAATTGCAGGATTTGCACAAGAAGCACCAGATAATGAAATGCCTGTTTTCTTTTCGCAGGTTGCATTAGAACAACTGCAACATTATGCGAACGAATATCCTCATCTTTCTCGTTTTATTACTCAAGTATTACAACAAGATCCTCGCCCTGCTTATAAAAAAAATGAGCAAAGTGATAGGATCTATGCGGTACACTTACTCGAATTTAATATTCGCTGGCAAGTGAATGAACAACAGACACTTGTTCTTAGTATAGAACCGCGATAACTTGCTATTATCTTCATTGATATTGCTATCATGAATAATCTAATCTGAGAGTCATTCGCATGTCTTTAGACAAATCAGATTGAAAAAAATGCTTTGCCCCTTTTGGCAGACCTAAGTCACTGGTAGACTAAAGTCCTTTTCTAATTATATTGATGTAGACTGGCGTGACAGTCAGCCTAAGTATTTTTGTTCTAATGGAACCTAATAATGCGTACTAGCCACTATTTGCTCTCTACTTTAAAAGAGACACCTGCTGATGCAGAAATTGTCAGCCATCAACTTATGCTTCGCGCAGGCATGATCCGTAAACTCGCATCTGGTCTTTATGATTGGATGCCGACAGGGGTTCGTGTTCTAAGAAAAATTGAAAAAATTGTTCGTGAAGAGATGGACAACGCTGGATCACTTGAGATTTCAATGCCCGTTGTTCAACCCGCTGACTTATGGCTAGAAAGTGGTCGCTGGGAACAGTATGGCCCTGAATTACTGCGTTTTTCAGACAGAGGCGAGCGCCCATTTGTTTTAGGCCCGACTCATGAAGAAGTCGTTACAGATATTGTTCGTAATGAAATTACCTCTTACAAACAACTTCCACTGAACTTATATCAAATTCAAACTAAATTCCGTGATGAAGTACGCCCTCGTTTTGGTGTTATGCGTTCTCGTGAATTTATCATGAAAGATGCTTACTCATTCCATATCTCTCAAGAGTCTTTACAAGAGACTTACGACAGAATGTACGAGGCTTACAGCAAAATTTTCTCACGTATTGGTTTAGATTTCCGTCCAGTACTTGCAGATACTGGCTCGATCGGTGGTAATGCCTCTCATGAATTCCAAGTTTTAGCAGACAGCGGTGAAGATGATATTGTCTTCTCGACTGGCTCTGACTATGCAGCCAATATCGAATTAGCAGAAGCAGTCATGCCTGCGACGCCACGAGCAGCTGCAACTGAAGAATTACGTTTAGTGGATACACCCAACGCTAAAACAATTGCTGAATTAGTCGAACAGTTCAATCTACCAATTGAAAAAACAGTTAAGACACTGATTGTTCATGGTACAAAAGAAAGTGGTCACCCATTAGTTGCATTATTAGTCCGTGGCGATCACGAACTTAATGAAGTTAAAGCAGAAAAATGCGCTATCGTTGCATCACCTTTAACTTTCGCTACTGAAGCCGAAATACGCCAAGCTGTAAACGCAGGCCCAGGTTCACTAGGCCCTGTTAATCTACCACTACCCGTTATTATGGATCGTTCTGTCTCTGTAATGAGTGATTTCAGTGCAGGTGCAAACGTTGATGGTAAACATTATTTTGGTATCAATTGGGAGCGCGACCTGCCTGTTGCTGAAATTGCTGACATCCGTAACGTTGTTGAAGGTGATCAAAGCCCAGACGGCAAAGGAACGTTGCTAATCAAACGTGGTATTGAAGTTGGTCATATCTTCCAACTTGGCACAAAATACTCAGAAGCATTAAAAGCAACCGTACAAAACGAAGAAGGCCATAATCAAATCGTTACTATGGGTTGTTATGGTATTGGTATAACTCGTATCGTTGCTGCAGCTATTGAACAAAATCATGATGCACGCGGTATTATTTGGCCAGATGCGATTGCACCATTCCAAGTTGCTATTTTACCAATGAATATGCATCGTTCTTATCGTGTTAAAGAAGTTGCTGACAGACTTTATGACGAATTACGCGCTCAAGGTATTGATGTTCTATTTGATGATCGTAAAGAACGTCCAGGTGTCATGTTTGCTGATATGGAGCTTATCGGTATTCCACACACGATCGTAATTGGTGATCGTAACTTAGACAACAACCAAATCGAATATAAAGCACGTCGTAGTGATGATAAATCACTAGTCAATGTTGACGATGTTGTTGCTTTTATCAAAGAGCAACTCGCTTAATAATTAAGCCTCTTATTTTATGAGGCTTAATTAATAAATAACAAGCGTGTCCTCTCCGACACGCTTGTTATTGCAATAAGAATAATATATCAATTGCCAATTACCTCTTTTTTATACGTTTCCTTCCTGCTCAATTTCCAATACAAAGTAATATACCGCTGATAAGCACTCATTCGATATGTTGAGATTCTTTGTCCCAAATCTCATGATAGCGCCGTTAGCTATTTTTTTTATATCGAAAAGATCAGAATGCTCTAATAATAAATAGAAATTAAAGCGAGTATCTTATTTCTTATTTTGTTATACAAATGGCTATTTTAACTCACTATTTTTCTATTATTTTAAATTTACATAGGAAATATTATGAAAAGGCTTGGAGCAATAATTAGTATTATTTTTATATTATCTGGATGTGGAACATTAAATAGAGCGAAGAGTAATAATGATTATTACCGAGGTACTGATGCTGATGCCGAAGTTATCAGCGAACCTGTAATTTGGTTGGTTACTTTCGGAATGTACCCGATATTCTCAATTATCAGTTTGCCTATTGATGTTGTCCTTGATACCGCCCTTCTTCCAATTGATCATGTAATAAAAGTCCAGAAAGAAAAAGCGCATACCGCAGAACCTAATAGACATAAACAAGAAACTGAAAGTATTTCAGATGATCAGAAACAATCAACATTAACGCCTTCCACTACTCCCTCTCCAGCTTCTTCTACTCATCAGCGTTGGCTAGAGAACAATACAAAATAAGCTATTATTGTAATATATTTAAAACAATAGGTTATTTAAAAAGTATTACGAAAAGGAAATTATTTAGATAATGCAGTAATAGGAAATTTCTTTGATATATTAAAAATAAAATTTTTATACTAAGCAATTTAAAGAGATAGATGAATTAGAAAAAATACTTTATGAATATATCAAATACAATAATACTGCACAGATAGACCTAAAATGAAAAAGACTGAGTTCAGCTCAATACCGGACTCAGTCTTTACTTAACTCATTTAAACTGTCTAATAAACGCAAGACTATTCATTAGGCGTTTCTTTATTAAAGCAAAACTACTAAAACTCAGCTTCTACCACCACGGTGATTTCCACAAGAGCCATGGCGATTAAACCGAGGCTTCTCGTCTGTAACCACTAGTGCTCGATCAAATTGGCCATCTTCCATCGAAGGTCGAATACTGTAATAACCATTAACTTCGAGGTAAACAGGTGTTCCACCCTCAACACCGGTTGAGAAATAACCTTTTTCCAATTCAATGCCACTGGCTGCGTAAACGCGCCCTGATTGACAATCTTTAAACGTACCTGCATCGGCAAAATAGGTATATTCACCTGCAAGCTGTTTAGGCTGAACTTTAGCTAAGGTATAATTTGGCTCTGAATTAATAACGTTGCCATCAATATCAAGCATAACTAATTTATCTTCGCGAGGTAAATAATAGCTTTTCTCACCATAGCTATTAGTCAACGTCAGCTTATCTTTACCTAATACCCATGTTCCCGATTCAAAGAAACTACGTTTCTCATCAGGTAAACCTTGATAGCTTTGCTCCATAACATAAGAGCCATCTTGATTAACAAGAATTGTTGTGTCGATACCAGAGCAATCGGCACAAGGCAGAATACTGTTGTAAGTTTGGTCTACAATTTTTCCATCAAGTGACAAGCCAATATTATTTTGACAACCTGACAGTACAAATAACCCAGCAGCAACGGCTGCAAATAAAAATTTTTTCCCCATCATCAACTCCCTACATTCTGGGTACTTTTTAATAAATCATTTTCAATATAATTCTAACATTTTTTAAGATAAAAAGGGGCAATAAAACAAGCTTTAAGATAAATGCACCCATAATGTTAATTATTTCTCAAATCGCTTCGAATAAAGCACTATTTCAGAAAATTATTATAATAACTATTGTGCTCACATCGAATAACAGCATAATGATTTTATTCTGAATTATTCACTGGCGGCAACACCGCCACGAAAGAGTGGTGAGGGAATATGTCAACAAATACAGAATATCAACCAATTAACTGTGATGATTATGAGTATCTGGAGTTAGCATGCCAGCGTGGTTTAGCACTCCATATTGAATTACATGATGGTGAGCTTATTGAAGGCATTGCTGATGATCTTTTCTTAAGCAAAAAGGTTGAATACCTAAAAGTCAAAACATCTGAAGGCGCTAAAGATTTACGACTGGATGTTATTGCCAGTTTTTCTAATCCCGAACTTGGGACAATCATTATCAAATCGGAATAACCGAATAAAGAACAGCCGCCAACAGGCGGTTGTTCATTCATAAGCCTTTCGCCACTCAATAGTAATAGCGTGTTCTGATGTTGCTTTCCCCTCAAAAGTAACAAATGTGTCAATAGCTGCAATTAACGTATCATTATAATAAATTAATGGAATTCGTGTTCTACGCCAAGGCGCAACATCAAGCTCTTGCCAAATCTTTTTACTATGTCGAGCGTGCTCTCGCCCCACAATACGCAAAGATGCTTGTGTCAAACCAAAACGAACGGTGACTTTTTCATCCTTTGAAGGTGCTCTAACGGTATTTTTTCCTGTTGCAGTTGTTAGTGATAAAACCCCTAATCCACTAGGTAAAGACAGTGATTGAGTAAGTGACCATTCAATAATTTTATTAACAGGATCATCGATTATTGGTACAAGATAAAGGCGTTGTTTATAACGTCTCACTTCATCTTGATAAAATTGTAACTTAGGCTCTGCATCAGCTTTGGCTAAAGCAACTTCCTGCCATAATCGTAAAATTTGTTGTCTAGAAGGCATGGTTTTAGTATGTTGAGCGAACCAACGCCTTAATAACGCATTACGTTTTATCACACTACAAAGAGCAAGTTGCTTGATGTCTAAACTGTGCTCGCTATCCATTAAAGCGTTAAGTTCTGGCTCCAACAGCTCATCCAATAGGGCTTCTTGCTCACCACACAGTGCCGCACTACGAGTCACCGATTGCGAAAAATGGGGCCATCGTTGCGTTAATAATGGCATAACTCGTAAACGTAAAAAATTACGATCATAGCTGTCGTCTTGATTACTATCGTCCTCTATCCAATCTAGCTCTTGTTCAGTAGCATAAAATTCAATTTGTTCACGTGTTATATTAAGTAATGGTCGAAGTAAATAACTATTCTCAAACATCATTTTGGCAGGCATTGAGGAAAGTCCAGCAGGACCACTGCCTCGCTTTAAAGCTAATAAAAAAGTTTCAGCTTGATCATCTTGGTGCTGAGCAGTCACTAACACTTGCTGTGGCTGTAAATATCGGCGAAATGCTTGATAACGCGCCTCTCTTGCTCCATTTTCAAGACCGCCTTCTTTAGGATCTACATTCACTTTTTCACTGATAAAATTAACACGCCATTGCTGACAACATTGTTTACAATGGGCAAGCCAATCATCTGCTTTGATATTTAATCCATGATGAATATAGATAGCCGTTAATTCTAAAGGTAATTGAAATTCATCACGTAAACGTACAAGCCCTTGTAATAAAACTGTAGAATCTACTCCACCACTAAAACCCACCAAGATTTTAGTGAAAGGATCAATTTGTTGTTTGATTTCTTTAAGGAGCAAACCGTATTTCTGTTTCATTGTATCGTCATTTATCAGTGAATTCAGATGATTATGTTAAGCTTTTCTAGCCGATTTTGCACGAATACAAAGTAGTCCTGAAAAATAAATGTAAGATTTAAGACGTTGCATTTTTAATGTAGAAAATAAGGCAGAATAAACACCATTCTGCCTTCAATAAACATAATTTACGCAGTAAAACCACCATCGACCAAATAAGAGGCTCCAGTGACAAACGAAGCTGCGTCACTAGCCAAAAAGGCCACAACATTAGCCACTTCTTCTGGCGTACCAAGGCGACCAATAGGGTGTAGTGTCGCTAACTTTTGCTTATCGAACTCACGTTCATCTAATAAAGGTGTTTCAATATACCCTGGGCAAACCGCATTAACGCGAATACCTTTGTTTGCATAATCAATGGCAAGTGTTTGTGTCAGTAATTTAACCCCACCTTTTGACGCACAATAGGCAGGAAATTCGTGTTGACTAACAAAAGTGCAAATCGAACTGCAATTAACAATTGCACCTGACAAGTCGTTTTTTAGCCAATATTGAATTGCTGCACGATTAATCAGAAAGAGTCCATTAAGATTAACATCTAATACCTCTTTCCATTTTTCATACTCTAATTTATCTGCGATGTTATCAGTTAAAATACCTGCATTAGCAAAGATAAAATCCAGCCGCCCATATTTATTTACCACATAATCAATAAGCTGTTCGTTATCTTTTTCACTTCTCACATCCATTTGTATAAATTCACCCGAAAACCCTTTTTCTTTTAGGTATTTTTCTGCTTTTTGCCCTCGAGCTAAATTACTGCCAGTGATAATAACTGATGCACCTAAGGATAAAAACTTTTCTGCAGAAGCTAAGCCAATCCCGCTACTACCGCCTGTAATAATTCCTACTTTTCCACTAAACGATATCATCGCGTTTTCCTTATTAAAGAATTAAATGACCTTATAAAATAATAGCTATTGATTATTATTCTTTTAGTGGAAATTAGAATTAATATTGTTTTTGAGATGGACTTAACATACTGATATATAATATATATTGTTAATATCACTTGGTTTAATTATCTCAATAGAGATAGTTTTCAGAAAATCAAAAAAAACCCCATGTGATTAACATGAGGTTCATCAGAATTGATTCAGATATAATTAGATCAGCAATAGCCGTATTCCATTAAACGTTGGTAACGACGATTTGTTAGCTCTTCTGATTCAAACGCATCTAATTCTACTAAATCAGATTGAATTTGCGCTTTTAATGAAGCGGCAATTTCATCATAGTGGCGATGCGCACCACCTAAAGGCTCTGGAATAACCGTATCAATTAGCTTAAGCTCTTTTAAACGGTTCGCAGTGATACCCATCGCTTCAGCGGCTAATGGTGCTTTATCTGCGCTTTTCCAAAGAATGGATGCACAACCTTCTGGCGAAATAACAGAATAAGTGCTGTATTGCAGCATATTCACTTTATCACCAACACCAATCGCTAATGCTCCGCCAGAACCGCCTTCACCAATAACCGTACAGATAATTGGGACATTAAAGCGTGACATTTCACGTAAATTACGTGCAATTGCTTCTGATTGACCACGTTCTTCAGCACCAACACCAGGATAAGCACCCGGAGTATCAATAAAGGTGATGATAGGAAGATTGAAACGTTGCGCCATTTCCATTAAACGCAGTGCTTTGCGATAACCTTCAGGTGCAGGCATACCAAAATTACGGCGAATCTTTTCTTTTGTTTCACGCCCTTTTTGATGTCCAATAACCATCACTGGACGGCCATCTAAACGCGCAATACCACCAACAATCGCTTTATCATCAGCATAAGCACGATCACCCGCTAATTCTTGGAAATCAGTAAAAATACGATGAATATAATCCAGTGTGTAAGGTCTTAATGGATGACGCGCAAGTTGTGCCACTTGCCATGCACCAAGATCTGAAAAAATCTTACGTGTTAACTCTAGGCTTTTTTCTCTTAAACGTGAGACTTCTTCATCGATATTGATATCGATTTTTTCATCATGTTGGCTAACTGCAGTGAGCGAATCAATTTTCGCTTCTAACTCGGCAATTGGCTGTTCAAAATCCAGAAAATTAAGACTCATAACATTCCTATTTTAGTCAAATTCTAATTCTACCTGCTCATTACCCAGCAGAGTTCGCAGATCCGTTAAAAGCATATCCGTTGGCGTAACACGCCAAGTCGCACCAAATCGTAAACGTGCACAGGCATCATGCTTTTCAAAATAAAGGTGAACCGGTATCGTGCCTGAACGATGAGGTTCTAAAACGCCGCGAAGACGATTTAATAATTGCTCATTAATTTGCCTGTCCGATAACGAGATAGCAAGTCCTCGTGCATATTTTTCACGGGCTTCGTTGATATCCATAAGTTCGCGGACTGTCATTTTAAGCCCACCATTGAAATCATCAAAGCTGACCTGCCCAGTAGCAATTAAAATCTTGTCTTGTTCTAATAAATGTTGGTATTTATCCAATGCATCAGAAAATAACATAATTTCTAAGCGGCCTGAACTATCATCTAAGGTACAAACACCGATCCGATTTCCACGTTTCGTTGTGAATACTTTAGAAGCAAGTACTAAACCTGCTACCTTCACCATTTGACCGCGGGGTGTTGGTACTAAATCTTTTAGACGCGTTCCTGCCGCATATCGTTCAATTTCTTTTAAATAACGCGTGATCGGATGACCTGTTAAATATAAACCTAAAGTCTCTCGCTCACCTTCTAAAACAACTTGGTCTGGCCATTTAGGTATATTGGCATAAGAGCGCTCAACTTGTTCCGGTGCTTCAGCTAACACGCCGAACATGTCAGATTGCCCTATTGCTTCAGCTTTGGCATGTTGGTCTGCGGCTTTTAATGCATCTTCTAATGAAGACATCAAAGCAGCTCGATGGGGCCCCAGCTTATCGAATGCGCCTGACATTATCAGTTTTTCCATCACTCGGCGATTCAATTTTTTCGTTTCTGTTCTAGCACAGAGATCAAAAATATCTTTAAAGTGGCCGCCTTGTTGACGCGCTTCTACAATTGCTTCAATTGGACCTTCACCCACACCTTTTATGGCACCAATACCATAAACGATTTCACCTTCATCATTTACGTGAAAATGATAAAGTCCACTATTAATATCAGGAGGTAGAACTTTTAATCCCATTCTCCAACATTCGTCCACTAATCCCACGACTTTTTCGGTGTTATCCATATCTGCGGTCATTACTGCAGCCATAAATTCAGCCGGATAGTGGGCTTTTAACCATAATGTTTGATAGGAAACCAAGGCATAAGCTGCTGAGTGCGATTTGTTAAATCCATAACCGGCAAATTTCTCCACCAAGTCAAAGATTTTCATAGCTAATTCACCATCGACACCATTTTTGATAGCACCTTCTTCAAAAACAGAGCGTTGCTTTGCCATCTCCTCAGGCTTTTTCTTACCCATAGCCCGTCGCAACATATCCGCACCGCCTAGCGTATATCCCGCAAGAACCTGTGCAATTTGCATAACTTGTTCTTGGTATAAGATAACGCCATAAGTAGGCTCTAAAACGGGCTGTAGACTTTCATGTTGCCACTTAACATCAGGGTATGAAATTTCTTCAACACCGTGTTTACGGTCAATAAAGTTATCAACCATACCTGATTGCAATGGCCCTGGGCGGAATAGGGCAACAAGTGCGATCATATCTTCAAAACAGTCTGGACGTAGTCGCTTGATAAGATCTTTCATGCCACGAGATTCTAACTGGAATACCGCGGTTGTCTCTGAGCGCTGCAACATGTCAAAACTGCGCTGATCTGTCAATGATATTGCTGAGATATCAACAGGTTCGAGAGACTTTTTAGCTCGTCGGGCATTAATCATCTCTAATGCCCAGTTAATAATGGTGAGTGTTCTTAAACCTAAGAAGTCGAATTTAACCAGACCTGCGTATTCAACGTCATTCTTATCAAATTGTGTAACAGGGTTATTTCCCTCGGCATCACAGTAAAGTGGTGCAAAATCGGTAATTTTCGTTGGTGATATAACAACACCACCCGCGTGTTTACCTGCATTACGTGTCACCCCTTCTAATTTACGAGCCATATCAATAAGAGATTTGACCTCTTCATCGGCTTCATAAATTTCAGGTAATTGAGGTTCTGCTGCAAACGCTTTTTCTAACGTCATTCCCGGATCAGGAGGAACCAGTTTTGAAATTCTATCAACAAAACCGTAAGGATGCCCTAAAACACGGCCAACATCGCGAATAACTGCTTTTGCCGCCATCGTACCAAATGTAATAATCTGAGATACGGCATCACGACCATACATTTCAGCAACGTGATCAATAACTCTATCGCGTTTCTCCATACAGAAATCGACGTCAAAGTCAGGCATCGAAACACGTTCAGGGTTAAGAAAACGTTCGAAAAGCAAGTCAAATTCAAGAGGATCAAGATCTGTTATTTTCAGCGAATAAGCCACGAGTGAACCCGCACCTGAACCGCGCCCAGGACCAACAGGAACACCGTTATCTTTAGACCACTGAATAAACTCCATCACGATAAGGAAGTAACCAGGGAATCCCATCTGGTTAATTACTTTCAGCTCGATATCAAGACGTTCATCATATTCAGGGCGTCTTTTTTTCCGCTCTTCGGGATCTGGAAATAAAAAGGCTAGACGCTCTTCTAAACCTTCTTGTGATTTTTTAACAAGGAAATCTTCGGTACTCATATTCCCTGTTGGAAATTGAGGAAGGAAGTATTCCCCTAAACGGATCGTGACATTACAGCGTTTAGCGATTTCAACACTGTTTTCTAGTGCTTCAGGTATATCAGCAAATAATTCACACATTTCTTCTTCTGTGCGCATATATTGCTGAGGACTATAATTCTTAGGACGTTTGGGATCAGATAACGTAAAACCATCATGAATTGCGACACGAATTTCATGTGCGTCAAAGTCATCACTATCGAGAAAACAGACATCATTGGTTGCAACGACAGGCAGGCCTTTTTCAGAAGCCAGCGCAACAGCTTCATGAAGATAAGTTTCCTCATCAGTACGACCTGTACGAATAAGTTCTAGATAATAACTATCGGGAAAATGAGTTTGATAATACTCAAGACACTGATCAACTAAAGCTCGATTCCCTCGAAGTAGAAACTTCCCGACATCCCCCATTCTGCCACCAGAAAGCAACAAGAGACCTTCTTTATAGGTTGTTAGCCACTCTTGTTTAATCGTCGGTCCGGCAGCTCCATAACCGTGTTTGTAAGCTTCTGAAATCAGTAAAGTAAGATTTTGGTACCCTACATTATTGCGTGCAAGAATAGTGAGATGAGCATATTCATCACCTAATAATTCTGTTTCAAGGTAAACATCAGCACCAATGATAGGTTTAATGCCCGCACCATGTGCAGCACCATAAAATTTCACTAATCCACATAAGTTAGTGAAATCAGTAATCGCAAAAGCAGGCATTCCCAGCGAAGCCACTTTCTTCACAAGAGGCCCTGTTTTTGCCAATCCATCGATCATTGAATAATCGCTGTGTACCCTAAGATGGATAAAACGAGGATCTGCCATAGTATTTAATTACTCTGTGGATTACTTTAAATTTAAAGCACGTTTTACAGGCGCAAAACTTTTTCGATGATAGGGTGTTGCCCCTAATAAGGCTAGTTTTTCCATATGGAAAACAGTTGGATACCCTTTATGTTTAGCAAAACCATAATCAGGATAAAGCTTATCTAACTCTTCCATTTCTCTATCACGAGTCACTTTAGCAAGTATAGAAGCTGCACTAATTTCTTGAACTAAACTATCACCTTTGATAACCGCTTGAGAGGCCATTGGTAATTTAGGACAACGGTTACCATCAATTAAAACCATATCAGGCGTTATTGATAATCCTGCAACAGCACGTTCCATTGCTTTCATAGTTGCCCAAAGAATATTTAATTCATCAATTTCTTCAGGCTCTGCACGGCCTATCGCCCAACATAATGCTTTTTCTTTTATTTCGTCATAAAGGGCATTACGCTTTTTTTCTGTTAGCTTTTTGGAGTCTGTTAATCCTTCAATTGGATTTGCTGGATCAAGGATAACAGCAGCCGTAACTACTGCTCCCACTAATGGGCCACGACCAACTTCATCAACTCCAGCAATAAGATTTGCTTTTGGATATACAAATTCCATTATTTCTCTACCAATTCTAATACTGCATTTGCTGCTTGTTCATCCGCATTACAACGAATGGCGCTATGTAGCTGTAAAAATATCTCTTTTAATTGATGTACTTTTTCTTCATCAGTTAAAAGAGGTAAAAGTTGTTGCGCTAACGCTGAAGGTTCGCACTCTTCTTGCAATAACTCTTTAATAATTTCTCGGCCAGCTAACAGATTAGGTAAAGAGACATAAGGCGTTTTAACTAACCGTTTTGCTAACCAGAAAGTAAATGGTTTCATGCGATAGCCAACGACCATCGGACATTTTGTTAGCATACATTCTAATGCAGCCGTCCCTGATGCTAACAAAGTCGCATCGCTCGCTGTCATTGCTTCTCTTGCTTGCCCATCAAGAAGTTGTATCTCAAGCTCAGGTGCCACATTTTGATGTATTTGTTCAAATTGGGCTCGTCGCTTAGCATTAACTAATGGCACAACAATATGAAGAGAGGGGATCTGCTGTTTTAGCAACTGTGCTGTTTTTATAAAATCAGCACTCAGCATCTCAACTTCAGCATGACGACTACCGGGAAGAAGAGCTAAACAAGGTGTTTCTTCAGATATTCCTAGATGTTCACGAGCCGCTTTTTTATCTGGATTTAAAGCTATGGCATCAGCCATTGTATGGCCTATAAAGCGACAAGGAACCTGATACTTATCATAAAACGCTTTTTCAAAAGGAAGAAAAGCAAGCACTAAGTCTGTCGCTTTACCAATTTTGAAAACACGTTTTTGACGCCAAGCCCACACAGATGGACTGACATAGTGAATAGTTTTGATCCCTTTTTGCTTTAAACGACCTTCAAGAGTGATATTAAAATCAGGCGCGTCGATCCCCACGAAAACATCTGGCTTTAATTCTGAAAATCGTTGAGTGAGATCTTTTCTGATCTTTAATAAGCGAGGTAATCGTTCAAGAACTTCAACGATCCCCATGACGGCAAGCTCTTCCATCTCATACCAAGCTTCACAACCTTCAGCTTGCATAAGAGGCCCTGCAACACCGACGAAGTGAACATTGGGATGCATTTTTTTTAGAGCGCGGATTAATCCCGCGCCCAAGATATCACCGGACGTTTCACCAGCAACTAAGCCGATAACTAACGGACACTGAGTAGTAGATAATTGGCCTGACAAGGTCATATCCTAATTAGCGAATGATACCGCGGTTAGATTTTGCTGAGTTTTCCAGAAAATCACTGAACAGTTTGACATGCGGATTATTATTATCAGCAACCAATTGTCCAATTTCTTCGCGCGCTTCTTCCAGTGTTTTACCATTACGGTAAAGTACTTTGTAAGCATTACGAATTGCATGAAGATCTTCTTTAGCAAAACCTCTGCGCTTTAACCCTTCAATATTCAGTCCATAAGGGGTCGCGTGGTTTCCTTGTGCAATAACAAAAGGAGGAACATCTTGTGCCACGCCTGAACATCCACCGACCATCACATGAGAGCCAATTTGGCAAAACTGATGCACTGCACTCATGCCACCGATAATCACAAAATCACCTAAAGTGACGTGACCACCCAAAGTGCCGTTATTTGCAATAATACAACGATCGCCAATGATACAATCATGTGCGACGTGGGTATTAATCATCAGTAAGTTGTCGTTACCTATTTTTGTGATATTGCCACCTTGGGTTGTTCCACGGTGGATAGTCACGCTTTCACGAATAAGGTTTCGATCACCAATAATGACTTGCGTTGGTTCACCATGATATTTCAGATCCTGATTAACTTCACCGATAGAAGCGAATTGGTAAATCTGATTTTCTCGACCAATACGTGTATGCCCATTGATAACAACGTGAGATTTGATATCAGTACCTTCTCCAATCTCAACGTTTGCACCAATAACGCAAAAAGGGCCAATGCGAACATTAGCACCGATTACCGCACCCTCTTCAATAATTGAGGAAGGGTGAATGACTGCGGATTTATCTATCATAGGCTAGACCTCACGGCGGCGAGCACACATCATTTCAGCTTCGCAAGCAATTTCCCCATCAACTTTAGCGACGCCTTTAAAGCGAGCAACACCACGACGTTCTTTAATGAATTCTACTTCTAGGATCATTTGATCCCCAGGTAAGACAGGACGTTTAAAGCGAGCACCGTCAATAGCAGCAAAATAGTAGAGTTCACCAGGTTCCAGCTTTCCTACGCTTTTGAATGCTAAAATACCCGTTGCCTGAGCCATGGCTTCGAGGATCAATACGCCTGGGAAAATAGGTTTTCCTGGAAAGTGTCCTTGAAAGAAAGGCTCATTAAAAGATACATTTTTTACTGCTCTTAGAAATTTCTTTTCTTCAAAATCAAGGACACGATCAACCAATAAGAATGGGTAACGGTGTGGAAGTAAATCTAAAATTTCTTCGATTTGCAGAGTATGATTCTCACTCATTGCAATACTCTTCCTGTCTAATAAAACTGAGTCTAATTAATAATGACACGACCTGCTGTGACTCAAAAAGTGAGTTAATCCGCAGGTCGCAAAATGGGTAACATTTCGTCAATGACGTATATTGTTACTTGTCGCTACTTTCTATTTGGCGTTCAAGCGACTTGAGCCTTTTTTGCATTTCATCAATTCGCAACACAAGAGCTGCGGTTTTACGCCATGCTTTATTCGATTGTAGCGGAATTCCTGAAGAATAAACTCCCGGCTCAGTGATAGGACGCATTACCATGCCCATACCTGTTACCGTGACTTTATCACAGATTTCCATGTGACCATTGATAACACTTGCTCCACCAATCATACAATAGCGGCCTATTTTCAGGCTACCCGCCATGATGACACCACCAGCAACAGCGGTATTATCACCAATAATGACGTTATGTGCGATTTGGCACTGGTTATCAATGATAACACCATTACCGATAACTGTGTTATCTAATGCGCCTCGGTCAATTGTCGTACATGCACCAATTTCAACGCGATCACCAATAACAACAGAACCTAATTGTGGAATTTTGATCCAATTACCACGTTCATTAGCATAGCCAAAACCATCTGAACCAATCACAGTACCAGATTGAACCAAACAATCTTTACCAATGATAACTTCATGATAAATAGATACATTTGCCCATAAACGGCTATTCTCGCCAATATGTGCTTTTTTACCTACAAAACAACCGGCACCAATCACAACATTATCACCCAGGATAACATCTGATTCGATAACGGCATTTGCACCCACTGATACATTTTTTCCTAACTTAGCATCAGGAGAAATAACAGCACTTGGGTGGATATCCTGTGCTGGCTTTGGTGTTGTATCCATAATCTGTGCCATTTGAGCATAGGCAAGATACGGGTTTTTCACCACAAGTGCAGCAACGGGACAAAATGGAAGATCAGCTTCTGTTAATACAACAGCCGCTGCCTGACATTCACTTAATTTCTCACGATAGCGGCTATCGGAAAGAAACGTAATTTGTTCGCTATTTGCTAGGCTCATTGAAGCAAGACCGGCGATAGTGATATCACCATCGCCGTGTAACTGTGCATTCAACTGCTGAGCAAGATCAGCTAATCGAATTGAAAACATCTATTATTTAACCTGTTTTTGAACCTGAGCAGTAATATCTTTACCATCTGCGAAATAAGGTACAGTGTTAGCATCAAGGATCACATCATAGCCTTCTTTCTTCGCTACTGCATCAACAGCGTCTAATACACGTTTCATGATTTTGTTACGTTCTTCAGCTTGACGGCGGCTAAAGTCTTGCTCAAAAGCTTGTGCTTTTTGTGCATATGCTTCACGTTTAGCAACCAGATCTTTCTCTGTATTTGCACGTTGTGTTGCATTCATAGTTGGTGCATCTTTTTGATATTTTTCAACAGCAGTCTGTAATGCTTTACCTAAGTTCTGCAATTCAGTGTCACGTGATTTGAATTCATTTTCCAATTGTTTCTCTACCGCATCACGGTTAGGAATTTGTTGGAGAACTTGACCGATGTTCACTACACCTACTTTATCTGCGGCTTGAACACCTGCTGACATGGTCAATGCCATTCCTAGGGCAGCGGCACATAACAATTTTTTCACGATTAAACTCCTTAAAACCAAAAATAATTTTTTGTCAGAAATCGGATGCCTTTTTCAGCATTGTGAATCAGGCATCAACTTTACTTACATCGCTACCACGTTCTACCAATATTAAACTGGAATTGCTCTGATTTATCGCCTTCGTAATCTTTTATTGGTTTAGCATAAGAGAATACTAACGGACCTAAAGGAGATAACCATTGTAATGCAACACCGGTCGAAACACGTATATTACTTGCTTTACCAAAATCAGGCATACCTGCGGTCCAATTAGAGTTCGTGCTATTCCAATTGGTATCCCATACTGTACCCGCATCAACAAACATCGATGTTCTAACTGATGAGGAATATTTATCATCTACAAATGGCGTTGGTGTGATCAGCTCAAAGCTTGCCACGGCCATAGCGTTACCACCGACCGCATCGCTAGATAATGAAGGATTAATTGTCGTATTTCCATTTTCTGTAACTTTTTTCAAATAAATCGCTTTAGGACCGATATTATTTGAACGGAAACCACGAACGGTACCAGAACCACCGGCATAGAAGTTTTCATAGAATGGTAATTCTTTACCACCTAAACCATCACCGTAGCCTAAACGGCCTTTAAACAGAGTTACCCAAGATTCTTTTTCATTGATTGGGTAATACGCCATACCGTCCCAAGTCACTTTGTAGTACTTGTTATCAGAGCCAGGTACAGTCACACGTCCACTTAAGTTACTTCTCACACCCGAAGTTGGGAAGAAACCGCGGTTTAAGTTATTAAATGTCCACCCCATACTGACAGTATAGTCATCCGCGTTAAACGATTCACGTTTATCAAAGCCTGGGTTTTCACCCATACTTTCAAGATAACGCCACATCGCAACCTGAGGTTCCATACGTGACAGACCATTGTGAGTATAGCCTAAGCCTAGACGGGCTGAGTTATATTCATTAATTGGGAAGCCTAATGTACCATCTACACCATAAGATTTATTGGTATAACCTGATAAATCAGCATCATTAGCGCGGAAGTCGTTATAGAAAATTCGACCACCTAAACTTACACCATTGACAGTAAAGTATGGGTCTGTAACAGACAATTCAGCGTAAGTTGAGTAGTCATTTTTACTCGCATTAATCGCAACTGCATTACCTGTACCTAACCAGTTATCTTGGGTAACACCCACTTGGAAACTCACACCACTTTCAGTACCGAAACCGACACCAAAGTTAAGAGAACCAGTGTTACGTTCTTTTACGCGATAAACAATATCAACTTGATCAGGCGAACCAGGAATACGTTGCGTTTCTGTTTCAACCGATTCGAAATAACCTAAACGATTTAAACGCTCTTTACCTTGTTCAACTAAATCACTACCTAACCATGCACCTTCCATTTGACGCATTTCACGGCGTAAAACAGAGTCTTTCGTGATATCGTTACCTGCGAAACGTACTTGGCGAACATAGAAACGGTTTCCAGCATCTACGTTTACATGCAGTTTCACGGTTTTGTTTTCATCATTAATTTCAGGGCTTGTCATAACACGAGGATAAGCATATCCATAACGACCTAACAGATTTTTAATATCATTTTCTGTTTTAGTCACTTGCGCGCCATTATAAAGAGAGCCCGGTGCAATTTCGATAAGCTCTTCAATTTGTTTAGTGTAGCCTGCCGTATTACCATTGACTTCAGTATTTTCTACTGTGTATTTATCACCTTCTTTCAGGTTAATGGTAATGTAAATCCCTTTTTTGTCTGGCGTTAAGCTGACATTAGTTGATTCAATATCAAAACGCGCGTAACCACGATCGAGATAAAAACTTCTTAATGTTTCTAAGTCACCCGCCAGTTTTTGTTTCTGATATTTTTCATCAGCCGCTAAGTTCCACCAAGGCACATCGTCACGTAATTGGAAACGGTTAACGAGCTCAGCGGTAGAAAACGCTTTATTACCAACAATGTTGATTTGCTGAATAGTTGCTGATACACCTTCTGCAAACACGAGTTTTAAGTCAACACGGTTACGAGGGAGAGGTGTAACAACCACCTTTACCGTTGCATTATATTTACCAACACTATAATAGAAATCTTCAAGTCCTTTCTCGATATTTGCAAGCATTGTACGGTCAAGTGTTTCACCAATACGAATGTTAGAAGCATCAAGGTTCTGTTTTAGCATCTCTTCCTTGATTGCTTTGTTACCAGAGAAAGTAATGCTGGCAATAGTTGGACGCTCTTTTACTTGAACAATCAGAGTATTTCCGTCACGCAGGACACGGACATCATCAAAGTTTCCTGTCGCAAATAATGAACGGATAGTTCGGCTGATATCATCATTACCGACCGAGTCTCCAACCCGAACCGGCATGTTCAGTAATGCTGCACCAACGGCGACGCGTTGAAGACCTTCAAATTGAATGTCCTGAACTACGAATCCGTCTGAACCGTATGCAGTGGCGCTGCCCAGCAGCAGCGACGCTATAAGCAACTTTTTCATCGCCATCGTTGTTTTGTGTTTTCCTAACCGGTCTCTGCTTACCAATTATAAGCGAGAGAAATCATTGAAAAGTGCAAGTCCCATTAAAAGCATCAGTGCCATAATACCAATACGATAACAGAAATCTTGTACACGCTCAGATACCGGCCCTCCCTTTATCTTCTCGATAACCAGGAAAAGCAGGTGCCCGCCATCTAAGACAGGCAGGGGAAACAAGTTAATGATCCCCAAATTGACACTAATAAGCGCCATAAACATCAAATAATAAATAAAACCAGAGTCAGCAGACATTCCCGCGCCTTTCGCGATAGAAACAGGCCCACTAAGGTTAGTTAATTTGACGTCACCTACGACTAACTTGCCAATCATTTTGACAGTTAAACCCATCAACTGCCATGTTTTATCAGATGCTTCATAAAGCGCTGAAAATGGGTTGTATTGCTGCATTATCAAATATTGCTCATCAGGAGGTAATACTTGCAATTGCGCACCAACTTGTCCTACTTCAGTGCCATCTTTCAGTGCAACAGCTGTCGGTGTAATATTCAACATCAACGACGAGCCGTTACGTTCAACAAGAAGCGCCAAAACTTTATTGGGACTTTGTCGAACAAAATAAGTAAATGGATGCCATGCATCAATTGGCTGACCATCAACTTTAACGATACGATCCCCCGCCTGTAAACCCGCTTTTTCAGCAGCAGAACCTTTCGTAACGTCAATAATCTTTGAGTCTAACCGTGCGCCAACAGGCATTATCCCTAGAGACAAGATAGGATCTTGTTTTTCAGGATCAAAATTCCATTGTTGTAAATTCAGTATATTCTCACTCTCAGAAAGAGAATTTGGATCTGAAACAATGAACGAAACCTCTTTGGCACCAATTTTACTAACTAATGCTAAACGAACTGCATTCTGATCAGGCGTTTCGATACCTGCAACAGATTTTAGTTCCATTTCAGGCGTTAATTTTGCTTGTTCTGCGATAGAATTCGGACGAATGTCTGCAATTATAGGTTTTAATGCAGGCACACCTATCATAAAAACAATCCAATAGGCGACTATCGCTAACAAAAAGTTAGCAATAGGTCCTGCGGCAACAACCGCAGCACGTTGACCAACTGTTTTATTATTAAATGCAAGATGACGGCGCTCAGGTGCAACCTCAGCGACTCTTTCATCTAACATCTTTACATAGCCACCCAAGGGTATCCATGCGATAACAAATTCAGTGCCATGTTTATCTATTTTGCGCCAAATTGCTTTTCCAAAACCAATAGAAAAACGCTCGACATAAATACCACAGCGCCTAGCTACCCAAAAATGCCCAAACTCATGTACCGTAATTAAAATACCTAAAACGATAATAAACGCGGCAAGATTCCACAGGATACCCATTACTTACCTTTATAGTTTAAAGCCAGAAGAAATCAGAAAGACCAATCCTGCAAAGACTGGGATAGCCGCAGTCAAACTATCAATTCTATCAAGTACACCGCCATGCCCCGGTATCAATTGGCTACTGTCTTTAATACCAGAAACGCGTTTAAACATGCTTTCTGCAAGATCGCCAAATACCGATACGATAACAACAACGCCAGATATTAATAACAAGTTGTCCGGTACTTCAGTCACTGGTGAAAAATAAGTAAACAACCACGATGCAACACCAGCAGTAATCAAGCCACCAACTAACCCTTCGAGGGTTTTACCTGGTGATACTTTAGGCGCCATTTTATGTTTACCCATTAAACGTCCGAAAGCATAAGCGCCAGAATCAGCCGCCCAAACTAATAACATGACATACAATAACCACCATGCACCAGTATAAGTGTCGGTGTTATAGCCCAACATACGTAGCGCCATCATGCCACAATAAAAAGGAACAATCGTCAATATACCGAACAATAACTTAATAAAAACTGAATTTTTCCACATATTGGCTGAATTCGGATAACTTACAACTAATAAAATTGCGGCTACCCACCAAATTAAACCTGCCCACAAACCATTTTTTATCATTGGAGTATCTAGTAGGTGGTCAAAATTAGGTAAAGAAAACTGCATAACGAGTAACAATGCAGCAAAGCCGATCCCTGTTGCAATACGTTTGCCTTGAGAATGCCAGCCAATAAATTGTGCCCATTCCCATCCCGCTAAGCCTGATATTGCGATAATGACCAATCCAAAACCTACGGGAGGAAGTAGAAATAGTGCAGCAATAACAATAGGGATTAAAATTAATGCGGTGATGACACGATACTTAAGCAAGTTATCCTCCCAGATTTATAGTATCTGTTTCTGATGTAGTACCACCGAAACGTCTTTCCCGTTTAGCAAAAGCATCTAGTGCATTCTGAAAAACTTGTTCATCAAAATCAGGCCATAAAACCTGTGTAAAATAAAGCTCAGCATAAGCAATCTGCCAAATAAGAAAATTACTTATACGATGCTCACCACCTGTACGAATAACAAGATCGACATTAGGCTGATTATGCAAGCAAAGATGTGAGGATATTGTATTTTCATTAATATCTTCGAGGCTAATTTCCCCTTTTGCGAGGGATGTCGATAATTGTTTTACACTTTGAGTGATATCCCATCGACCGCCATAATTAGCCGCAATATTTAAATTAAGTCCTGTATTATTCGCAGTGAGTGCCACAGAACTTTTAATTCGGTCTTGTAAGCGACGACTAAAACGGCTGATATCACCAATGACAGTCAATTTAACATTATGTTTATGAAGACTCTTCACTTCGTTATCTAAAGCAAAAACAAATAACTCCATGAGAGAACTCACTTCCTGCTCTGGTCTATTCCAGTTTTCGCTACTGAATGCATATAACGTTAGTGATTCAATTTTGTGTTTTACGGAAAAGCTAACCGCATCCCGAACTGCTTTAATTCCCGCGCGATGCCCCGTTACTCGGAGTTTCCCTTGCTTTTTAGCCCAGCGTCCATTGCCATCCATAATGATAGCAACATGCTTTGGTTTTGATGCGGATGAATCGTCACTGGATAAGTTCACTCAATTTAACCCTTTGCTAATCTGATACTGATACAGACAGTCCTCTTCGGATAACCTATGCACAAAAAAAAACCGTGACACCCACGGCCTTTGGCAAAGCCTCAAAGTTGCTAAAGCAATAGCTTTAGTAATGAACTGTTAATTTTCATTATTGTCTTTAGTGATTCGGCAACTATACCATTAGCCAGAAAGACGAACAAACACCCTATATTAAATATAATCACCATTATACCAATTGAGTGATTATCTGATGAGTTTCTAATCTTGCTAATTTATCAATTTCTAGAACATCATTAATACTTTGAGGCTCTGATAGGTCGAAATGTTCAACAACTTTACGATTAATTTTAGCAATATCAGTAAACTTCACTTTTTCGTGTAAAAATGCATCAACCACCACTTCATTAGCTGCATTTAACACTGTTGTTGCCGCTTGCCCACGTTTTGACGCTTCAATAGCTAGCGCTAAACAAGGGTAACGTTGGTAGTCTGGACGAATAAACTCTAGAGATTGAATCTCAAAGAAATCTAATGCTTTTGCACCAGATTGAGTTCGATGTGGGTAAGCCATTGAGTACGCAATTGGCGTTCTCATATCGGGTTCACCAATTTGAGCAATAATACTGCCATCGCGATAGCGAACCATTGAATGAATAACAGATTGTGGATGAATAATGACTTCCATTTCTTCTTCAGAAGCATTAAAGAAATAACGAGCTTCAATATACTCAAGCCCTTTATTCATCATCGTTGCAGAATCAACCGAAATTTTACGTCCCATAGACCAATTTGGATGCGCACACGCTTGATCTGGTGTCATCATTTCCAATTCTTCTAATGGTGTATAGCGAAATGGCCCGCCAGAACCCGTTAGCAAAATGCTCGTCACACCTTCGTTAGCTAAAGAGGCATGGCCTAGATTTTCTTGAATAGTTTTAGGTAAGCTTTGATAAATTGCATTATGTTCGCTATCAATGGGTAAAATTGTCGCACCATATTTAGCAACCGCATCAAAGAAAAGTCGCCCACTAGTTATCAGTGATTCTTTATTTGCTAATAGAATTCTTTTGCCTTTTTCAATGGCAGCAAGCGTCGGTTTTAATCCTGCAACACCGGTTATCGCAGACATCACTTGATCAGCATCATCAAGAGCGGCAATTTCATTGATCGCATGAGAGCCAGATAAAATTTCGGTTTTGCACGATGTATTAGAAAGTAACTGTTTAAGTTGTTTTGCACTGTTCTCATCAGACATCACAGCGTATTTAGGCTGGAAAGTAAGGCACTGTTGCGCCATCTTGTCTGCATTTTTTCCTGCTACTAGAGCAAGAACTTGATACTCACCAGGATTATTTTCAATGACGGAAAGAGTACTAGTTCCGATAGATCCTGTTGAACCTAATATAGTTATTTGTTTCATTTATTAATCAATCAGTATGTCTACAACGTTTTAATTAAAGAGAATTATATCAGTATGACAAGGTAAATGAGGATTAAAGATAAAAACTTTAATAAATAATGTGACAAAAGAAGGTATTAAGCACGAATTTTCAAATAAATAATTAAAAATAATGCCGCTAAAAAGCGGCATTATCGAAAAAAGATATAAAATTTAGAATTCCATTAACTCTGCTTCTTTCAGCGCTAATGCATCATCAATTTTTTTAATGAACATGTCAGTTAATTTCTGAATGTCATCTTGTGAACGTCGTTCATCATCTTCGCTAATCTCTTTATCTTTTAGTAATGCTTTTACTTTATCGTTAGCATCACGACGGATATTACGAATAGAAACGCGACCTTGCTCTGCATCACCACGAACAACTTTGATTAAGTCTTTACGACGTTCTTCAGTTAATGGAGGCAGTGGAACACGGATAATGGCTCCAGCAGATGAAGGGTTTAAACCTAAATCTGATGCCATAATCGCTTTTTCAACAGCCGGTGCTAAAGTACGATCGAATACCGTGATCGCCAGTGTACGGCCATCTTCTGCAACGACGTTAGCAACTTGGTTTAATGGAGTTGGCGCTCCGTAGTATTCAACTACAATGCCATCTAAAAGGCTAGGAGACGCACGACCAGTACGAACTTTATTAATCTGGCTTTTTAGTGCTTCAACGCTTTTATCCATGCGTTCTTGAGCATCTTTTTTGATTTCATTAATCACGTTATAAACCCTTGGGAACTGGTTATCTTCCAGTCGATATGAAATCATACCGACATAAATGAATTGGCGTACTCTAGATGTTAACGCCAAATTATACCGTTGTCTCTGTGTATTAAGCGTGAGAAATCAAAGTTCCTTCACTTTCACCCATTACAACCCGACGTAATGCACCCGGTTTATTCATATTGAATACGCGGATAGGTAAATTATGATCTCGGGCTAATGTGAATGCAGCAAGATCCATGACTTTCAATTCACGTTCTAATACATCCTGATAAGTCAGTTTTTCATAAAGTACTGCATCAGGATCTTTGGTTGGATCAGCAGAATAAACGCCATCCACTTTCGTTGCTTTTAATACAACGTCAGCTTCAATTTCAATACCGCGTAAACACGCAGCTGAATCGGTAGTAAAGAATGGGTTACCCGTACCAGCCGAGAAAATAACGACTCGACCGTGGCGTAATAAGCTAATTGCTTCTGCCCAACTGTAGTTATCGCAGACACCATTCAGTGGAAATGCAGACATAAGGCGTGCATTTACATAAGCACGATGCAATGAATCACGCATTGCTAAACCATTCATTACTGTCGCGAGCATTCCCATGTGGTCACCCACAACACGGTTCATACCTGCCGCAGCAAGACCCGCGCCACGGAACAAGTTACCACCGCCAATTACGACACCGACTTGTATACCTAATTCAACGAGTTCTTTGATTTCCTGAGCCATGCGATCAAGTACGCTCGCATCGATACCGAAACCTTCTGCGCCTTGCAGGGCTTCGCCACTCAGCTTTAATAAAATTCGCTGATATACAGGTTTTGCATTGGTAGCCATGGTGTTCTGTCCTAAGCAGATTAGTTAATTGGAGGTTTTAGATAGCTTCTCTTTTTAACAAAAAAAAGCAAACAGCCAGTGGAGATTACAACAAAACAGAACCGCCATTAGGCGGCTCTGTTAACGCTAAGCGTTATTATTTGCTCATTGCAGCAACTTCTGCTGCGAAATCAGCTTCAACTTTCTCAATACCTTCACCAACTTCGAAACGAACGAAGTTAACAACATCAGCATTGTTTTCTTTCAGCAGTTCACCAACAGTTTTGCTTGGTTCCATTACGAAATGCTGACCAGTCAGAGAAATCTCACCGGTGAATTTGTTCATGCGACCGATAACCATTTTTTCTGCGATTTCGCGTGGTTTACCTGATTGCATTGCGATGTCCATCTGAATTTGGTGCTCATGCTCAACAACATCAGCAGGAACATCTTCAGGACGAACATATTCTGGTTTGCTTGCAGCAATGTGCATAGCAATGTGTTTGATCAGTTCTTCGTTAGCGCCTTTAGCCGAAACTAAAACACCGATGCGAGCTCCGTGTAGGTAAGTACCTAATTCTTCAGCTTCTAATACAGCAACACGACGAATGTTGATGTTTTCACCGATTTTAGCAACTAATGCAGTACGTGCTTCTTCGAATTTAGCTTTCAGAGCATCGATATCATCAGTTTTGTCTGCTAATACTGCAGCCATAACTTCTTTACCGAAAGCGATGAAACCAGCATCTTTAGCAACGAAGTCTGTTTCACAGTTCAGTTCAACCAGCGCACCGAATTTACCATCAGCAGCAACTTCTGCAAGGATGATACCTTCAGCAGCAACACGACCTGCTTTTTTAGCCGCTTTTGCTTGACCTGATTTACGCATGTTGTCGATTGCTAATTCGATATCACCATTAGCTTCAACCAGCGCTTTTTTACATTCCATCATGCCTGCGCCAGTACGTTCACGCAGTTCTTTTACCAATGCAGCGGTAATTCCAGACATTTGTTTCTTCCTCGACTTTTCTATGGACTAGCCATAGATGTTCTCATAGCAGATGTGTAAAGGGGGCCTATTGAGGCCCCCTAACCAATATATAGCAATACCTGGTTAAATAAGGGCTCTTACGAGCATGCCTTATTATTCAGCTTCGACTAAGCCTTCTTCAGCCTGAACAGCCAGATCTTGAGAACGACCTTCACGAACAGCTGTAGCTGCAGCAGTCAGATATAATTTAACCGCACGGATTGCATCATCATTACCAGGGATAATGAAGTCGATACCATCTGGATCAGAGTTAGTATCAACGATAGCAAATACTGGAATACCCAGGTTGTTTGCTTCTTTGATAGCAATGTGTTCGTGTTCAGCATCGATAACAAACAGAGCGTCAGGTAAACCGCCCATGTCTTTGATACCACCCAGGCTGTTTTCTAACTTACCAAGTTCACGAGAACGCATTAACGCTTCTTTCTTGGTCAGTTTGTCAAAAGTACCGTCCTGAGATTGTGATTCTAAATCTTTCAGGCGTTTGATTGACTGACGAACAGTTTTCCAGTTAGTCAGCATACCGCCTAACCAACGGTGATTTACATAAAACTGGTCACAGCTTTCTGCTGCTTCTTTAACAGCTTCAACGGCAGAGCGCTTAGTACCAACAAACAGGATTTTGCCTTTACGAGAAGCAATTTTGTTCAGTTCAACCAGAGCTTCATTGAACATTGGAACAGTTTTTTCCAAGTTAATGATATGAACTTTGTTACGCGCACCAAAGATGAATGGTTTCATTTTTGGATTCCAGTAACGAGTTTGGTGACCGAAGTGAACACCGGCTTGCAGCATATCGCGCATTGAAACAGTTGCCATTTTAGACCTCTATAAATTTAAATTTGGGGTTATTTCGTCCACAAATCCCATACGACCGACTCATCAGCTGTAAAGGCTAAAACCTTCACATAAGAGCACCCCGGCGTTATGTGCCGATTTGTGTGTGTAATTAACACAATTGAATGTTCAGATTTACTGTTATGCTCTGGATATGATGCAATAACAGAACTCCGGCGCGCTTTATACCATAAATAACCTTAAGAAACCACTATTACTTGTGTTTGATAACGGCGTATTTGACATAAAATTGGCGATACTAAACGGAGGAAAAAGAGATTATTGAAGTGACTGCTATGAATATTACTCTAATATCAATTCTCTATACAAAATGCCAAAGAGAAAAGCGCAATATGTAAAGACAATCAGATTCAGAAGGCGTAATGTTCGTGATTATTCGCGATATCAGACAGATTGCACTCATCCTCTTTATTGGCACACTTACTTTCTGCTGATATCATAAATGGTAATCAGAATTATTTCTTATCATCATTCATTCAACCTACAATACAACATAAGAATACAAAAAAATGTGTTATCTAGTTCGTATTGTAGCTTTTAATCTAGACGAAGAACTCAAATGGCTATTGTAATCAAGACAGAAGAAGATATTCAAAAAATGCGCGTCGCAGGTCGTCTTGCGGCAGAAGTTCTTGAAATTATCGCACCTTTCGTAAAACCAGGCGTAAACACCGCTGAATTAGACCGTATTTGTCATGATCATATTGTTAA
This sequence comes from Proteus sp. TJ1640, assembly GCF_003144445.1. Classification (NCBI taxonomy): domain Bacteria; kingdom Pseudomonadati; phylum Pseudomonadota; class Gammaproteobacteria; order Enterobacterales; family Morganellaceae; genus Proteus; species Proteus sp. TJ1640. The sequence goes on from NZ_PENY01000022.1 coordinate 31,882, forward strand.
CGCACAACAGGCTATTCCTGCTTGTCTTAACTACCATGGTTTCCCTAAATCAGTCTGTATTTCGGTTAACGATGTTATTTGCCACGGTATTCCTAGCGAAGAAAAAATCCTTAAAGATGGCGATATCGTTAATATTGATGTCACTGTCATTAAAGATGGTTTTCATGGCGATACTTCAAAAATGTTTATCGTAGGTAAACCAACAATACAAGGTGAACGTTTATGTCGTATCACCCAAGAAAGCCTCTACCTTGCTATTAAAATGGTTAAACCAGGTATTCGCTTACGTGAACTTGGCAAAGCAATTCAAAAGTTTGTTGAAGGTCATGACTATTCTGTTGTTCGAGAATATTGTGGTCATGGTATTGGTGAAGGATTCCATGAAGAGCCTCAAGTTTTACACTACGATGCAGATGATAGCGGTGTTGTGTTACAAAAAGGCATGGCATTTACCATCGAGCCAATGGTAAACACAGGTGATTACCGTATTCGTACTATGAAAGATGGCTGGACTGTTAAAACTAAAGACAGAGGTTGGTCAGCACAATACGAACATACATTAGTCGTTACTGATGATGGTTGTGAAATTATGACATTACGCAAAGAAGAAGAACCGTTTATTTCGGCGGTATTAGTCAACGCATAAGCTTCTTTTTGAGCTAGAAATGTAAAAGCGACATATTTCTTCGAGATGTGTCGCTTTTTTTATTTTATTTGCTATGAAACAGCAGAATAACTAGTCAGGTTATCGTTTTAACATTAGTCTTAATGTCATAAGCAAACATTGAGAAAGAAGACGAACAATGACTAATAAAAACGCATTTCAAACACCGCCCCCTTCCCCTTTTTTGCTGACAGAAAATACCCAAAATTGTGCTGAACTTAAGCAATCAATCGAACAATTTCAATCATGGTTAACAGATGCTTTTCATCATGATGTTGATGTAGCTTTATTACTTCAAGCCCGTAGCCATTTCATTGACCAACTCTTAACGCAATTATGGCGTTATACTCAATTATCTGATTATCCTGACCTTAGTATTATTGCTGTTGGTGGTTATGGTAGGCAAGAGTTACACCCCCTGTCTGATATCGACCTTCTGTTTTTAAGTGATTCACCTTTATCACCAGAAATAGCCGACAAAATCAGTAAATTAATTACCTTACTTTGGGATGTGCGCCTTGAAATCGGTGTCAGTGTTAGAACAATGGAAGAGTGTCTTTTAGAAGGTCTCTCTGATTTAACGGTAGCGACAAATTTGCTAGAAGCTCGCCTTGTTTGTGGTAATCAATCACTTTATCAACAGTTAATTAATCATATTTTCAGCCAAGGATTTTGGCCATCACCCGATTTTTTTGCAGCTAAAATAGAAGAACAAAAACAGAGACATCAACGATTTCATAGTACCAGCTATAACTTAGAACCAGATATCAAAAGTAGCCCTGGTGGACTGCGCGATATTCACACTCTAATTTGGGTAGCGCATCGCCATTTTGGTGCTGCATCAGTTTCTGAAATGGTCAACTTTGGCTTTTTAACGCCAGCAGAAGGACAAGAGCTATTAGAGTGCCAATACACACTATGGAAAATTCGTTTTGCTCTCCATCTTGTGCTTTCTCGCTATGACAATCGCCTATTATTTGATAGACAACTCAACGTTGCTCAACTTTTAAATTATGAAGGTGAAGGCAATCAGCCGGTTGAAAAGATGATGAAGGATTACTATCGCGTAACTCGTCGTGTCAGCGAGTTAAATGATATGTTACTTCAACTTTTTGACGAAGCTATTCTTGCTCTGCAACCTAATGTAAAACCACGACCTTTAGATAATGAATTCCAGCTAAGAGGCTCTCTCATTGATGTTATCGATGAGAGCTGTTTTCTTGATGATCCTATCGCCATTATGCGCCTATTTTTGCGTATGGCAGAACATAAAGAGATCACGGGAATTTATTCTACAACACTACGCCATTTGCGTTATGCGCGTCGTCATTTAGTCCAGCCGTTGTGTGAGTACCCACTAGCACGCCAAGTTTTTATGCAGATCTTGCGCCATCCTCATGCAGTTTCTGGTGCATTTGTTCCAATGCATAAACACAGTGTACTGGCGGCTTATTTCCCGCAATGGAATAATATTGTAGGCCAAATGCAGTTTGATTTATTCCATGCCTATACCGTTGATGAACATACTATTCGTGTTTTACAAAAACTTGAAAGTTTTGGTTCTTATGAAAACCACGAACAACATCCGCTTTGTGTTGATATTTATCCCAAACTTCCTCAACTTGAATTACTACGTTTAGCTGCACTTTTTCATGATATAGCCAAAGGTCGCCATGGCGATCACTCCATATTAGGCGCTCAAGACGTTGCGCATTTTGCTCAGCAACATGGTTTAAATCAGAGAGAATCAGCCTTAGTTGAATGGCTTGTTGGTAACCACTTACTTATGTCTGTTACAGCGCAACGACGTGATATTCAAGATCCTGACATTATTTTTCAGTTTGCATCAGAAGTAAAAAATGAAAGTCGATTGCGTTATCTTTTGTGCTTAACCGTTGCGGATATCTGTGCAACCAACAGCAGTCTATGGAATAGCTGGAAACAGAGCCTATTACGTGAACTTTTTCTATCAACAGAAAACCAGTTACGCCAAGGTATGCACTCTATTCCCGATTTACGTGAGCGTATTCGTAATCATCGTTTGCAAGCACTAACTATTTTACGAATGGAACAGGTTGATGAAGATAAACTACAAATAATTTGGGGACGCTGTCATGCCGACTATTTTTTACGGCATACACCAGAACAAATAGCATGGCATGCACTTGCGTTAATTGAGCATAATAGTGCTGATCCCATGGTATTAATCAGTCAACAAACTGAACATGGTGGTACTGAGATTTTTATTTGGTGTGCTGATAGACCTTCTCTTTTTGCATCTGTTGCAGGTGAATTAGATAGGCGTAATTTAAGTATCCATAACGCTCAAATTTTTACTAACCGCGATAATATGGCTATGGATACTTTTATTGTGTTAGAACCTAATGGCAAACCTCTGGCGATTGATCGATATAATGCGATCCGCAACGCGCTGATCCAAGTTGTATCTGCTCCTTATAACGCTAATGCAAAAACACGCTCATTACCTGCCAAATTACGCCATTTTGACGTTCCGACTAAAATTAACTTTATTGCATCTAACCATAATAAGCGCACCTATATGGAACTATTTGCACGAGATCGCCCAGGATTATTAGCCATTATTGGTAAAGTTTTTGCTGATCTTTCACTTTCATTACATGGTGCCAGAATAACCACAATAGGCGAACGTGTTGAGGATTTCTTCGTATTAACCGATAGCGAAAATAAAGCATTAAACCAAAAAATGAAGGATGAAGTCGTAGAAAGGTTGACAAAAGCCCTAGTTTCAAAGGATAAAATATAGGAACCCACGACAATACATATAGGAAATACTATTAATGCAAGCATTACAATCTATTATTGATAACGCCTTCGAACATCGTGCTGATCTCACTCCAAACAACGTTGAGCCTCATATTCGTGATGCCATTAATAGCGTTATTGCACTGCTAGACAGCGGGAAACTGCGTGTCGCGGAAAAAATTAACGGTCAGTGGGTGACTCATCAATGGTTAAAAAAAGCCGTTCTGCTCTCTTTTCGCATCAACCATAATCAAGTCATTGATGGCAGTGAAAGCCGTTATTTTGACAAAGTGCCGATGAAATTCGCTGATTATGACCAAGCACGTTTTGAAACAGAAGGTTTTCGTGTTGTTCCTCCTGCAGCTGTTAGACAAGGGGCTTATATCGCTCGTAACACTGTTTTAATGCCATCATATGTCAATATTGGTGCTTACGTTGATGAAGGTAGCATGGTTGATACATGGGCAACGGTAGGTTCATGTGCTCAAATCGGTAAAAATGTTCACCTCTCTGGTGGTGTAGGAATTGGTGGTGTTTTAGAACCACTACAAGCAAACCCAACCATTATTGAAGATAACTGCTTTATCGGTGCTCGCTCTGAAATTGTTGAGGGTGTTATTGTTGAAGAAGGTGCCGTTATTTCAATGGGGGTTTATATTGGTCAAAGTACCAAGATTTATGACCGAGAAACAGGCGAAGTGCATTATGGCCGAGTCCCTGCGGGCTCTGTTGTTGTGTCGGGCAATTTACCCTCTAAAGATGGAAGCTACAGCCTTTACTGTGCCGTGATCGTGAAAAAAGTTGACGCAAAAACGCGTGGAAAAGTTGGTATTAATGAATTGTTAAGAACTATCGACTAATATAAGAACAGCGGATAGAATTAATTCTGTTCGCTATTCTTTCACTCATCTTTCTATCAGGTGCCAATATATGTACGATAATTTAAAAAATTTAGGGATCCCGCATCCTGAAGATATTGACCGCTACACCCTACGCCAAGAAGCTAATAACGATATTTTAAAAATCTATTTTCGCAAAGATAAAGGTGAATTCTTTGCAAAAAGCGTAAAGTTTAAATATCCACGCCAACGTAAAACAATTTCAGATGGTCAATCAGGACAAGGCTTTAAAGAAGTCAATGAAATCAATACTAACTTACGTTATGTTATTGAAGAATTAGATCAAATTTGTCAACAAGATCAAGTAGAAGTCGATTTAAAACATAAAATCCTAGACGACTTACGTCACCTTGAACATGTTGTTGCAAATAAAATTGCTGAAATTGAAGCTGACTTAGAAAAACTGACTCGCCGTTAATAACAAACCCTTTTAGCTATTATTTATGTCAGTTTTATAGAAAAATACCGCTTAGTTACTGTATAAAACAGAAACAAGCGGTGTTTTAAATACAGGATAGAACTCATTATTTTATCAACTAATTAAAGATTAGATTATTTTCTAATTAATCTAATAGGTTAACCCAATTTTCAAGCCAATCAATTGCAAATACTTCTGGCTCCGCGACATCCATACCATCTATCTTTAATATTTCGCCGATACGTTTTGCTTGGTGCTCTTGTAACAACTCATCAAATTGCATTCCTGCACCACAAAAAGAGTCATAACTACTATCACCTAAGGCAATCAAGCCATAACTTAGATTTGGCTGATATCCTACATTATCACGCAGTTCATGAAATAAAGGTGCAATGGTATCGGGTAAATCACCTTGTCCAGTGCTTGATGTTATTACAAGCACTGTTGAATATTTTTCCCAATCAGCAAGTGTGCCCTCTTCATAAATATTTGCTTGATGTTTATGCTCAAGCAAAATACGCTGCGCCTCTTCAGCTACTGCTAATGCATTACCATAAACTGTACCTACAAAAATGCCGATTTTAGCCATAATGCTTTATCCAATTTATATTGTAAAAATATCGATAACCTCAGATAACATATAAGAATTCAGTTTTATTCTCAAGAAAATTAAATTATCAACTAATTAAATAGAGAACGTTTAAAGTTATCCCATTTTTTATTTTCACCATATAAATAATTTAATAAAGTTCTAGGAATTTCTATTTCAGATAATGTGGTAGTTATTATATTAATAATATTATTCTTTAAAAAAGAATGACTCGAATCAGCATCATATAAATTAATATAAATTAATATTTCCCTCACTTTATCTAGATTTTTATTTAACAGTTTAATGGAATCATTATGCTTCTTAGGAAAGAAAAATTTATAGACTCTAGATAAAAAACCAGTTTCTTCTCTTCTAATAAAACTCTTCAATAAATCTTCGCATTTATCTGTTTTTAATTTAATTAATGTCATTAAAGAACAAGAGGGATTTTTTCCTTTTTTTATAAAACTAGAAGCAGCATCCATTATTTTATTTTCATACTCTTCACACTCACTATAAAAATGCTCTCGTGATTTCAACTCCATTCTTATAGAATCTGTATTAAACTTCACCTTTTCCGTCATTTCTACTAATTTATTAATATCAATTTCTTCTAAATTTCCTTCTTTAAAGAAATTAATACAATCTTGATAAAAAATATTAAGTGATCTATGTGTTTCATTAAATTTACTATAAGTATCTAAGCATTTTCTTATATATTCACCATCATCTTTTTCATTAATGATTTTATACAAACTTTCAAGTGAACCATCATCCTTAATAAAATTAAAGGTACTATTAGCATTATTAAGACTTACACATTCATCATATTTATTTATTACATCATATAATTTATTAATATTTTCATTAAGAAAGTTAAATAATATTTCAAATCTAGTAAGCTCAAATTTAATCTTTTCTTCATTTAAGAATTTATTATCGTCTTTATTTCCTAATTCAATTTTTTTATTAGCAGCTTCTATATTGCCTAAATCAACTTGATTATTAGGAGATTTTATATTTCCTAACTTAACAAACATATATTCTTTCTTACCTATTATAAAAGGTAGATCACACCCGGGATTTAACTCTATTGTTTTATTTTTTATTTGTTTAATTAAATCACTAACAGATTTTATATTTAATTTATGAAAAAGTGTCTTTTCAAAAAACAAATTAACAGCTGGATTATTATCTTTATTAAAAAGTTTTTCTTTCAGAGAAGAAGAGTCTGTTTCTTTAATTATAGCTTTAATAAATTTTTTTGCAGTATCTAATGAGTTAAGGTTTCTAACTGTAAGACAATTAATATTTTCTCTATATAAAAAAACACCACCGCATTTATCATTAGCTTTATTAATTTCATCTAAATAATGAGGATTATCTTTTATATACTCATTAATTACATCAGTTAATTCAGTTTCTATTTCAGTGAGAAAATTCTTATCAACATAAACGTTATTAATTTCATTTTTTAAAATAAAAAAACTATCATTAGGTAATGAGTTTGAACAATTAGCTATTTTTTCAGCTAGTAAAAATACTGCATTCTCTCTTTTATAATTTTCAGGTAAAAAACTTGCTAACTTATTGAAATATACTACCATTATCATTACTCTTATTCAATTATAATATTACAAGCATAATACTATTGAATAGCAGATAATAATTTCAAAAAAGAGTTTATTTCACGTACACTATGATATAAAAAAACACGCTCAATAGTAAATTTAAGCGTGTTTTTAGTTAAAAAGTACTATTTATTATTCAGTAGTATCCAAAGACCTTATATATTCATCCATTTCGGTTTTTAGATTATCTGATTTAGGGCCAAATATCGCTTGAATACCCGAGCCAACAACCACAACACCAGCAGCACCTAATCTTTTCAACTCATCACGATCGACTTTTTCAATTTCTTTAACGCCAATACGTAAACGAGTAATACAAGCATCTAAGCTACTGATATTGTCTTTACCACCAAACGCAGCGACTAAAGATTGCCCCATTGCACTCTTATCAGCTTGTTTTGCATTTTTATCTTCAACTTCGCGACCTGGAGTTTTCAGGTTTAGTTTCACGATTAAGAAACGGAAAATAGAGTAATAAGTTATCGCATAAAGTATGCCAATAATTGGGAACAGGTACAGCTTACTGCTGTTACCGCTTAATACGATAAAGTCAATTAAGCCATGAGAGAAACTCGTCCCATCACGCATACCTAACAGAATACAAATCACAAATGCTAGACCCGCTAAAATGGCGTGAATAACATAAAGAATAGGTGCGACAAACATAAATGAGAATTCGATAGGTTCTGTGATCCCTGTTAAGAAGGCAGTTAATGCCGCAGAAATCATGATACCACCCACTTTTACACGATTCTCAGGACGAGCTGAATGCCATATCGCAATAGCTGCTGCAGGCAAACCAAACATCTTAAATAAAAAGCCACCTGACAACATACCCGCAGTAGGGTCTCCTGCCATATAGCGAGGAATATCACCGTGGAATACTTGTCCTGCACTATTTACATATTCACCCACTTGCATTTGGAACGGTACGTTCCAGATGTGGTGCAAACCAAATGGCACTAATGCACGCTCTACAACACCGTAAATACCAAAAGCAACTGCTGGGTTTTGATAGGCAGCCCACTCAGAAAAGCGTTGAATTGCTGTACCGATAGGTGGCCAAATAAAGGATAGAAGAATACCCACAAAAATCGCAATCAGACCAGAAATAATAGGGACAAAGCGTTTACCTGCAAAGAAACCTAAATACTCAGGAAGTTTAATACGATAAAAACGGTTAAACATTGATGCAGCAATAATACCCGCAATGATACCACCGAGTACCCCCGTATCAGTTAAACGTTGTATTTCAACACTATCAGGTGATAAACCTAATACCCAAGGGGCTACTACAAGCATAGTTTTTGACATAATGCCATAAGCCACAACAGAGGCCAGTGCTGATACCCCATCATTATTGGTAAATCCTAACGCAACACCAATCGCAAAAATAAGTGGCATATTAGAGAAAACCGAACCACCAGCTTCTGCCATAACTTGAGAAACAGAAGAAGGGATCCATGAAAGATCAGCGGAACCAACCCCTAATAAAATACCGGCAATAGGCAGCACAGATACCGGTAACATCAAGGACTTTCCGATTTTTTGTAAAACAACAAATAGGTTTTTAAACATCAAGCAGACTCCCGGAATGTGGGTTTTTATATGTTGTAAGTTTTTATTTGTTTAAAGTAGTGTGGGTTTTATTTCATAAACTTATCTAATGATAAGCCTTATTTATTTTACATCATAAAATAAATCGCTTAATGAATACATGATAGCTGTCACGTTTCAAACATGTGCTCAGATCAATTAATAAAATAATCTATTTTACAAATAGTTAAAATAGATTATAAATTCGCGCAAACTATCAAGACTTAAGTGAAAAAGTCTTGATAGTCACATATTGAAAGTAATATTGAAAATAAGAAAGGAATTAAAAATGATGAGCTAAATCTTCACCATACTGCTCTAATTCAGGTCTTAATCCACGCCAACCAAATTGATTAATAAGGTGTTGCCAAGGCAGATCCCATTTAGCTGTTAAGTTAAGTGGTTGCAATGTGATTGGATGAATTAAGTTTAGATGACTTGCATGTAACATCAAGCGATGAGATTGAAAATAATTTACAACTCCACGGTTTTGACGTAAATCACCATGAGCGGTATCACCAATAATTGGATGGCGAATATGAGACATATGGCGACGTAATTGATGCTTACGACCTGTTTCAGGACGCAATTCTAATAAACTAAATCGAGATGTAGGATAGCGCCCAATTGCAACCTCTTTTTCAACAGTTCCTAATGGCTGGCAATGTGTTACACATTCTTGAATTTGTGGTGGTTGAGTTGCAAATTTGTCTGCAATTTTATCTAACTCCTCCACTAAAGGGCTATCAATCACTAGCGCTTCTTCAACATACCCTCTGACAACGGCATGGTAAATTTTTTCTGTTTTATGTTGTTCAAAAGATTGAGATAGCGCCCTTGCGACATCAGAAGAAAGCGCCATCAATAGAACACCTGATGTAGGTCTATCTAGACGATGCACGGGGAAAACATGTTGCCCTATTTGATCTCTTAGTGTCTGCATTACAAACACTGTTTCATGTCTATCTAACCAACTACGGTGAACAAGCCAGCCCGCAGGTTTATTCACCGCAACAAGATATTCATCTTGATAAATAATATCTAGCATTGTCGGCCTTATGATTTAAACATTGCGTCAAGTTCACGCAAATGATTGAGTAAATCAGTAACATCTCGACTCTTATCTTCTTTAAATGCTTCTTCGTAATAAGGTGCGATTGCAAATGCATTCGGTAATGGCATTTCATTTTCAATCATCGATGACAATTTTGGAATTAATACCCACTGTAACCATTCATGAGCACTCATTGTATCAATACAGAAAGGCTCAACACTTTCAAATGCTTGTTCAGTCGGAGATTCTAATTGCCATAGCTCAATATTCTTCATCTCTTCTTCAATCAAGAGCAATTTAGCTAAAATGCGTTGTTCTGGTGTCATCATTTATTCCTTATATAAAACTTACGAATAAGGATAACATTGGGATGGAATAGCAGAAAACAAATAAAAAATAAAAGGAGCCGAAACCCCTTTTAGACAAGAAAAATAGTTGTCTGTACAACACATGCGTCCAAGCAAGACCGTTTTTATCTATCCTTGAGATTACGTCCGTATCAACATTAATGGAAATATCCTATTTCCTGTGTCCTTGATTACTCTATATTTTATCGGTCACCAAACAGTCCCTTAGTTGGTGGACGTAGAATGCCAATAATTGATTAGTTAAACAACCCACAAAATAAAAGTAATTAAAGAGCTATAACTATAAATAAAGACAATAAGTTAATAACTTATTGCTCTACTTAAATAAATCAATTTTATTTTTATTAGTGGCGTTTTTTAATAAAAAACACATGCTTTTTTTTGTAAGATATATCTCACAAGAAAAAAGGCTTATAGACTACATCACTCATTATATACAGCGACTAATTCCGATAAAAAGAGAGATAAATTTTCAGCTAAAACTTCTCTTTTCTTTTTACCGAAAGTTTCAAGAATGACTTCACCGGAAACATTACACACGGAAATTATTTCATTTTCTGAATCTGTAGTGCCAATAAACAATGTGGGTGTAAGTTTTAAACGCTTTTGAGTCACCAAATGACCAATAATGTTTTCTTGTAAGCGAATAAAATCCTCTTCGCTCCACACTTGGATCAAGCTGAAATCTATATCTCTAAAACGAACCTGCATATCACCAGCATACTGAGTGGTAAAGTAATCATGCAATTCAGGACGAATAATAATCCCCATCGCTTTTTCAATTTTTTCTAGTTTATCTATTCCTACAAAAGGTTGCGGTAACCAGTAAACAACCTCATCACCTGTTCTTGATATACAAATAGAAGGAACACCATAAAGATCTTCACTTGCAGGAGGTAAACCTGATTTTTTTTGCCACAAATCAACATACTTTTGCGTAAAGGCTTTTAATTCAGAGGAGATGTTTTCAGTCATGATTATCTGTTTTATCTATTTAAATAAGAATTCCCTTTATATTACCTGATTATGACACTAATTCAGAGCATCAAAAATAAAGCATTCATATACTATTGATGTTTCAATAGTATAATTAACCTTCTTTTATTTTCAGCTAAAGTTAGGATGTAAATTATGTCTTTATATCAAGGTGATAAATCTCTTGAAGCATTATCTCTCGGCAAAGAGACTCAATATCATGATCAATATGATGCCGGATTATTGCAAGGTGTACCACGTAGCCTAAATCGAGATTCACTCTCTTTAACTGCTGAAAATTTACCTTTTCATGGTGGTGATATTTGGACTATGTATGAGCTCTCATGGCTTAATAGCAAAGGCTTACCACAAGTTGCTATTGGTCATGTTGAATTAGACGCAACCACTGAAAATCTTATTGAATCTAAAAGTTTTAAATTATATCTCAATAGTTTTAATCAAACTCGCTTTGAAAGTTGGGATATCGTCGAAAAAACCTTACTTAACGATTTAACAACTTGTGCTAAAGGCAAAGTTAATTTGACTATCTATCCACTTTCGCATTTTACATCACAACCTATTGTCGATTTTGCTGGAGAGTGTATTGATGAACAAGATATCGAAATTGATAATTATCAGTTTGATGTCCAATGGTTAAACGAATCGACAACCGATACACTGGTTGAAGAAACCCTTGTCAGCCATCTGTTAAAATCCAATTGCCTTATTACCAATCAACCAGATTGGGGATCAGTCGCTATTCAATATAAGGGTAAAAAGATTAACCGTGAAAAACTACTACGCTATTTAGTTTCATTTAGGCAACACAATGAATTTCATGAACAGTGTGTTGAACGAATTTTTCACGATATCATGCAATTATGTACGCCAGAAACATTAACTGTTTATGCGAGATATACGCGACGTGGTGGATTAGATATCAATCCTTGGCGTAGTAATTGTGAGTTTGTTCCAAAAATCAGTCGATTAGCCAGACAATAATAGGAATAATGCCTGTATGTTAATATGATCTGTGTTATACCAAGATCAGTTGCACTTCAGTTTGTTATTTCAGGAGAAAAAGGAGTCCTACGTGATAACTCATGTCAGCCCATTAGGTTCCATGGATCTGCTTTCACAGCTAGAAGTTGATATGCTAAAGAGAACCGCAAGCAGTGATCTTTATCAGCTGTTTCGTAATTGTTCTCTTGCTGTCCTCAACTCTGGTAGCCTCACTGATAGTAGTAAAGAACTGTTATCTAAATACCAAGATTTTGATATTAACGTACTGCGCCGTGAACGAGGCGTAAAACTTGAGTTAGTCAATCCTCCTGAAGACGCCTTTGTTGATGGAAAAATTATTCGCTCACTACAAGCTAACTTATTTGCTGTGCTTCGTGACATATTGTTTGTTCACGGGCAAATCACAACAGCCAAACGTGATCTTCACCTGAACTTAGAAAATAGTACTCACATTACTAACACAATTTTCTCGATTTTACGTAATGCACGAGCCCTTCATATTGATGAAGATCCTAACATGATCGTTTGCTGGGGTGGTCACTCAATCAATGAAACAGAATACCTTTACGGTAGAAAAGTAGGTAACGAATTAGGGTTACGAGAACTCAATATCTGTACAGGCTGTGGACCTGGTGCGATGGAAGCACCAATGAAAGGGGCTGCCGTTGGTCACGCTCAACAACGTTATAAAAATAGCCGTTTTATTGGTATGACTGAGCCTTCAATCATTGCGGCTGAGCCACCAAATCCATTAGTTAACGAACTGATTATTATGCCAGATATTGAAAAGCGTCTAGAATCTTTCGTGCGAATTGGACATGGAATTATTATTTTCCCTGGCGGTGTAGGAACAGCAGAAGAATTGCTGTATTTACTTGGTATTCTGATGTCTCCAGAAAATCAAGACCAAGTATTACCACTGATTTTAACTGGCCCTAAAGAGAGTGCTGAGTACTTTAATGTATTAGATGACTTTATCGCCAATACATTAGGCGACGAAGCTCGACGTCATTACCAAATTATTATTGATGATGCACCTGAAGTTGCTCGTATCATGAAAAAATATATGCCTTTGGTCAAAGATAATCGTCGTAGTACTGGTGATGCTTATAGCTTTAATTGGTCAATGAAAATCAATGCTGATTTACAGCATCCTTTTGAGCCAACACATGAAAATATGGCATCGCTTAACTTAAGTACCAATCAATCTCCTGAGAAATTAGCAGCTGACTTACGTCGCGCATTCTCTGGTATTGTTGCTGGTAACGTAAAAGAAGTAGGTATGAAAGCGATTGAAGCTTACGGCCCTTATAAAATTCATGGTGATCGTGAAATTATGCGTCGCATGGATATTTTATTAACAGGCTTTGTTGAGCAACATCGAATGAAACTTCCGGGGGGTACAGCTTACCAACCATGTTACGAAATTATCAGCTAATTTATTATGATACATTTGCTGATTATTGATGCTTTAAACCTGATCCGCCGCATTCATGCGGCATCAGGTTCTTCTTGCCAAACTGTGTGTGAACAGAGTGTCAATCAGCTGCTTGGTCACACACAACCTACCCATGCTGTAGCGGTCTTTGATGAAGATGATAGAGAGGGTAGTTGGCGACATCAACTCTTACCCGATTATAAAGCGGGTCGCACACCCATGCCTGATGATTTGCGACAACAATTACCTAAAATTAAAGCAATGTTACTTAATTTAGGAATACAAAGCTGGCACTCAGGTGGTGATGAAGCAGATGACGTTGCAGCAACACTGGCAACAAAAGTGGCAAGTGCAGGTTTTCGAGTCACGATCATTTCAACGGATAAAGGTTATTGCCAATTACTTTCTCCCTCTATTCGTATACGCGATTATTTTCAACGACGCTGGTTAGATTTAGAATTTATTAGATCTGAATTTGGTGTCGAACCATCTCAACTTACCGATTATTGGGGATTAACGGGCGTCAGTAGCAGTAAGGTTGTAGGAGTTCCTGGTATTGGCCCTAAAAGTGCTACCGAGCTTTTACAAATCTATCCAGATCTAGAATCGCTCTATCAACATATTGATGATGTTCCTGCTAAATGGCAAAACAAACTTACTACTCATAAAGAGTCTGCATTTATCAGTCGGAAAATCACGACATTACGCACTGATATTCAATTAAACGGTAATCTACAACAGTTGCGTTTAAAATAGCCAAGTTCCCAGTCATTAAGACACAACCAGCTAATATCTTTAAATAACTCGCTCTCATTAAAAAAAGCTAAGCTTCTATTTATAAGCTTAGCCTTTTATCGTTATCAATACACCGATGTAATTTGAGCGTTTTTAGAATTCACGATCGGGTCGATAAGCGGCCCAAATATTTTGTATATGAACCGTTATCTCTTCTCTATCATGATAAAGATGCTTAGCTTGGATCTTAACGTTAATCCCTTTTTCCGCTAATTCTGACTTTATTTTTTCAAGGATATGAGAGACTTCTTCATAACGCTTTTTCATTGGTAATTTTAGGTTAAAGATTGCTTCACGACACCATTCATTAGCAATCCAAGTTGTCATTAACGCAGCAACTTTAGCTGGTTTTTCAACCATATCGCAAACAAGCCATGTGATATTTTTAGAGGTAGGTTCAAATTTAAAACCATCTACTTGGTGATGACGAACTTGCCCTGTATCCATTAAAGATTGTGCCATTGGCCCATTATCAACAGCATGCACCATCATACTGCGTTTTACTAATTGATAAGTCCAACCACCGGGGCATGCGCCTAAATCGACCGCTTTCATTCCACTTGCTAAACGCTCTTCCCACTCCTCATAAGGAATGAAAATATGAAATGCTTCTTCAAGTTTTAATGTCGAACGACTTGGCGCATCTGATGGGAATTTTAATCGAGGAATACCCATATAAAATGGGGAATTATTAAAACTATAGGAATAGCCAACATAACAACATCCCGGCGCAATAAAAAACACATGAACAACAGGACGGCTAAAATTCTCTACTTTCAACAATATTTTATCATTACGTAAATGATTACGTAATGGCACCGTAAATTTACGGCAGAATTTTAATAATTCTTTGCTTTCGTTAGTGTCTGCAACTTCAACTCGAAGTTCACCTGCTTTTTCAACAGCACCTTTTAGCATTCCAACAATCGGTGTAATTCTATCTTCTGGTGGTAAATCTTTAAGTAATTCACCTGTCACAAACATTTGACGAGCAAAAATTAATTCACGGAAACTCACATCACGCGCAATCTTATCTGCATCACCTTCTTGGTAACATTCAAAGATCACATAACCACTTCCTTCTTTAACACGAGGAAAGCCATAAACGCCGATTTGACCTGCTTTATCCGTAATCTCAGCCGCGCACTCTTTTTCAAAACCTTGGCGACAATATAATGCAACTTTATTCATGGCGAGACGCCGGTGCCCTTAGACGCAAAGCGCCAATAAAAATTAATGCCCAACCAATAAGAAAACTAAATCCACCAATTGGCGTAAAATAAGATAACAATCTAACTTGTGTTAGCGCCATACAATAAAGGCTACCACTGAAAAGTAGAATACCAACACCAAAGAAAATACCCGCCCAATAAAACCATAAAATGGTTTTACGCATTAACATTGCCGCAATTCCGACAAGTAATAAGGTATGGACGATTTGGTAGCGCATCGCTAACTGAATGTATTCCCAATGTTGTGGCGATAAATGAGGTGCAAGCTTATGAGTTGCAAATGCACCAAAAGCAACATAAAAGAAGCCACTAATCGCGGAAAACATAAGCAATGTACGACTATTCACTGTTTATTCCTTCCTCTCTAGAAGATATTTGCCAATCGCAATATTAAGATGATGTTAGTAAACCCAGCTTTTCTTGCTCATTCGCTGCTTGAGATAAAATCCATTGGCGGAAAGCCGCAATCTTACCCAATTCAGCC
This sequence comes from Proteus sp. TJ1640, assembly GCF_003144445.1. Classification (NCBI taxonomy): domain Bacteria; kingdom Pseudomonadati; phylum Pseudomonadota; class Gammaproteobacteria; order Enterobacterales; family Morganellaceae; genus Proteus; species Proteus sp. TJ1640. Next base: position 47,835 of record NZ_PENY01000022.1, read on the forward strand.
TGACTATCTTGGCAAACTAAATAAAATGCATTTTTACTAACAAGGACATCTGGAAAAGGTCTTACTAATCGACCTGATTCTATTTCACTACGTGCCATGACATTATTAACCAATGCAACACCTTGTCCATGTACAGCAGCCTGTATCACCATTGAACTATGGCTAAAAATAGGGCCTTGCTGCACATTTATCTGATTTTGTATCTCTAATTGGCGTACATAAGCTTGCCAATCTCGACGAGATGTATCATGTAGCAGTGTATGATAAATCAGATCGGATGGGGTTTTTAGTGGTTTTTCACCTGTAAGTAAAGATGGTGCACAAACAGGAATTAAATATTCTGCATAAAGACGGTCTGTACGCAACCCAGTCCAATTACCTCGACCATAAAAAATGGCGACATCAACATCATCAGCCAGTTTATCTTCTTCTCTATCAACAGCTTGAATTCGCACATCAATTCCCGGATAAGCTTGGTTAAAACCAGATAACCGAGGTACTAACCATTGAATCGCAAAACTTGGAGAAAGGCTAACGGTAAGTGCGCCTTTCGCGCTTCTAGCTAATAATTTGCGAGTTGCCTCGTTAATTGATGAAAAAATTTCCTTAATATCGAGGTAATAACTCTGCCCTTCTTCCGTTAATAAAAGAGAACGGTTACGTCTTCTAAATAATTTTAGCCCAAGGAATTCTTCTAATGTTTTAATTTGGTGGCTCACTGCTGCTTGTGTCACAAATAATTCTTCAGCGGCTTTAGTAAAACTTAAATGACGTGCCGCTGAATCAAAAACCCTAAGCGCATTTAATGGCGGTAAACGTTTAGACATATTCGGTTCTTAAACCCCTATTTTGGCTATTAGTAGACCCTAACTTTCATCATTAGTTTTTTTTATGCGAAGCATTATAAATTGTCCCTTGATGATTAGCCAGTAAATACCTATAGTAAGCGCACTTCCTAAGCCGGAACGAAAAGTTGTGTAGTAGTAATACTGCAAAACTTTTGGCTTTGTGGTTGTGATGTTGTGTTTGCAAGTTGTCTGGAAATTCCAGACTTAGTAGCTGATGCTACTGTTTTTTTTCACTTCCTGTACATTTACCCTGTCTGTCCATAGTGATTTTATAGTGCACCGCCAAGGCGGTGCTTTTTTTATTCCCTATTTTTATCTAACTTTTCATCTTCTATACACCCACTTTTGATGTTTTCATCTTTTCTTCACAATAAATTTATTGTCAATGTTCTGAAAAATGCATCATATTCTCTTTAAAATGATTAAATTAAAGAAAAAACATATGATAAATCTACTATCTGTGATTTTTTATTGAGTGAATTTTCGCCATCTTTATCGTGTTATTATGGGCGCACTATCATGCTATAAACAGATGTTCTTAGTTTTTCATTATAAATAAATATAATTAACCGTATAATCTATACGCCCTATTTTTACTACAAATGACGAAACGTTATTCATCTACCAACACAGCATAATTATGAACGTATTTTCCCCTGAATTATTTCGACAACAATTTCCTGCTCTTGAAGCAAACACAGTGTATCTTGATAGCGCAGCTACGGCATTAAAGCCTCTTGCGATGATAGAAGCCTCCGATAATTTTTATCGCCACAATTTTGCAACGGTACACCGTAGCCAATATCAGCATGCTAGGGAAACAACGCAACAATATGAGGGGACGCGTCAACAAGTTGCCAAATTAATCAATAGTGCTGATAGTGATACGATTATTTGGACAAAAGGCACCACAGAATCACTCAACCTGATTGCTCAAGGCTATTTTCGTCCACGCTTACAAGCTGGTGATGAAATAATTGTTAGTGAGCAAGAACATCATGCAAACCTTATTCCTTGGTTGATACTGGCCGAACAAACGGGCGCACGAGTGATCCGCTGGGCAATTGAGGATCATTTTTTACCTTCAATTAATAGCTTAAATGCTTTAATCAATAAGCGGACACGAATTGTCGCTGTTAGCCAAATGTCGAATGTAACAGGTGCTCAAATTGCATTAGATAAGGTGTCTCAATGCGTTCATCAACATGATAATTGCTTATTGGTTGTCGATGGTGCGCAAGGTATTGTGCATCACCCAACGGATGTCACAGCACTTGATATCGATTTCTATGTTTTTTCCGCTCATAAACTCTATGGCCCTAATGGATTAGGTGTTTGTTATGGCAAACGAAAATATTTAGAAGATATGGCTCCTTGGCATGGTGGTGGAAAGATGCTAGCTCACGTCACATTTGATGGGTTTACTCCAGCCGCTATTCCTCAACGCTTTGAAGCGGGAACACCTAATGTTGCAGGTGTTATTGCATTTTCAGCCACATTAGCATGGTTAGAAAAACAAAATATGCATCAGGCTAATCAATATGCTCTTGAGCTTGCAAAAGAAGCAGAAAAACGTCTCAGTGAGTTAAATGGTTTTATTAGTTATCGAGCGGCCAATTCATCGGTTGTTTCCTTCAATTTCGAAGGTGTTCATCATAGTGATTTAGCAACATTAATCACAGAGAAAGGTATTGCATTACGCACAGGGCAACACTGCGCACAGCCTCTTATTGATTCATTAAACATTTCAGGCTGTTTACGCATTTCTTTTATGCCTTATAATCAACACGCTGATATTGATGTTTTTATTAATGCCGTTAAATTTGCTCTAACACTCTTAAAAGATGAATAATTGAAATGAATAACAACACACCTCTGCTTGCAACTCAGCACCCATTTGGTCATGAAATCACTTTAGAAGCATTACTTAATGATTTCCAAAAATTAAAAGCGTGGGAAGACAAATATCGTCAATTAATTCAACTCTCACGTAAATTACCCGCATTACCTGATGAATTAAAAACAACAGAAAAAGAGATCAAGGGATGTGAGAACAGAGTGTGGTTAGGTGTCGAATTAAATAATGACGGCAAATACCATATTTATGGTGATAGTGATGGTCGTATTGTAAAAGGCTTATTGACTATTATTTTAACCGCTGTTGAAAATAAAACAGCGCAAGAAATAGCTGATATCGATATGTTAGCTATTTTTGATCAATTAGGATTGGCTAATCAAATTAGCCAATCTCGCACGGACGGCGTGAATGCGATTATCGCACGGTTGAAATCAATTACCTCACAGTATTAAGTTTTATACTCTAAATAATTCAAGATGTAGCTAGGCGACAAGTAAATGAGTCACTAGGAACATACACAAGTATGCGACTAGTGCGATGGAGCACCGTCAACAACACGACAACTTCAAATATGACGAGTACGCTGTGCCTTCGCTAGCATCTTCTTCAACGCATGAGATACCGCAATAAAACCAAACGACGCTGTTACCATCGTTACTGCGCCAAAACCGGCTGAACAATCCATTCGTTTCACACCATCCGCCGTACTTTTTGCCGCACAAACCGTACCATCGCCTTGTGGATAAACTAATTGTTCTGTTGAGAAAACACAGTCGATCCCTAATTTCCCCTTACTATTTTTTACAACATTAAAATCAGATTTCAAACGCTCTCTTAATTTAGCCGCTAAAGGATCTTGAATTGTTTTTGCTAAATCAACCACTTGAATTTGGGTTGGATCAATTTGCCCACCAGCACCACCCGTGGTGATCACTGGAATTTTATAACGGCGACAATACGCTAATAATGCAGCTTTTGGCCTTACACTATCAATAGCATCAATGACATAATCGAAGTTGTTATTCATCATTTCAGCAACATTATCAACTGTGATAAAGTCATCAATACTGGTCACTTTGCATTCTGGGTTGATTTCTAAAATACGTTGTTTCATCACGTCGCATTTGGGCTGCCCCACGCTTTCTTTCAACGCATGTATTTGACGATTAGTGTTCGTCACACACACATCATCCATATCAATTAAGGTGATAGCACCAATACCACTGCGTGCTAATGCTTCAGCCGCCCAACTACCGACCCCACCTATACCCACGACACAGATATGGGCCTGAGCAAAATAAGACAATGCTTTTTGCCCATAGAGTCGCCCGATCCCAGAAAAGCGTTGTAAATATGAATCTGATAATGAATTTTGCATGGTGCGATAACAACCTAAATAACAGAAATAATTATGGCTATTCATATCAATAGCCATGTCGTGTGTATAATTTTACCGTTTATAACGAGCGGATAAAGAGTAAATCGTTTTATGACGAAGGATTTAGCAAGTTAAGCTGTGATTTTTTTAATACCCAAACACGCCCATAATGATTATAGAAACCTGCCATATGGCCAGCATCTTTACCAATTCCATGATAAATATCGAAATGATGGCCTTTAATTGCTCCGCCTACATCTAATGCCACCATTAAACGCATTTGATATTCACCTGTAAATTTACCCGTATTATCAAGTACAGGAATTTCAGCAAGTAACACCGTTCCGGCTGGAATAATACTTCTGTCAGAAGCCACAGAGGCAAGTGCAACAAGTGGGATAGCACTGGCACCTCTAACAGGTGTAAAAGGTTCTGGTTTGAAAAAAACAAACGATGGGTTTTCTTCTAATAATTTTCTCACTTCAGCATCATTGTGCTTATCAGCCCAATCTCTAATAGCGAGCATCGACATATCTTTTTTTTCTACTTCGCCATTATCAATAAGTACTTTGCCAATACTACGATAAGGGTGTCCGTTTTTCCCGGCATAACCAAAGAACGTTAAAGGTTTACCATCACCGAAATCAACATAACCACTTCCCTGAACTTCCATCATAAAATTATCCATAATGGAGTTACTGTACGCTGCAATTAAAGATGGGCTTAATGCACCATTATAAATAGCAGCACGAGAAGGTAATTTTGAACGACTATTAGTAGGCATTCTATAAAGAGGATATTGGAATTCACCTTGTCGAGTTAAACGAGCTTCAAGGACTGGCGTATAATAACCAGTAAATTGAACATTACCGTAGTTATCAACCCCTTCCATTTGAAATGCAGAAAGATTAAATTGACGTAATTGACGAGTATCTGCACCAGAACGTAGCCAGTTTTCAACCGCCTGATAAGTCTCTTTGTTGCTATTATACAAACGAGATGATGTTTGGTTTATCTGACTTACTTGTTGTAAGTAATCAGGGCCATTAATCGGTGTACCTTGTGTGTTTGGCGAACTTACTTCAATGAGATCTTGCTTAAGCTTTCCATCTTTATACTGTTGCCCTTGCTCTGTTGGACGATGACATCCTGTCAAGGCAAGCGCTAACATACCTAAAATTAACGATTTTCGCCAAGTAACCATTTTTGACCCGCTTAATAACTAAATTTGAGTGTCGATTTTGAGTTAGAAAGATACCAAAGCAAAATCAATAAATATACGATTATACTAATTGTTAAGGCTTTCTATTATCACCCAATCAATATGACTTTTAAACATCAAGTATATACGCTAAATAATTTGAAGCATGACGAGTATAACTGCCTAAATTTACATCTTGATGTGTTATTTCTGACCGTTTTTAAAAGAAAACTGTAAAAATTTCATAAAAAACTTGCAACTCGGCAGATCCTGAGTATAGTGCCCCTCTGTGGAGACGCGGGGTGGAGCAGCTTGGTAGCTCGTCGGGCTCATAACCCGAAGGTCGTCAGTTCAAATCTGGCCCCCGCAACCAATTCACAAAGCAGTAAGTTATAGTATCAGTCGCGGGATGGAGCAGCATGGTAGCTCGTCGGGCTCATAACCCGAAGGTCGTTGGTTCAAATCCAGCTCCCGCAACCAATTCTATAAACAACAATTCAGTGGCGGGATGGAGCAGCATGGTAGCTCGTCGGGCTCATAACCCGAAGGTCGTTGGTTCAAATCCAGCTCCCGCAACCAATTCTATAAACAACAATTCAGTCGCGGGATGGAGCAGCATGGTAGCTCGTCGGGCTCATAACCCGAAGGTCGTTGGTTCAAATCCAGCTCCCGCAACCAATTCTATAAACAACATTTCAGTCGCGGGATGGAGCAGCATGGTAGCTCGTCGGGCTCATAACCCGAAGGTCGTTGGTTCAAATCCAGCTCCCGCAACCAATTTCTCTTCAAAGTTTCTTCTTATTTTACTTTTCCTCTTAATTTACAAATCTAATCGTCTCACTCATAAATTTACTACATTAAATTTATTTTATCTCAATAACCCATTGTGTTAGATAGATTTATTACACTTAAAATACAATAAAAAACGCCAATAGAAAGCGCATGATATTGGCTTTCCACTGGAATATAAGAAAAGAATATAGAAAGAAATTAGCTACGATCAGCTAACGTTAATTCACCGCCATTAGCGAAATAAGCTTTGATCCCTTTGAAAATAGATTCTGCAATTTGTTGCTGGAATTTAGCCGTTTTCAGTTTCTTCTCTTCTTCGATATTACTGATAAAGGCAGTCTCTACTAAAATAGAGGGGATCTCAGGCGCTTTTAATACCGCAAAACCGGCCTGATCGACTTTATTTTTATGCAGTTTATTAATACCACCTAATAGCTTAAGCACTTCGCTACCAAATTTTAAGCTGTCATTAATAGTCGCAGTTTGTACGAGATCGAGCATTGCATGGTCTACATAGCGATCGCCACTTTTACTCACCCCACCAATTAAGTCAGACTCATTTTGTGTTTGAGCAAGATAGCGTGCCGTATTACTGGTTGCGCCCGTTTTTGATAATGCAAAAACAGATGAACCTCTTGCTGAACGGTTTGTAAACGCATCCGCATGGATAGACACAAATAAATCTGCCTGCATTTTTCGCGCTTTAGCAACACGCACTGTCAATGGAATAAACACATCTTCATTACGTGTCATATACGCCTTCATTTTGACGTCTTTATCAATAAGCGTTCTTAAGCGACGAGCAATTTGTAAAACCACATCTTTTTCACGTGTTTTATATTTACCAATTGCCCCAGGATCTTCTCCACCATGGCCAGGGTCGATCATGATAATAATAGGTCTATCTCGCCCTGCTCTACCCGGTTTACGGGTATCGGTTTGTGCTGGCACTGCTTGTTGTAAATCACCGTCGTTATATTCACGCAATAGTGCTAAGAGAGGATCGTCTTCCGTGTCAGCACCATGGCTTGGATAGAAATCTAACACCAAACGGTTTTTAAATTCAGCCACAGGTTTAAGCGTAAACATTTGTGGTTGTACAGGCGTTTTTACTTCAAATACCAGTCGTACTGTTTTAGGTGTATTTTGACCAACGCGAATAAGCTTTAAATACGGATCGCTAGTCTGAACCTGATTAGCGACACCTTTCAGCACGCTATTAAGTTGAATACCTTCTAAATCCACCACAATACGTTCAGGATTTGATAATGCAAACTGACGATATTTCAGTGGGGTACTGGATTCTATAGTCACGCGAGTATAAGTCGAGGCAGGCCAAACCCTCACAGCAACAATAGATGCTGTGGCAGCAAAACCAACAGGACTAACACTTAACAATAATAACGCGCCAATTCCTTTAACAAGACGACGACGAGTTTGATTGTGCTCAGAATGACTCATGAAAATATTCCAAAAAAACGATTAACGCCAATAAACTCTAAAAAGAGATAAAAAAAGTTAAGAACAAAAAACTTTACCCAATCCACACTTCACTGTCACTTAAAAACAGCACAATTACTCACTTTTACACGAATATTCTGCCTTCAGGGAAAACAATAAGATAGGATTTTACTTGCCATTCCTCTCCAAAAAGAATAAAAATACATTAAATGCGAATAAAAATTCACTTGAGAGGGTTTTATGAAAGAGCGTAGCACCGAATTGGTCGATGGATTCCGCCACTCGGTTCCGTATATTAATGCACATAGAGGCAAAACATTTGTCATTATGTTGGGTGGCGAAGCCATTGCTCACGAAAATTTCCCATCCATCATTAATGATATTGGGTTGTTACACAGCCTAGGTATTCGTTTAGTGGTGGTTTATGGTGCTCGCCCACAAATTGATGCAGCTCTTGAAGTACAAAAAATATCTCCGATTTATCATAAGTATACGCGTATCACAGATAGCAAAACCTTAGAAATCGTTAAACAAGCTGCGGGTACATTGCAACTCGATATTACGGCTCGCCTATCAATGAGTTTAAGCAATACTCCATTACAAGGTGCTCATATTAATGTTGTCAGTGGTAACTTTGTTATCGCGCAGCCATTAGGGGTTGATGATGGCGTTGATTACTGTCATAGCGGGAAAATTCGTCGTATTGATGAAGAAGCTATTCATCGCCAGTTAGACAATAATGCTATTGTATTAATTGGCCCTGTTGCAGTGTCTGTTACCGGTGAAAGTTTTAATCTCACCTCAGAAGAAGTGGCAACACAGCTTGCAATAAAACTTAAAGCACAAAAACTGATTGGTTTTTGCTCATTTCAAGGTGTCGCCGATGAAGAAGGCCACATTGTTTCTGAACTGCTACCTAATCAAGCTGAAGATAAAATTCTAGAGCTACAAACAGAAGGTGATTACCACTCAGGCACAGTAAGATTCTTGCGAGGAGCGGTTAAAGCCTGTCGTCGAGGTGTAGAACGTAGCCACTTACTAAGTTATCAATCTGATGGTGCTCTTATTCAAGAATTATTCTCTCGCGATGGTATTGGTACTCAAATCGTCATGGAGAGTGCAGAGAAAGTTCGTAGAGCAAATATTAATGATATTGGTGGCATACTCGAACTTATTCGCCCATTAGAACAGCAAGGTATTTTAGTCAGACGTTCAAGAGAACAATTAGAAATTGAAATTGACCAATTCACTATTATTGAACGCGATAATATGACTATAGCCTGTGCCGCACTGTACCCTTATCCATCAGAAAAAATTGGTGAAATGGCGTGTGTTGCAGTACATCCAGATTATCGAAGCTCTTGTCGTGGTGAGGTTTTACTACAACGTATCTCAGCACATGCTAAGCAATTAGGATTGGAAAAGCTGTTTGTTCTAACAACTCGTAGCATACACTGGTTTCAAGAAAAAGGATTTGAACCTGCCGAAATTGATAAGCTACCCATTGAAAAACAGGCACTTTATAATTACCAACGTCGTTCTAAAATTTTAATTTTAGACTTACGTAAAGAGTAATTAATAAGCATAAAAAAGACAGGATCCCTCTCAATGCCTGTCTTTTTATTTTCTATCATTAACTAACAGCTAATAACGTAATTTATCAATTAATCCACTTCGACGTTGAATACGTGTTTGTATTGCCATTCTCACCATAGACTCTGAAGCATATAGAGAAAGCTTCTTTTTAGCGCGTGTTAATGCGGTATACAGCAATTCACGACTAACAACAGGTGAAAATTTATCGGGTAGTACTAACGCTGTATGGGTAAATTCAGAACCTTGTGATTTATGCACGGTCATTACATATGCGGTTTCATGTTGTGGTAATCGACTCGGTTGGATCGCTTTCAATTTTCCATCAGGTAGCTGAAAAAAAGCCTTCATTTCACCTTCATCATTATTGAGCATAATGCCAATATCACCATTAAACAGACCTAATGTACTGTCATTTCTTTGGATCATAATAGGTCGTCCAATATAATCACTTTGATAACTATTTGTAGGACGGCGGATCAATCGCTGGCGATGCAATAACATTTCAATTCTGTCATTTAACCCACTCACACCAAAAGGGCCTTCTCTTCGTGCACACAATAAACGGTATTGGTTAAATGCATTAAGAATAATATCAGGTGAGGCTTTTTGGGAAACTAATGTGAGATATTCTCGATAGGCATTAACGGCATCTTGAATCATCAGTAAATAACTTTCTTTTGATTCCAAAGCAATAAAGCTCACATCTTGAGGCTCTAATACTATTTCAAGCTGTTGTGGGCTAATCTCTGCTTTTTTTAGCAATGTAATCGCTGTTTTGGTCTGCCCTTTATTAACCGCAAAAGCCAGTTGCCCTATGCCTGAATCTTCACCAAAACGATAGCTTTTACGTAATAGACACAGAGAATCACTGACGACAGATACTGGGGTTTGAGAAACTGGAATAGTATCCGTAGATTTAACCAATTCACCTTGGGTTAAGTGATTAATCTGATCAAATCTTTTTTGACTGAAACCATCTTCAGAAAAACGACAAATATCACCTAATACCGCCCCCGCCTCAACAGAAGCAAGTTGGTCTTTATCTCCTAAGAAAATAACGTGACATTTTAAGGGAAGTGCATCAATCAAACGCGCCATCATAGGTAAATCAACCATTGAGGCTTCATCAACAACTAAAATATCAAGCTGTAATGGGTTATCTTTATGGTAGCGCACTTGCTGACTTTCAGGCTGGGCACCTAATAAGCGATGAATAGTTTGCGCCTGCTTTGGCATCCATTTATTTTCCTCTTCACTTAAATTAAGTTGTGCTAAGGCGTTACCTAAAGATTCCGTTAATCTCGCTGCCGCTTTACCTGTAGGAGCCGCTAATTGAATAATCGGCTTTTCATTCGATGTGAGCATCACAAAAGCGGCTAAAATTTTAGCAACTGTTGTCGTTTTTCCCGTTCCTGGACCGCCAGAAATAATGGAAATGGGGCTAGTGATAGCAACGCTGGCAGCCACTTTTTGCCAATTTGTTTCTTGATTTTCTTTCGTTACTGGAAAAAGTTGGTTGAGCACTTTAATTAATTCATTTTCATCAATATCAACAATAGCCTGCTCTCGCCTAAAAAACTGAGCAACTTTCTCTTCATAGCTCCACATTCTTTGTAGATAAAGATATTCATTATCTAAAATAATGGGAAAAGAGGAATAATCGCGACTTTGATTAACACAATGACAATGAGTCAACTCTTCTACTATCTTTTTAGCAGAAGGCTTACCCATTTTTTGCCAAATCTCTTGTGCAAACTCTTTTTGTCTACCATCGAATAATTGATCTTTTTGAATAATATTCAATGGTAAACAAACATGACCCGCTCCAGTTTGAGCACTCAAATAAGCAAATACAAACAGTAAAATAGGGTTTTCATCTTCAACCAGCATTTGTGCAAATCGAAGATCTAAAGGTCGTAATAAATTTTGTGTAATCGCATGTTCTAAGAGTTTGATCATTTTTATTTCTCACCGACTACATCGGGTTTGCTACTTTGCCCTGTAAATAGTGAATCTAATGCCAAAACAAAAGCTTCATCAGGTAAATAGGCATAAACACCATTTCCAGGGTGCGCTTTGTCTATTCCACGTAAAAAGAGGTAATAAATTCCACCAAAGTGGCTTTTGTAATCATAATCAGGGATGCGCTGTTGTAAAAAACGATGTAACGCTAAGGTATAGAGTTGATATTGTAAATCGTAGCGATGATCCATCATTGCATTCATCATCGCTTCTTGTGTGTAATCCTCACTCGATTCACCTAACCAATTCGATTTATAATCCACAACATAGTATTTACCTTCCCAAGAAAAGACTAAGTCAATAAATCCTTTAAGCATCCCTTCTACTTGTTGAAATTGCAGAGCCGGACAATGTCTTGATAGAGGATCAAACTGACTAATTAACTGGGTCAATTGGGTTGATGATAGTTCTTTTTCAATAGGTAAATAGAATTGTAATTCATCAAGTTGTTGTGATTTTGGGATATCAGCAAGACACAATCCTTGAGAATTAAGAGGTGTATGGAACAGTGTTTCCATCCAAGTAACTAAAAGGGGAGCCCACTTTTCATCAAAACCTTGAACGCTCAATTGTCCTTGCATCCACTGTTCATCAATAGGTTGCGAAAAATCTAATACTTCCAGCAAACTATGTAAGAACGTTCCTGCGACTGCACCACGAGGGAAATGATGAATAGAATTTTCATCAACCTCTCCTTGTCGTTTCTCACCTTTAGCATCTGTATCAAGTCCCGGTGCGATAGATTGCACCAAAGACTCAATATCACCTAAATCAAAATGATAATGACGATTTGAATGCTGATAGGTTAATCCTGAATAACTTGTTATACGCCAATTATCATGGATCTGACGTTTAAATATAGCAGCTTCAAGTTTGGTTTCAGGGACTAATTGAGACTGGTAGCGATGCGCTGATATATTATCAAGCGTTGTAACACTGATATTATCATCTAATAAGGAATGAATTGCTTGATGTAATAATTCACTATTACCTTCTTCGCCTTGCTGTAATAAATACCCTAACGCATTTTTATGCAAATCAGTCAGCCCTGACTTACGTTTATTCCCTTTGACAAGAGGAGCCACACCAACATAACAACAAAATTTAGATCGCGTTAATGCCACATAAAGTAAGCGTAAATCTTCAGCTAAGCGCTCTTCATCCGCTAAGCGTAAACTTTCAGGTCGGCTAAAAATATCTAATTTTGCGTGAAATTTCTCTCTATCATGATAAAGCGCTCCTTTTTGCTCTTGGTAATTACAAGCAAAAGGTAAACAAACAATCGGATATTCAAGACCTTTAGATTTATGGATAGTACAAATTCGTACAAGATTTCGGTCACTTTCCAAACGCATTTGTTGGTTTTCAGATTGTGCATCAGGATGAGAAATCTGTTGCGCTAACCAACGAATAAGAGCATGTTCACTATCGAGTTGTAATGATGTTTCTTGTAATAGTTCACCAATATGCATGATATCTGTAAGCCGGCGTTCACCACCAATACTTGCGAGTAAATTTTCTGCAATTTGATTATCCATCATGATCTTGCGCAACATTGGTAAAACACCACGCTTTTGCCACAATACATAATAATCAGCAAACTTCTCCACGTAACTATTCCAGTGTGCCTCACTGCGGTTCAAATCATCAATTTGCTTTGCGCTAAACCCAAATAATCGGCTGGCTAAAGAAGCCCTTAAAACTCGCTCTTTTTCAGGTGTTACAACCGCTTGTAATAGCCAAAGTAGATCTTTGGCTTCGTTGGTTTCAAAAACACTTTCACGATTGGATAAGAATACTGACTGTATTGAAAGTAAATTCAATGCATCACGGATCAGTATCGCTTCTCTGCGGCTACGCACCAATACCATAATATCAGCAGATGTAACCGCTTTTTTTGTACCTTGTTCGATCAGCCAAGCCTGTTGCTGATCCCCTGCTGATAACCAATCACGAATTTGTGCAGCACATTGTGCTGCCATAATTTGCTCATAATTTCCCGTAGAAACACTTTCACCTTCAGCAAGCCAAAAATTAAAAGGTGAAATCGGTTTGTCATGGTAAACAAAGGCCATGTCTTGGTTTTTTTCAGCCGAGCTTACTTCAATAAAAGGGATATGCTCAAATAGAAATGGAGCATTGGAACGCATAAAAAGCTTGTTAACTGCATTCACCATACCCGGCGCAGAGCGCCAGTTAGTATTTAATGTATAGTGATGAGATGTCTGCTTTCGGGCTTGAATATAAGTAAAAATATCCGCACCACGGAAAGCATAAATTGCCTGTTTAGGATCACCGATAAACAACAACCCACTGTTTTCATACTCACCATAAATCGCATCAAAAATACGATATTGTTGGGGATCTGTATCTTGGAATTCATCAATCATTGCAACTGGATAGCGTTCACGAATAGCTTGCGCTAAAGCTTCACCACTTTCCCGTTTCAATGCTCTATCTAAACGTGTTAATAAATCATCAAACCCCATTTCACCGCGACGCATCTTTTCATTTTCAATGCCTCGACGTATTTCAGGGATCGCATTGACCAGAATAACATCACGCAGAGTCAAGCTCTGCTTTGTTAATCGTTCAATTTCAACAAAAAGAATATGTTCTGGTGCTGGGCCTTTTGTGCTCTTCTCATTCAGCGTTTCTTGCGAAAAACGAACCAAACAATCTGGTAATTGATAGCTTTTCGTTTCTGCTGTTGACGCCCACAACGTTATTTCTTCAATCCATTTTGGTAAAAAACGACTGCTATAACTACGTTTATCAACACCCGAAGCTGTTATCCATGCTTCAATTTCATGTTGATGTGCATGCCAACGCGTTTTCACCTTGTTAATTGCTTCAATAACCGCTTGATGACGCTCTTTAACTGATTCATTTTCACTGTCTAATGCCACACCTTCGATTTCAGGCATTTCACCTTGTAAATAAGGCTGTATTTCATAAAGCAGTTGTTCAGGGCCAGACCAAATCTGGCTTACTGCATTAGCAACATCATAAGAAAGTGGATAACAATGGCGGCGCCAGAAGTCAGCACATACCCGCCTTTTGAGTTCATATTCATCTTGGATCAAGACTTGTTCAAACAAGACGCCTGATTCAAATGCATTGTTTGCCAACATACGCTGACAAAAACCATGAATCGTATAAATAGCCGCCTCATCCATTTGGCGCTCTGCTTCGAGCAACCATAATGCAGCCAGATCTTTATTAGGGATCTGTTTAAGTAACCCGTGATAAGTATCATTGCAACTTTCAACATCATGGCGAATACAGGCAAGTCTTAGTTCATGAATATTTTTGCGAATACGTGCTCGTAATTCATCTGTCGCCGCATCCGTGAATGTCACAACTAAAATCTCTTCAACACTGAGAGGGCGGTAAAATGCAGACTCCCCGCCTAATCCAAGAAGCAACCGTAAATACAACAACCCTATTGTATAAGTTTTCCCTGTTCCTGCTGACGCCTCAATGAGGCGTCTTTGGTACAGCGGAAGTGTATACGGGTTTAGTGGCTGTGCCTGTATCACTTCACTCACTCTTTAATTTCCTCAATAGGTAAAGTTTTTTGTAATTCGCTTACTGTGGCGTAACGTTTCCACTGTTTATTTTCGGCGTAATCAGCATCTTTGCCATCTTTACCAATAACTTGAGAGACAAAAATAAATCCGTTCGGTTTTATAATTGCTTTTTCATAAAATTCAATAGCTTGTTTTAAAGTCACTTTATTAAGCTCAGCTAAGAATTTTTCACGTCCATCATATTTTAAGTTGTTACGATGGAAGTCATTTCGATAAAGAGAAACTTCTTCATAGAACGTTTGAGGTGGTTGTTTAACTTCAGTAATAATGGCTTGCTTATACTGATTAAAATCTGCTTCACTCATTTTTTTCAAACGTTCATAGGCTTGCTGATAAAATGCGTTATAACGTTCATTTAAGTAAACTGGCGGTTTAGCATTACTTTGTAATAAGAAACCTAGACCAAACTGTTCACCCATAGTGCCTTGATAAGCAAATACTGCATAACCTAGCTGTTCTTCTGTTCTTAATTGATCATAAAACCAAGGTTTGATAACAGACGCTAATACTGAAGAAATTGCCTGACCTTCAAGACGGCTATAACCTATTGGGATATAAAGCTCACCTAATGCGTTATCTGTACTCTTCGATTTACTTTGAAAATCAACCGCATTTAATTTATTGAATACTAATGTTTCACCGATCCAGTATTCTGTACCTTGATTACCTAATAATTCGTGTGCAGATTTAGCTATATCGCGGCTTTGCTCTGGCGTTAAGTTACCAATAATTAGTGCTTGAAGTGCTGCGTTTTTAATTACTTCACGGCGATTATCAATAATATCTTGCAGTGTAATTGACTCTAATGCTTTGAGTTTGTCAGCTTCTTCATAATACGGGATCATATTTAATCGACGAGCTGGCAACATAGCTTCTTCAAATGCTTTTAAGTTATGAGTCACATCAAGTTGTTCACGATACCAAGATTTAGCTTGATCTAGCTCTTCTTGAGTTGATTCGAAACTCATATAGCTTTTCAGTGTAGCATTAACGAGTTCTGGTAAATGTTGTGTATAACCATTCATTGAAAAATCAATGCCTTGTCCTGATGAGGATGAGATATTCATTCCAGCAACAGAAGCTTGGTAAGATAATTCACTTAACGCTAAACCAGCAAGATAATCCGTTAAAGTTTGTGTCACTTGTTGCTTAACGGTAATGTCAGATCCCTTATTCACTAAACTTAATGTCACACTGGCTTTAGGCTCATCAGAGAAATAGTGTGATGGCATATAAAACAAGCGAGCGCTTTTATCCTGCCACAACAATTCTGGTTTGATGATTTTGCTATCCGCATCAATCAGAGAAAGGTTATCAGGGATATAAGGATTAAGTGCTGGCAGTGATAATGAAATATCATCCGATAATGTCTGCCATGTTTTTAATTGCTTATCTGTGATTTTATCAACCTGATAAGGGGCATTAACAAAGTAAGCTTGTTTGTTAGACGGCTCATTAGGGCTTATTACCCAAATACGCGCTTTCTCTGGTGTAAGAGAATCAAGACGAGAAAGAATAGCTGAAGGCTCATACTTATCAGCAATATAACCCGCATTGAGGATATTTTTGATTGGATAACGCAACATCATATCCGAAATACCTTCTATGTAATTCATATCTCTTACAATAGAGCCATAACGGAATGAAAGATCTAATACATTCGCAATTTCATCAAAATAACGTTGGCTGATACCTTCCGTCTTAATTAAACGAATGTATGAAAAGATAGCGGAAATCACTTTGTCTTTTTGCGCTAAACCTTTATCTGTCAACGCAACATAAATCGTAAATGATCCTTGATTGCGATCGATATAAGGCTCTGAAGATGCACTAATACTTTCAGCTAAACCTTGATCTTGTAGCCATGTTGCCAATGTGCCTGCACTAAGATTACCGATTAAATAACCAATATATTCATCAGATTTACTACGAAAATCAGCAATATTGTTATCTATACCAAACTCAATTTGTAAAGTCTTTTGCGGTTGAGCGGGTACTAAATGGATCATTAACCCTTTTTCTTTATCCGTCATAGCAGGTACTGTGGTGACTGGCACATCTGCCTTTTTATTCGGGATACGAGCGAAAGTGTTTGCGGCTAATTTAGATAATTCATCAAGTGATTTATTACTATAAATAACACCATTCATTAAATTACCAGAATAGTGTTTTTGATAGAATTTAATCAATTCATCTTGAAGCTTACTATTTGGTTTATCACTTAATGTCTCTAGATTCCCCCCCATAAAGCGAGAACTTGGATGTAATGGATTTAAAGTTTCAGCCCTGACTTGCCAAAAACGCATACCATCACGCGCACGCGCCATTGTTAATTCAGCATTAACCGCATTACGCTCACGATCGGCATTTTTAGGATCAAGTAAGGGTTCAGCTAAAGCATCAGCAAGGCGATCAACTGCTTCATTAATAGCACTATTTTCCACTTCTAAATAGAATGCAGTACGATAGGTCGTTGTACTCGCATTATGAGAGCCCCCATTCTTTTGTAAGAATTCAGACATACTGCCTGATTGGGGATATTTCGCCGATCCCATTAGCACCATATGTTCTAAATAGTGCGCAAGACCTTGCTGGCTATCCGGATCTTCTAATGCTCCAACAGGTAATGCAACTGCCGTTAATGATTTAACTGCCTTTTCATCAGAAACCAGTAATACGGTCATTTCATTAGGTAGTTTAATCGCTTGATATTGCCGTGGATCACTCTCACTTTTTTCAATACTATCAGGCAATACTTGCCAGAGTGGATCAGCAGCAAAACTGTTGATACTCAGTAGCATCAATAGCAACATGATCCCTAGTTGCGAGCAGTATTTTCTCATCTGATATGAGCTCCCTTATTTTTTCAGAAATGGAATTATTGGTTTAAATATTGTTAATGCCGTCTGTTTGACTGTTTGTAAAAAAGGCTCGTCTAATTGAGAGAAAGCACGCTGAACATACATGTCATTCATTTCACCATCTCGATTATAACCATCCGTTAAATGTTGCATTAGAACTAATTCTGCTTTTTCTAGTGTCTCTTCATCATCAAATAAAAACGCTTGTGATTTTTTATCATAGCAAGCTTGTAACCAAGCCCAGCCACTTTTCGCAAATAGCGCTAATGGGCTGTTTAACCCTTGTTTATAATCACTAATTAAATTGTCTAATGTTGAATAGGCAAATTCAGGATCAACAGGTAATAAACACCATTGAGTCTCTTTTCTGCCGTAAAACCGGCTCTCGCCCGTCCCCTCTTTTAAACAATAAACTAAGTGCTCAATCCAAAGCTGTAATAAATCATTAGCTGTTAAGCTGGCAGGTCGCCAGCGTAATAAACCATCAGTTTGTACCTCATTTAAACGGCCAATCAGTGGCATTGCACTAAAGCTTTGCTCTAATGTGACAGAATGTGTGGCTGATCGTTCACTTCTTATCTTTTCCGCTAAAGGAAGTAACTCTTCTATTTGTTGCTCCCAATAAATTTGACCAAATGCGCTCGCCGGAAGTTGTCCCGCTGCTTTGATACGCTCAAACAAAGCTTCTGTTGAACTTTGATCAATCAATGCTTTTAATAACCATTGATTCAATAGATAACGTTGAAGCGCATTTATCACAAATGGCTCTTCTTCAGGTAATTCTGTTTCTTCAATAACAAAGTTTGTTTTTAATCTTTGTTGGAAAAAAGCACGAATAGGATGGCGATAAAAACGTGCAAGCTCGTCAATTGAGACTTTATCTATTGTGTCATCATCACTAAGTGCTTCCGTAAAACATTGATGAACTTCCCCCTGCCCACTGGCAGCAGGTAGCCATTCAGAAGCATAAGAGCGAAAAGAAGCACCGATTCGGAAATTTTCTTGAGCAAAAGGAACACGGCTATGTTGTGTTAATAAATGCTGATTTATACGAATCGCGCTTTCATCGACATTGCGTTCACCATCTTCCGGCAAACGGAAGTTTTGCCCAATATAATCTTGTAACTCTTTGATTAATACGGATGGGTTACATTCTCGATCATCTCGTATCGATTTCCCGATATAACTAATATAAAGGTATTTTTCAGCTGAACTAAGCGCTTCAAGGAATAAATAGCGGTCATCATCACGACGTTTTCTATCACCACGACGGCGTTTTTCCGCCATTAAATCAAACCCTAACGGCTGAATATTACGAGGATAAATACCGTCGTTCATGCCTAATAAACACACCGCTTTAAAGGGAATAGAGCGCATAGGCATTAACGTACAGAAATTAATGCTACCCGCTAAAAAACGCTGACTGATTTTTTCATCATCAAACCGTACGGTTAATTCATCACGAATAAGGACTAGCGGGATTTCATTTTGATATTGCGCTTTCAGTCCATTTTCAATCACCTTTTGCCATTGCTGGATAATAAGCGCTAAAACTAATTCCGTTTCCTCATCAGATTCAAAGAAAGCATCAACTAATTGTTGTCCAATTTCTAGCCATGCTTCTAATGAGCGAGTTTCACTCAAACGTGTACGCCACTCACTTAATGTATAAATAAAATCAGCGAGATACCCTGCAAGCTCAGCAACTAAGCCACTTGACTCATCATAAGGAAGGACCCCTTTCCAAGGGCCATTTTCACTTTCCATCGCATAACCAAGCAACATGCGCAGTAAACCAAACTCCCACGTATTTTTACCCGTGATGGGTAATAAGAATGAAGCCACATTCTCATCATCCAATCCCCAACGTATGCCTGATTCATCGACCCAACGACGTAGTAGTTTTAGTTCATTTTCAAAAATAGAGAAATGCCCAGCTAAAGCTGGAACTTCAAGTAAAGCTAATACTTGTTCTGCAGTGAAACGACTTTGAGGAAGCTCTAACAACGTAATAAAAGCTTGTAATACAGGGTGTGCTTGACGAGCTTTTCTATCTGAAATTGCAAAAGGAAGATAACGTTCTGAAGGTGCATTACCAAACACCGCTTGAATATAAGGTGTATAGCTATCGATATCCGCAACCATCACAATAATATCACGTGGTAATAATTCGGGATCTTGCTCTAATAAATGCAGTAATTGATCTTGTAGTACTTCTACTTCACGCTGTGGGCTATGGCTGGCATGAAAAGTCAATGAGTTATCATCTGGTAAAATTACACGTTTATTTTCACTACATTCATAAGTTTCAAGTGTTGTACCTAATTGCGAAAAATCTTCTAAATCAAGAATGTCAGCTTGCAATTGATGAAGTAAATTATCTCTTGGAATATCAACAAAAGCATCCAATACATCGGTATACTCAAGTTCAGAAAGAAAATAGAGATTATCTTTACCCAATTTTCCCCATGAGGCTAATAGCGGATTACCGATATTTTGCTCCCCCTCTTCATTAAATAATGATGAGGCATTTTTTTCATCTTTAAACCACGATAATTCATGTAATTGCTGATAATGACGAGGTTTTCTACTATTCAGCCGAGCAAGAAATTTAGGATCTTGAATATCGCCCCAATAGTAACGGCAAGGATTGGTAAAGAGTAAATAGATCTCTGTATGACGACCGATAGCTTGCAGAGCCTGCAAATAAACTTGCGGTAATGCCGAAATACCACAAATAAAAATACGGGGTGGAAAACAGTGTTGAAGTTCTCCTTCTTTTGCACCATTTAATGTCGAAATAAATTGCTGATAAAGATTAGAACGATGCCATTGGGGCTGATTGAGATCTTTTGTGTATTGCTGTAACGCTACCCACAATATTTTCTGCCAACGCTGATTTTCACTCAGCCCTTCTATCAATTCATCTTTTTCCCACGAAGCTAACCAATCTGAACGATATACCAAATATTGGTCAAATAAGTCAGCAACACGCCCTGCTAATTGGTGTAATTTACGTTTATCCTCATCATCATCAAGATAATGAAGTAGCGGTTTAAATTCTTCATGAGATAAATATTCAGGTAATAATGCCATTAATTTCCATGTCATGGCATCTTTAGAAAAAGCACTTTCTTTAGGTATACCTGATAGCACCCGCGTAAACATTTCCCAAATAAAGGTTGCTGGTAATGGGTAACGGATATTAGCAGCAATACCCAAGCTTTCGGCAAGCTGGATTTGCAACCACTGAGACATTCC
This sequence comes from Proteus sp. TJ1640, assembly GCF_003144445.1. Lineage (NCBI taxonomy): Bacteria > Pseudomonadati > Pseudomonadota > Gammaproteobacteria > Enterobacterales > Morganellaceae > Proteus > Proteus sp. TJ1640. Next base: position 68,706 of record NZ_PENY01000022.1, read on the forward strand.
GGGGCTTTGTACAAGGATCACTTCTTGTTCAAAGGGAGAAGAGAGTGGTCTGGTCTGCATAAAGTGCACCATAAGTGACTTTAGTAATGACAACTGATTTGAGTGATATATATGAAACATCAGATCCTCATCTTATTAATAGCATGACCAGTAATACAGCTTTATTTCGGGTAATACATTATTGGCAACATAACCTTCTATTTCCTGACAACCTTCAGACTGTAATAGTGAGCGTGTCATTATTTTGGAATTGGCTACGAAATAGTCAGGTAATTTATCAGTCATTTGTTCAAATAAAACAAAAAGTTCCTGCCCTGCCTGCTGCATTTGAATTAACCGCTGAAAGTCAGCTTTTAATGATTGACTATACCCTATAATAGCGACAAAACTAATATTAAAAAACAGTAATATAAACATTGTATTAAGTAAAATAGAGCCACTTTCTGATTTATTTTGAATGTTATCTATAACACACACTCCTTATGCACTAATGGGCAATAATCTAACCATCCATTTGGATGCGCCACCATGGATTTATTTTTGTCCTTCAAAAAATCAACCCATTGATAATGATATATTTTATAACCATTTAAGCTTTCTGCTTGTCCTTGTAATAATCCTTTTTCTAAAGAAATCAAAAATAAACAACTCTTTATTTTAGGGTTTACATGAAAATGACGACACTGCCATTTATTTAACTGTGACGATAGAATTTCCCAATTCCGGTTTATTCCCCACGCTAATGCAGATTCAGCAAATAAAAAAGCCTGTCGTGCTTGCAACTCTTGCATTACTATTTGTTGAGATTGCCTGTAATGATAAGCAAAATTTCCTAGCGCTGATAAGCTCATAACAATAAACCCAATTACGACAAGTAAACTTGCAAATCCTTGATCATTTTTATTATTAATTAAATCAATACTCATAACGTGGCCACATTCCTTAACCGAATGTTATTCTTATAATGCAGTTTCACAGTAGGCGATTGTTTTAAATGAAATTTTAAGGAAACAGAGAGATAAAAAAAGGGTTTCTTTTTGATAAGATGTTGCTTTGAGTAAGGACGTAAAATAAACTCCGTCACTTCTATTTCATGACTTTCAAAGAATCGTTGCCATCCTGAAGAAGTACAATCTTGTACTCCTCTTAATTGTTCTAGTTGCCCATTTCTAAGCCGATAACCAAAATAATCACTCTCTTTTGAGGAAGGCGCATCCCATCGACCATTGCCATTTACGTCATAAGCGAAAATAACGCAGGAGTTTTTTTCTTGATAAGAATACTGCCCTATTTTTAATGGTGAAAAGTGTAACCCCTTTGACTGCGATACATAAGCACACTCACCCTGACAATATCCAGTGCGCCTTAATTGTGTTTCTAGCACTAATAACCTTTCCCTTAAAAAAATATCTAACTGATATTTTTGGTAAGAATGGAGCAGTGTGTTCATTACTTGCGGATATGCCCGACTAATGCACAGAAATAGAACGCCACTAATTGCCATGGCAAAAAGGCATTCCATCAGCATCATGCCAGATGAAAATGAAAATATTGATCGCTTTAACATGGCGAAAATACCTTAATTTTCTGGCTACATGCTCTTATTCTCCCTAAAGATGAAATAACAATTTTTACTTCACCCTCTGGGCTTTGAAGTACAAAGCTCATTGGTCTTAAAGTTTGACGAATATCCCCAAACGTAAAATTTGAGACCGTTGATTGTTTAAGTTGAATACCCGTGGTTAATTGAAAAATTGTTTGTTTTTCAGTTAAATGCCGTTGAGAAAAAGGTGTAGCGACGACTTTATTGCTGGGTGATAAATGAAGTGATATTTTAATTTTTATATTAAACAGTAGCGCTTGTTGTCGTTGATATGAAAGAAATGCAATGGTTTCTCGTACACTATGTATCAATTGACGTTGGTGAGTAAATTGCTGATAGGTCGTAATTGATAAATAACTTAAAATCGAGGCAATCATCATGACAATAAGCATTTCAAGCAGGCTTATCCCCCATTCACTCTCTTGTTCAAGTTTACTATTTAGGCTTATTTCCATATTACTGTTCATTTTGTTCTCCTCTAGAGCCTGCGATGAGAATGCAGCTAAACCTTTGTAAGGTAAATAAAAGAGAGTGTTTTTTTCGAACGATGACGCAGTAACTATATTTTCAGAACAAACACAAAAAAATAGTCATCAACAAGGCTGGGGCTAATCTTAGATTATTGAATTTAAATTTAATGATAGGAATAAAAAGCCCCTGTTTATCACTAAACAGAGGCTTTAAAACATAAAGGAAAAATCAAACCGTAAATGGGTATTTTATTGCTTCATGGCATTGATAACCTTCAACAGTAAAATCATCCGTTGTTACCCATGTTTCGATATCTTCCAATGTTTTAATTTTTGGATTGATATGCAACGTTGGTAATGGTAAAGGCTCTCTTTTTAGCTGTACATCACGCATTAGAGGTAATTGATTTTCATAGATATGTGCATTGATTATCTTATGAAATGCTTTACCCGGCTTATGTCCTGTAATTTGAGCCACCAGCGCTAATAAAACAAAACACTGTATTTGGTTGAAATTTAACCCTAATGGTACATCACAGCTACGTTGATAAGAGGTTAAGTAAAGCGTATCACCCACCAATGAAAATGTGTGTGTATGCATACAAGGACGCAAACAACCTAACTCAGTTTCACCTGGGTTATAAAATGTTACGATCTCCCCACGATCATCTATCCCCTTAGTCAGGTTATCTATCACTTTGCGTAGTTGATCAAAATGGGAGCCATCAGGGCGTTGCCATTGACGTCCTTGAACACCATAAACACGCCCCATATCATCTTCACCTTTACGATGAGGGTTGTTTAACCATGCTCCATTTTCATTGGCGTTTGCATTCCATGTATTACAACCAATTTCACGAAATTGACCTGCATTGTCGTAACCACGTAAATACCCTAACAGCTCTGCAATTGCTGCTTTATAAAAGCTTTTACGTGTCGTTATCAGCGGAAATTGGTTATTCGCAACATCATATTCCAGATCGGCATTAATCACCGTTAAACAACGGGTTCCTGTTCGTTTATTATCAATCCATTGCCCTTCATCGATAATGCGTTGACACAATGCCAGATACTGCTTCATGTTGTCTCTCTTGTAATTAACTAATAATAAGAAATTTATCTCACACTATTTGTGAGTTGGTGTTGGGTTTTGTGGTGTCTTTTTATCTTGGCGATAAGCCCATACCATAAAAATAATACCCAATAAAATCATTGGAATTGAAAGTATTTGCCCCATACTCACACCACCAAATAATCCTAGTTGTGCGTCTGGTTGACGGAAGAACTCAACAATAATACGGAATGCACCATAACCAATCAGGAACAGACCTGACACACTACCTACAGGACGACTTTTGCGTACAAAGATATTCAGGATAATAAATAGCACCACACCTTCTAACAGCATTTCATAAAGTTGTGAGGGATGACGAGGTAAAACGCCATATTCTTGAATAATCGGCAGTAGTGTTGTTGGATCTTGAGCAACAAGCTGGAGATCTTCAGAACGAGAGCTTGGGAATAAGAAAGCCCAAGGCGTATCTAATGTGACGCGTCCCCACAATTCACCATTAATAAAATTACCAATACGACCTAAACCTAAACCAAATGGAATTAAAGGTGCTACAAAATCAGCCACTTGGAAAAATTTACGTTTAGTACGTTTAGCAAACCAAATCATGGCACAAATGACCCCAATTAAACCACCATGGAACGACATACCGCCATCCCACACTTTAAAGAGGTAAAGAGGATCATTTAAAAAGACAGGTAAGTTATAGAATAAAACATAACCTAAACGACCACCGATAAACACACCGACAAAACCAACATAAAGTAATGTTTCAACTTCATTTTTATTCCAGCCACTATTCGGTTTTGCAGCTCGACGATTTGCAAGCCATAAGGCAAAGACAAATCCAACTAAATACATCATACCGTACCAGTGTAATGAAACAGGCCCGATAGAGAACATTACAGGATCAATCTCTGGAAATTTAAGGTAGCTTATACTCATTATTCCCTACTTCACTTAATCAATAATTTCTGTATTGGCTATTTAATACCAACATAGAAAAGGCTTATACGAAGGCAGACTAAATACCTCCGCGAATTAATCCACCTAATCCTTGCCGTTCCATAAATTCAGAAGACAATTTTTTGATTTCTGTTGCTGTTTCAGCTTGCAACACTTGTTGCATAAAAGACTGTAACACCACAGGATCAAGATGGCGTAATAAGTATTTTACCCTAGGTAAACTACGACCACTCATGCTTAACTGCCTAAAACCGAGCCCTATTAACAGCAATGCCCCGATAGGGGTTCCTGCCATTTCGCCACAAACACTAACTGGCAACTGATAATATTGGCATTGTGTTGCAATCAAATTCAGTGAACGCAATAACGCAGGATGCAAATTATCATAGAGTGATGCTACATGGGTATTATTACGATCGACTGCAAGCAAGTATTGAGTTAAATCGTTTGTTCCAACAGAGATAAAATCAACCCGATTCGCTAATTGTGACAACATAAATACCAATGAAGGCACTTCAAGCATAATACCCAATGGAGGTGGAACACATTCACATTTTAGCTCTCGACTCACTTCATTACATGCGCGTAGCAGCAATGTTCTTGCTTCGTCAATTTCATCAATACTTGTCACCATCGGCAACAAAATTTTCAAATTTTTAAATTCGAGGTTTGCTTTTAGCATTGCTCGTAGCTGAATAAGAAAGATTTCAGGTTGATCAAGCAATATTCTTATGCCTCTCCAACCTAAGCAAGGATTTTCCTCATTAATGGGCATATAAGGAAGTTGTTTATCTGCACCAATATCTAAAGCACGCAATACAACAGGCTTATCAGGGAAAAAAGAGAGTATTTCGCGGTAGCGATTTTTCTGTTCATCTTCAGAAGGGAAACCGCTTTGTAGCATAAAAGGGATTTCTGTCCGATATAAACCAACGCCATCTATTCCCACGCTAATGCGTTGCTCGTATTTAATATTTAATCCCGCATTCAATTGAACGCTAACCGATTCACCATTTTTGAGAACAGCTTGCTGTTCAAGCTGATCTTCTGCAATTTGGCTTAATACACTTTCTTCATCAATAATCTGTTTATATTCTTGAGTAATAAAAGGCTCTGGTTCAATAAAAATCTCACCACGATAACCATCAAGAATAAGCATACGATTGTGTAAAAGCTCCGGTTGAATATCCGCGCCCATGATCGCGGGAATTCCCATTGCTCTAACAAGGATCGCAGAATGTGAGTGTGTTGCACCATCTCGCACAATCACACCTGCAAGCTGTTGCTCTGGTAACTCCGCCAATAAACTTGCGCTTAATTCATCAGCAACCAAAATAAAACGCTCTGGCCAAATATTAGTTGAACTTAGATCATCATCTAAATGAAATAATAAACGGCGCCCTAATGCTTTAAGATCAGAGGCTCTTTCTCTCATGTAGCCATCTTTCAGGCTAGAAAATTGTGACGAAACTTTCTCAACAACCACTTTTACAGCCCATTCTGCGACATATCCTTGAGTAATAATCGCTGTCATTTTATGTTTAAGCTGGGGATCATTAAGTAAATGAGAGTAGAGATCAAAAATAGCGGCACTCTCTTTTTGTGCATTCGCCATAAAGCGTTTACTAAAGCGACGACATTCTGCAGTGGCATCTTCTAACGCTACCGTAAGTCGATTTAATTCTGCTTTTATATCAAGTGCGCTGGCTTTAAATACATTTTCCAGAACTGGCTGGGAAATTTCTTGCCAACCATAAGCCATAACAACGCCAGTCGAAACTGAAAGTGCTTTAATCCGACTTTGGCGATATTGCCCAAAAAGCCCTTTAGTTTGTACTTGCGATAATGTAGCCCCGAGCTGTGTCGCCAGCGTCACCATAAAAGACTCTTCGCTTTCATTGAATAAGCGACGCTCTTTTTGCTGAACAACTAATACACCAAGGAGTTGGCGACGGTAGACAATAGGAACGCCAAGAAAAGCACGGAGATCGTCTTCTTTAACTTGAGGAAGGTACTTAAAACTAGGATGTTCGCGAATATCAGCGAGGTTGATAAGCTCTGAAAGACGCCCCACTTCACCAACCACGCCTTCATTAAATGAAAGACTAACCGCTCTCCCTCTAGGTTTTTTTAACCCTTTGGTCGCCATAAGATAAAAACAACTACGTTGTTTATCGGCAAGATAAATAGAACACACATCCGTGTGCATTGCCTGACACGTTTCCTTGACTAAGAGTTCAAGCGCTTCTGGAAGCCCAGCTGCCATAGCCACTTTTTCTACAATTTCTCGCAAACGTGTCAGCATAGTGTTATCTAATACCTTTTACGCCGATATCCATACGATGGACGCGGTAAAGACACTTGTTCTTGCAATGGCATGACTACTGGTGCGAACTCTTTCATTACACGTCGATAAACATCGCGTTTAAAAGAGACGACTTGTCGAACGGGGTACCAATAACTCACCCAACGCCAGCCATCAAATTCTGGCGTTTTGCTTTGTTGAACATTAATGTCTTTATCATTACTTGTTAACTGCAAAAGGAACCAACGCTGTTTTTGCCCAATACAAACAGGTTTTGTGTCCCAACGCACCAAACGCTTAGGTAACTTGTAACGTAACCAGTTACGTGTGGAGGCAAGAATTTTGACATCCTTGCGACTTAACCCAACTTCTTCGAACAACTCTCGGTACATTGCCTGCTCTGGCGATTCTCCAGGATTAATTCCCCCTTGAGGAAACTGCCATGAATGTTGCCCATAGCGACGAGCCCAAAGCACTTGCCCTTGCCGATTACAAATTACAATCCCTACATTCGGGCGGTAGCCATCATCATCAATCACTAGACTACCTCAATAACCAAATTTGAAAGATAACTCATTGTTTCATACTACCCACAAACGGTAAACCTCTATCAACAGACTTTGCATGGCGCGTGTATTTATCTACAATGGGAAAGTCTCAACGGGGTGCCTTTTTAGGCTGAGAAAAACTCGTGGAACCTGATCCAGCTAATACTGGCGTAGGGATTTGAGTCAGGATGTTGCAATATTCATTGGTTTGCTATCCTTACTCCTCAGATCCTACCTGACTTTTACTGAGGAACTAAACGTGTTAAATAAATCACTTCGCTTTACTTTCCTTCTGGGCGCACTGGGCATTATGGGCACTTTTTCAACTCAAGCCTTAGCACAAAAGCCCACACTCACTGTTTACACTTATGATTCATTTACCGCAGATTGGGGCCCTGGGCCTGCAATAAAAAAAGCGTTTGAACAACAATGTGATTGTGAGCTAAAACTGGTTGCTCTGTCTGATGGTGTATCACTCCTTAATCGCTTACGCATGGAAGGTGATAAAAGCAAAGCTGATATTATTTTAGGGTTAGATAACAATCTGATCCATGCAGCAAAAGAAACTGGACTTTTCGCACCAAGCAATATCGATACATCCAAACTTGCCTTACCTGAAAAATGGACTGACGATACCTTTGTGCCTTATGACTACGGTTACTTTGCTTTTATTTATGATAAAAACCGCGTCCAGAATCCGCCCAAAAGCATGGCTGAACTGTTAAATAGCAAAGAAAAGTGGAAGATTTTGTATCAAGATCCTCGCACCAGCACACCGGGTTTAGGTTTAATGCTATGGATGCAGTCACTTTATCCTGAAAACACGGCTACTGAATGGAAAAAATTGTCAGAGAAAACGCTGACAGTCACTAAAGGTTGGAGTGAGTCTTACGGCTTATTCTTAAAAGGTGAAGGTGATTTTGTGCTTAGCTACACATCATCCCCCGGTTATCATATTTTAGCGGATAAAAAAGATAACTATGCTGCTGCGATTTTTGATGAAGGGCATTACTTGCAAGTCGAAGTTGCTGCAAAACTCAAATCAAGTAAACAACCTGAATTAGCGCAGCAATTTATGCAATTTATGCTCACCCCTGCTTTCCAAGAAACGATACCTACAACCAATTGGATGTATCCTGTTATAGATATGCCATTACCGGATGTCTATTCCGTGATGCCTAAACCCGAAAAATCATTGCAATTCGATGCAGATATTGTCGCCAAAGAGCGCCAAACGTGGACGCGTAATTGGCAATCTGCGGTGAGTCGCTAATGGGAAAATGGCTTATCCCGGGGCTATGTGCCTCGGGTTTACTGCTTATTGTGGCATTATTGTCATTTGGTGCATTATGGATTAATGCGCCAAGTGGCGAATTATCCTCTATTTTTGCTGATGACTATTTATGGCATGTCGTGCGTTTTACTTTCTGGCAAGCCTTTTTATCTGCCTTATTTTCAATATTACCTGCCATTTGGCTCGCTAAAGCACTTTATCGACGCCAATTTAAAGGTAGAACACTTTTCTTACGTTTATGTGCCATGAGCCTTGTGTTACCCGTTTTAGTGGCACTTTTTGGTATTTTAACGGTTTATGGAAGAGTCGGTTGGATTGCTCAAATCTGTGAATGGCTGGGGATTAATTACCAATTTACCCCTTATGGCTTACAAGGCATTTTATTGGCTCACGTTTTTTTCAATATGCCATTAGCAACCCGAATGCTGTTACAAGCTCTCGAAAGTATCTCGCCAGAACAACGCCAGTTAGCCTCACAATTAGGCATGAATGGTTGGCAGCGTTTTCGCTTTCTGGAATTTCCTTATTTATGGCGACAAATACTTCCCACTGCGTCACTGATTTTTATGCTCTGTTTTGCCAGTTTTGCTACTGTACTGGCGTTAGGTGGAGGCCCTGCGGCAACAACCGTTGAGCTAGCAATTTATCAAGCATTAAGTTATGACTACGATTTACATCGTGCTGCACTTTTAGCACTAATCCAGCTCTTTTGCTGTTTAGGCTTAGTACTTATCAGCCAAAAACTCAAAGGTACACTCTTTATCGGAGATAGCCAAAAACAGCATTGGCGCGATCCCGATGATCCTATCTTTAGTAAAATAGCAGATGGTCTCATTATCACACTTGCACTCCTCTTTTTAGTGCCCCCCATTTTGGCCGTACTCACTGATGGTCTTAATAGCCAATTTCTACGTGTCATACAACAACCTGTACTTTGGCAAGCTTTTACAACCTCACTGATTATTGCTGTTGGTGCGGGTATTGTTTGCGTTGTATTAACGATGATGTTGCTATGGAGTAGCCGGGAACTTCGCCTACGCCACTTTAAAAAAGCGGGACAGGCTATGGAAATGAGTGGTTTGATCATTCTAGCGATGCCGGGTATTGTGTTAGCGACAGGCTTTTTTTTGTTATTAAACAATACGATTGGATTACCTGAATCGCCTTATATTTTAGTGATTTTGACCAACGCTTTAATTGCCATTCCTTATGCTTTAAAAGTGCTCGAAAATCCAATGAATGATATTGCTTCACGTTATGGTCTTTTATGTCAATCGCTTAACATTCAGGGTATCAACCGACTTCGTTGGATCGAATTACGAGCATTAAGAAAACCGATTTCACAAGCACTTGCTTTTGCTTGTGTTATTTCTATTGGTGATTTTGGTATTGTTGCCCTATTTGGTAATGAAACATTTAGAACATTGCCTTTCTATCTTTATCAGCAAATTGGTGCTTATCACACACAAGATGGGGCTGTAACAGCCATGATTTTATTACTACTTTGCTTCTCTCTTTTTAGCCTAATAGAACGATTCGCTGGAAAATCTTATGATTAAATTAGAGCACCTAACTTATACTTATGAACACCAACACCTCTTATTTAATCTAACGGTCAATGCCGGAGAACGCATTGCTGTATTAGGGCCAAGTGGTGCAGGTAAAAGTACATTGCTCAGTTTAATTGCTGGTTTTTTACCATCAGAAAAGGGAAGCCTGTTTCTTAATGGCCAAGATCATACCAAAACAGTACCGGCCAAACGCCCTATTTCCATGTTATTTCAAGATAATAATCTATTCCCACATTTAACTGTAAGGCAAAATATTGGCTTGGGGTTAAATCCAAGTTTAAAACTGACTAGAGAGCAAAAAGCACTATTAGAGAGTCGAGCAAAACAAGTAGCGCTCAGTGAATATCTTGAACGTTTACCTTCCCAATTATCAGGCGGTCAACGCCAACGTGTTGCCATTGCTCGTTGCCTTGTACGTGAACAGCCTATCTTATTGCTCGATGAGCCTTTTTCTGCACTCGATCCCGCTTTACGCATTGAGATGTTGGCACTACTTGAGCAGCTTTGCCGTGAAAAAGCGTTAACCTTATTGATGGTGTCTCATAGCTTAGAAGATGCAGCAAAAATTGCCTCAAGAGCGATTGTGATAGATAACGGTATAATTGTTTACGATGGAAATACACAATCACTAATAAATGGTGAAGTGGATCAATCACTTATTTTAGGTATTCCATTTAATTAATCTTAGCTTAAATTAACTGTATAAATAACCACTATATTGACTATAATAAACTCATCTTTAGTGAATAATTTGTGTTTATTAGGTGCTCATGATTGGTCATACGGAACAAGGCTTTATTCTTACCCGCCACTGGAGCGACACGCCAAAAGGTATTGTCGTCTCTTATTGGCTGGCGACAGATAATGGCCCACGTAAAGTTACAGTTCCTATGCAACGCGCTATCGGTTTTGTTGCCCGCCAACATGAAGCGGTTTTACGTTCACTCGTTAATAAAAACCCTGATATAGAAATTCGCCCTCTCGATTTAAAAGACTTTGAAAGGCAGCCTGTTTTTGGCGTCTACTGCAAACAATACCGCCAACTCGTCCAACTAGAACAGCAACTCAAAGAGCATCACATTCGTCTTTATGAAGCGGATATTCGCCCACATGAACGTTACATGATGGAGCGCTTTATTACCGCACCTGTCTGGTTTCGTTACCAACAAAATAATATTACGACATTAAAACCCGCACCTGATTATCGCCCTACACTGCGAACTGTCTCTTTAGATATTGAAACCAGTGAATTTGGTGAACTTTACTCTATTGGGCTTGCAGGTTGTGGCGATAATGTTGTGTTTATGTTGACAGATAATTTATCTACAGAGAATGAGAGTCAGCAATCCAAAGGTTATCGCTTATGTTATGTCAGTAGCCGATTGCGTTTAATTGAAAAACTGAATGAGTGGATACAACATTACGATCCTGATGCGATTATCGGTTGGAATTTAATTCAATTCGATCTGCGTATTTTGTACACACATGCCCAACGGTATGGTGTCAGTTTATTATTAGGCCGCCAAAATAGCCCGTTAGAATGGCGAGAGCATGGATTTAAAAAAGGTCATTTTTTTGCTTCGGCTCAAGGTCGTTTAATTATCGATGGAATCGAGGCTTTGAAAATGGCCACATGGAATTTTCCCTCTTTTAGTCTTGAATCCGTTGCTCAAACACTGTTAGGCGAAGGTAAAGCCATCGATACCCCTTACGCCAGAATGGATGAAATTAATCGACGCTTTAAAGAAGATAAGCCCGCACTAGCTTATTATAATTGGCAAGATTGTGTCTTAGTAAACCGCATCTTTGATGCAACCTCTCTTATGGCATTCTTATTAGAGAGAGCTTGTGTTACAGGGCTTTCCGTTGATAGAAGCGGAGGATCTGTGGCTGCATTTACGCATCTCTATCTCCCCTCAATGCATCGCATTGGATATGTTGCGCCTAACCAAGGTGAAAAACCTGAAGAGCATAGTCCCGGTGGCTTTGTGATGGACTCTACTCCCGGTTTATATGATTCAGTCGTTGTGCTTGATTACAAAAGCCTTTATCCCTCTATTATTCGTACTTTTTTAATCGACCCTGTCGGAATGATTGAAGGAACACATCAACCCGATGAAAAACTGGCTATTCCAGGTTTTCGCCAAGCGTGGTTTTCGCGGGAGAAGCATTGTTTACCCACTATTGTGTCGCAAATTTGGCATGAAAGAGATAACGCAAAATTACATAAAAATGCCCCGCTCTCTCAAGCTCTCAAAATTATTATGAACGCTTTTTATGGTGTTTTAGGCTCTGTGGGCTGTCGTTTTTTTGATCCTCGTTTAGCGTCATCCATTACACTACGAGGTCATGAAATTATGAAAAAAACGCGAGAATTAATTGAAGCTAAAGGTTATCAAGTTATTTATGGTGATACAGACTCTACTTTTGTTTGGCTTAAATCGCCACATACTGAGCAACAAGCCCAACAAATAGGGCATCAGTTAGTGCAAGAGGTTAACCAATGGTGGAAAACACACCTTTTTGAAACCTATCAACTTGATTGCAAATTAGAGCTGGAGTATGAAACACACTATCGCCGTTTTTTAATGCCCACTATTCGAGGGATGGAAACAGGTAGTAAAAAGCGTTATGCGGGATTAAGCAATGATAAAATGGTATTTAAAGGATTAGAAACTGTCAGAACGGATTGGACCCCACTCGCTCAAAAATTTCAACAAGAGCTTTATACACGCATTTTTCATCAGCAACCTTATCAGCAGTTTATTCGTGATTATGTCGCGGATACGCTTGCGGGAAAATATGATGATAGATTAGTGTATCGTAAACGGTTACGTCGAAAATTATCAGAATATCAGCATCACGTTCCCCCTCATGTCAAAGCGGCACGTAAAGCTGATGAATATAATTTATCCAAAAATAGACCTCAACAATATCAGCAAGGCGGTTGGATTAGTTATATAATTACCCCCTTGGGGCCAGAACCGTTAGAACACATTACCACAGCACCTGATTATGAGCACTATATCAATAAGCAGTTAATGCCGATTGCAGATGCTATCCTGCCTTTTATACAAGATGATTTTTCAACCTTGTTAAATGGGCAAATGACACTCTCATTTTAAGTTGTGTCATTTTGCAGGTGACGGTTTGCTTTGCATCTATTAACATAACGCCCCTTTGGTGATAATTAGCTTTTCTTTGTTCTAGGAATGCACTTTTTATCCCACAGATTTTAATGACAACACCGCAATACTGCATTCATTAATAATTCCTAAATTATATATTTGAGAGCTGAGTTTATATATATGCCTTTTACTCTTGGTCAACGTTGGATTAGCGATACTGAAAGCGAGCTTGGACTGGGTACTGTTGTGGCAGTTGATGCCCGCATGGTTACCTTACTTTTCCCCGCCTGTGGCGAAAACCGCCTTTACTCCCGTCATGATGCACCAATAACGCGGGTGATGTTCAATGCAGGGGATACCGTCACCAGTCACGAAGGCTGGAAACTCGCCATCGATAACGTTGTAGAAGATAATGGCCTTCTTATCTATCAAGGTGTACGTTTAGACACCGAAGAGCCTGCTCAATTACGTGAAGTGTTCTTAGATAACAAACTCACTTTTAATAAACCTCAAGATCGCCTTTTTGCAGGCCAAATCGACCGTATGGATCGCTTTGCCTTACGCTACCGCGCTCGTAAATTTATGAGCGAGCAGTTTAAGCAAGCTCAAAGTGGTTTACGTGGCATTCGTGCAAGCCTTATTCCTCATCAGCTTTATATCGCCAATGAAGTGGGTAAACGTCATAACCCTCGCGTATTATTAGCTGATGAAGTGGGTTTAGGTAAAACAATTGAAGCCGGTATGATTATCCACCAGCAATTAATGGATGGTCGTGCAGAGCGAGTGTTGATTATTGTGCCTGAAAGCTTACAACATCAGTGGTTAGTTGAAATGTTACGCCGTTTCAACCTACGTTTCTCTCTGTTTGATGATAGCCGTTATAGTGAATCTTTATTAGATAGCGATAACCCATTTGAAACAGAACAGATGATCATCTGCTCTTTAGATTTTGTGCGTAAAAATAAGCAACGTTTTGAACACTTGGTTGAAGCAACATGGGATATGCTGGTTGTCGATGAAGCCCATCACCTTGTTTGGAGTGAAGATGCACCAAGCCGTGAATATCAAGTAATTGAAGAGTTAGCTGAATCTATTCCTTCAGTATTGTTATTAACCGCAACGCCTGAGCAGTTAGGCCAAGAAAGCCACTTCGCTCGTTTACGTCTGCTTGATCCAAACCGTTTCCATGACTACAACGAATTTATTAATGAGCAACAAAAATATCGCCCTGTTGCCGATGCTGTTACTATTTTGCTATCAGGAGATGATTTAAATACCGACCAACAAAATATCATCAGTGAAATGATCAGCGAGCAAGATGTTGAACCATTACTGAAAGCGACAAATACCCAAGGCGAAGAACGCACCAAGTCTCGCCAAGAACTTATCCATATGTTAATGGACAGACACGGAACGGGCCGTCTGTTATTCCGTAATACACGCTCTGGTGTGAAAGGTTTCCCTAATCGCTTACTTCATGCGATTAAAATGCCACTGCCAACACAATATCAAACAGCGATTAAAGTTGCTGAAATTATGGCAGCGAAAAAGAGCCTCGAAGTTCGTGCGAAAGAGATGCTCTATCCTGAACGTATTTACCAAGAATTCGAAGGTGAAAACGCAACATGGTGGAACTTTGACCCCCGTGTTGAATGGCTACTGGGTTTCTTAACGGCAAATCGCAATGAAAAAGTTCTAGTTATTTGTGCGCAAGCAGCAACTGCATTGCAGTTAGAGCAAGTTTTACGCGAGCGTGAAGGTATTCGTGCTGCCGTCTTCCATGAAGGTATGTCTTTACTTGAACGCGATCGCGCTGCAGCCTATTTCGCGTCCGAAGAAGAAGGCGCACAAGTTCTGCTATGTTCAGAAATTGGCTCTGAAGGGCGTAACTTCCAGTTTGCTAATCAACTGGTTATGTTTGATCTGCCGTTTAACCCTGATTTATTAGAACAACGTATTGGTCGTCTTGATCGTATTGGCCAAAATCGTGACATTGATATCAGCATTCCTTATCTGGAAGGTACAGCTCAATCTGTATTGTTGCGTTGGTATCACGAAGGCTTAGATGCCTTTGAACATACTTGCCCAACAGGTCGTACTATTTACGACAGTAAATACGATGCTCTCATCTCTTATCTTGCACAACCTAATGAATTAGCTGATTTTGATGAGTTTATTGCGGCTTGTCGTAAACAACATGATGAAATGAAACTCAAACTTGAACAAGGTCGCGACCGCCTATTAGAGATGCATTCTAACGGTGGTGAAGTGGGTGTTGAATTAGCTGGTGAAATAGCAGCTCAAGATAACGATCCTGAGTTAGTGAACTTTGCACTGAATTTGTTTGATATCGTCGGTATTAATCAAGAAGATCGCAGTGATAGCTTAATTATTTTAACGCCATCCGATCATATGTTAGTACCTGATTTCCCTGGCTTACCACAAGATGGTTGCACTATCACATTTGATAGAGAGCAAGCGCTATCTCGTGAAGATACCCAATTTATCAGTTGGGAACACCCCATTATCCGTAATGGCTTAGATTTAATTTTATCGGGTGATACAGGAAGTTGTGCCGTTTCTTTATTAAAAAATAAAGCCTTACCAGTGGGAACGCTGTTAGTTGAACTGATCTATGTCGTAGAAGCACAAGCACCTAAACATCTTCACTTAAGTCGTTTCTTACCGGCAACACCCGTTCGCTTATTACTTGATCTAAAAGGTAATAACCTAGCCTCTCAAGTTGAGTTTGAAAGTTTTAACCGCCAATTAAATGCAGTTAACCGCCATACTTCTAGCAAACTGGTCAATGCGGTACAGAGCGAAGTACACCATGTACTCAAGGCTTCTGAACCGTTAATGGAAATCGAAGCGAAAGGACTGATTCAAAAAGCGAAAGAAGAAGCTGATCGCGTACTGACTCATGAATTATCACGCTTAGAAGCTTTACGTGCGGTAAACCCAAATATTCGTGATGATGAAGTCGAAGCCATTGAAAATGAACGAGCTCATATTCTTAACCATTTAGATGAAGCAACGTGGCGTTTAGATTCAATTCGCCTCATTGTTGTTACCCACCAATAATCACCGTTAAAGCGGGGAGTATTCTACTCCCCGTTGTTTTGATGAGATATCCACCATGATGGAAGTGTATAACCCGCCGACAGATCCTTGGTTACATGTTTTATATCAAGATGAGCATATTATTGCCGTCAATAAACCCAGCGGATTACTGTCAGTGCCGGGCAAAGCGCCCGAGCATCACGACAGTATTATGTCGCGCATTAAAGCAGAGTTTCCTAATGCTGAATGTGTACATCGCCTTGATATGGCAACCAGTGGCGTTATCGTTGTGGCACTAAATAAAGAAGCAGAGCGTGAGCTAAAGCGTCAGTTTCGTGAACGTGAACCCAAAAAAACCTATATTGCACGCGTTTGGGGACATATCGAAAAAGAAGAAGGGTTGGTTGATTTACCTTTGATTTGCGATTGGCCTAATCGACCAAAACAAAAAGTCTGTCATGAAACAGGAAAAGCGGCGCAAACTTTTTATGAAGTGCTGGAATATGAAGAGAATGCAACAAGAGTGAAACTCTCACCAATTACTGGGCGTTCACATCAATTGCGGGTACATATGTTAGCGTTGGGGCATCCTATTTTAGGGGATCGCTTTTATGCACATCCGCAGGCAAGAGCGATGGCACCTCGCCTGCAATTACATGCTCAGGAATTATTTATTACGCATCCTGCTTTTCGATCCCCGATACATTTTGAATGCCTTGCCGATTTTTAATGTCTTATGACACTAAAACAGTCACTGAACTCAATGAAGCAAGGAGCAAGCAAAGCGCTAATCCCATAACCCCAACAAGAACACGGACGTTTGACATGGATATAGTTCCTTTTTTAAGAGAAGAGAGAATGAAATAATTAAATTTCACTTATATTTTACCGTGATAAATAATAAACTCAACTCAGTCTAAGTTATCTCTATCACGAAATAATTCTCTCTTTTCTCATCTTCTTTTACAAGATGTTAACGAAATCCTTTTTCTTTTTTTATCAAATCGTAAGCAACTTGTATAGACTGTGCTTTTTGTTTTGCTATTTCCATCATTTCTGGTGGCAAACCTTTCGCTACAAGTTTATCTGGATGATGTTCTCCCATTAATTTTCTATAAGCTCTCTTTATAGTTTTAACATCATCATTTTCATCGACGCCGAGTACCTTACATGCATCGGAGAGCGTAGGGCCTTGAGGGTGAGGCTGATAGCCCTGTCCATTTTGATAATGAAAATTCTGACCAGCCTGCATCATTGCTAATATATGCTCAAAATGCGCACGAGAAAAACCGAGCTCATCAATGATAATAAACAGCATTTTTCTTTCATTTGGATGCAGTTGGCCATCCGCAAAAGCAGCTTGTAATTGGATTTCCAGAAACATCTGAAGTAAGTCACGGCGCCCAACACAAATTTGTCTAACACGTTGCAATGTGGCTCTTAATGGAAAATCAGGTGATTTACCTTCTCTAAAAGCTTGTTGTGCAGCTTGGCGACCGACACCATGCAGATTCATGCGATCCATCAATTCACTAGCAAGTGAGATATCAGTTTGAGTCACTCGCCCTTTTGATTTTGTTAAATGCCCTAAAACTTGGAAGGTTGCAGCAAAGAAAAAAGCTTGTCTATCACGCGTATAGCGACCACCACTTCCTAATTTACTTCGTTGCATGTCATAGAGATGCCCAAGAAAAACACCAATAACAATGCCCCAAAAGCCTATTCCAGCAAAACTACCGATGGTAAGGCCTAATAATTTTCCCCAATAGCGCATAGACTCCTCAAATCTTCGATGCTCTGCCTGCAATTTTGCATTATCATACTATTCATTTGCTTGCACACCTAACACCAAGCAACCTCTAAATAAACTTTTTCTTAAAATAAAGAGATTTGCTGTGTCTCTTTGGACAGAGGTAATGCTGTTTTCGTTTAAATTGTGTTAAAGTAAAATGAGTGACCAAACAAATAATTTTAGCGTTGTTATACAGCACGAAATACCGCATCAGCGCGGTGTTTTTTTGTTTCTAATAAGGCTATAACACTATTTCAACACAGAAACATCGAAAAAATGGGAATTAGACCTATTTTTCGGTTACCGTTAGAACAATGTTCAGAACGTTGGGCTGGTGTCGCATAACTCCCTGCGTTAGTTTCTAGCTGTTTATCAGCACGAAGCCACTGATGACGGAAGCACATAAATACTTATGAAAAAAAGTTATCCCACACTGCTGGCCACCCTAGTTTGGGCCACAATATATGGTCAGCCTGCTTATGCTGATCTTGCCTCCCAATGTTTACTGGGAGTTCCTGTTTATAATAAACCGTTAGTACAAGGCGATCCCAACAGCTTGCCAGTCACTATCACTGCAAATGATATGCAAGGTGAATATCCTCGCATGATCAAATATAAAGGTGATGTTGATATTAAACAGGGCAACCAAACCTTAAGTGCAGACAGTGTTGAACTAACACAAACTGAGGGAGAAACACCATTAAGAATGGTCACAGCAACGGGAAATGTCTCTTATGATGATCCTCAAATCATCTTAAAAGGGCCTCGCGCTTGGTCTAATCTTAATAATAAAGATACGGATATCGAACAAGGTAATTATCAAATGGTTGGCCGCCAAGGCCGTGGTTACGCAAATAAAATGCAAATGCGTGGCGAAAATCGCTATACCATTATGGATAAAGGTATGTTCACTTCTTGTTTACCGGGAGATGATAGCTGGAGCGTTGTCGGCTCAGAGGTTATTTTAGACCGTGAAGAGCAAGTTGCTGAAATCTGGAATGCACGTTTTCGCGTCGCTAATGTGCCTATCTTTTATAGTCCTTACCTTCAATTACCGATTGGCGACAAACGTCGCTCTGGCTTCTTAATTCCTAACGGAAGCTATTCTCGTAGCTCAGGCTTTGATTTCCAATTACCTTATTATTGGAATATTGCCCCTAATTATGATGCCACCATTACAACCAACTATATCAGTCGTCGTGGTTTAAAATTAGATAACGAATTCCGTTATTTAACAACCCCAGGACGCGGTACCATCGCGGTAGATTGGATTAATCACGATAGCCAATACAATAAAGACAAAGAAGAAAATAAAGCAGGCTATCTTCCTCGTGACACCGCTACACGTTGGTTATTCTACTGGGGCCACAGTGGTGTTATGAACAATGTGTGGCGATTTAATATCGATTATACAAAAGTAAGTGATAATAAATACTTCACTGATTTCACCTCTCAATACGGTAATACGACTGATGGTTATGCGACTCAGAAATTTAGTACGGGTTATGCACAACAGAACTGGAATGCCACATTAACCACTAAACAGTTCCAAATTTTCTCTGATAATAAAGATGCAAAAGCTTATCGAGCAGAGCCACAACTTGATCTGAATTATTATAAGAATGATATCGGGCCATTTGATTTCCGAACTTATGCTCAATTTGCGCGTTTCACCAGCGTGGGTGATAACACGCCTGAAGCAAATCGTTTCCATATTGAGCCAACAATATCCTTACCTTTATCAACTGGTTGGGCTAGCTTTAATAATGAATTGAAAGTAATGGCAACTCATTACGATCAAGATATTCCTGATGCGTATAAGCAAAAGAACCCTAATCAATTAGAAGATAATGTAAACCGTGTACTACCACAGTTTAAATCTGATATGAAAGTGGTTTTCGAACGCCAATATCAAACCAATAATATTACACAGACCCTCGAACCTCGTGTGCAATATCTTTATGTCCCTTATAAAGACCAATCTAATATCAACAACTTTGACTCTGCATTATTACAGTCAAACTATGGCGGATTATTCCGCGACAGAATGTACGGTGGTCTAGACCGTGTTGCCTCTGCAAACCAATTCACCACAGGGGTAACTTCGCGTTTTTATGATAGCGAATTAGTTGAACGTTTTAACGTTTCTATAGGTCAAATCTACTTCTTTGAGCGTCCAAGAACCGGTCCATCATCTATTGGTGAAATAATTAACAGTAAAGATGAAAGTGGCTCTATGGTCTGGGCGGGTGATGCTTATTGGCGTATCACTGATACCGTAGGTATGCGCGGAGGTTTACAGTATGACCGTCGTTTAGGTAGCGTCTCAATGGGTGATGCTATAATGGAATATCGTGCCGATAGTGATCATCTTTTACAGTTGAGCTATCGCTATGTGGATCGCGATTATATTCAAGCAACACGCGTTCGCCCTTATGATGGAAAAATGCAACCACTACCTGAATACCAAAAAGGTATTTCTCAAGTCGGCGTGGTCGGTAGTTGGCCATTAGCCGAACGTTGGGGCCTTGTGGGATCGTATTACTTTGATACCAAAGAATCAGAGCCTGTTAGCCAAATGGTTGGTCTACAATACAACACTTGTTGCTGGGCTGTGAATGTGGGTTATGAACGAAAAATTGTTGGCTGGAAAGTTGACCACAGCGATATTGATAATAAATGGTCTGTCAATGTGGAACTCAGAGGCCTAAGTAACAATCATAGTTTGGGTAGCCAGAAAATGCTTGAACGCGGTATCTTACCTTATCAAAGAGCATTCTGATTTAATCAGACTACGGAATTGGCTGAATAAATATGTCATCCCGCAACAAGATGCGGAAAACACATAATGGGAAACTTATGAAAAATTGGAAAACGCTGTTTATCGGCTTAATGATCACGGTCGGTGCAGCTACCAGCTCAACAACGTTTGCTGCACAAGAATTAAACCGTGTATCGGCTATCGTCAATAACGGTGTCGTTCTAGAAAGTGACGTCAATAGAATGCTACAGACTGTCAAAATGAACGCAAAAAATGCAGGTCAAGAAATGCCAGATGAGCAAGTTCTTCGCCAACAAATTCTAGAGCGTTTAGTGATGGATAACATCATTTTGCAAATGGCACAACAAATGCAAATTGATATTCCTGATGCCGCAGTAGAATCGACAATTCAGGGTATTGCTGCTGAAAATAAACTTTCACTAGATCAATTGAAAAAACGTCTCGCAGCGGATGGTATTTCTTACAACGATTATCGCCAAGATATTCGTAAAGAGATGATGCTAGCCGAAGTTCGTAACAATGAAGTGCGTCGCCGTATTACTATTTTACCTCAAGAAGTTGATTCTCTTGCTAAGCAAATTGAAGGCCAAGCAAGCCAACGTGTTGATCTCAACCTGAGCCACATCTTAATTCCATTATCAGAAAATCCTGCACCAGCTGAAATAGAAAAAGCCCAGCAAGTCATTACTCGCATTATGAATCAGCTAAAAAATGGTACAGATTTTGGTAAATTAGCTGCAACTTATTCTGCTGATCCACAAGCTTTAAATGGCGGTAATATGGGCTGGGCATCTATTGATGAATTACCAACGCTATTTGCGAAAGAGTTGATAGATGCGCAAAAAGGCCAAATCGTAGGGCCTATTCACTCTGGTGTTGGCTTACACATTATCAAAGTAAACGATATTCGTGGTGGCTCTAATACCCTCTCTGTTACGGAAGTTAAAAGCCGTCATATTCTGCTAAAAAGCTCACCAATCATGAGTGATGAGCAAGCCTATGCCAAGTTACAGCAAATCTCTGCCGATATTCGCAGTGGTAAAATAACTTTTGCTGATGCTGCAAGAGAGTACTCTGAAGATCCAGGTTCAGCATTGCGTGGCGGTGAGTTAGGATGGTCAATGCCTGATGTTTACGATCCGGCATTCCGTGATGCGTTAATGCGCTTAAATAAAAACGAATTAAGCCAACCTGTTCGCTCAAATTTTGGCTGGCATTTAATTGAATTAGAAGACACTCGTAGTGTTGATAAAACAGATGCCGCTAATAAAGAACAAGCATACCGTTTACTCTTCAACCGTAAATTTAATGAAGAAGTACAAAACTGGATGCAAGAGCTACGAGTAGGGGCTTATGTGAAAATAATGAACGAGAATAATGCAAACTAAGCAAATAAAACCACTTGTTATCACCCCCGGCGAACCAGCCGGGGTTGGTCCTGACCTAATTATCTCATTAGCACAAATGAGTTGGGATTTACCTTGGGTTGTTTGTGCTGATCCTCAGTTACTTAAAACAAGAGCAGAATTATTAAACCTGCCTCTTTCATTAGTTGAATACGATCCTGCCACACCACCTCAAACACACACACCAAGCCAAATTTGTGTACTCCCAATCACACTTCACACCAATGTCATTCCAAGTACATTAGATGCGCGCAATGGATTATACGTTGTAGAAACATTAGCTCGTGCTTGTGATGGTTGCCTAAACGGTGAATTTGCAGCACTCGTGACGGGGCCGGTTCATAAAGGCATAATCAATGATGCAGGTGTGCATTTTACTGGACACACCGAGTTTTTTGCTGATCGTAGCCACTGTGAACGTGTTGTCATGATGCTAGCAACAGATACATTAAGAGTTGCATTAGCAACCACACATTTGCCTCTGCGAGATGTCGCTGATGCAATTACAGGCGAGCTTCTGCATGAAATTATCACTATTTTAAACCACGATTTAAAAACCAAATTTGGCATAGCAGAACCTCAAATTTACGTTTGTGGCCTTAATCCTCATGCGGGAGAAAGCGGTCATATGGGACGTGAAGAAATTGATATTATTGAGCCTGCATTAGCACAATTACGTCAGCAAGGCGTTCATCTTCATGGACCTTATCCTGCTGATACTTTATTTCAACCAAAATATTTAACACATGCTGATGCGGTACTTGCGATGTATCACGATCAGGGATTACCTGTGCTAAAATATGAAGGTTTCGGTCGTGCCGTGAATATCACTCTCGGTCTTCCTTTTATCCGTACTTCTGTTGATCATGGCACCGCCCTTGAGCTTGCAGGTACGAAAAGCGCAGATGCTGGCAGTTTTTGCACCGCATTAAATTTAGCCATTAATATGATACAAAATTGTAATGAATAATAGAGTCCATCAGGGGCACTTTGCCCGCAAACGCTTCGGGCAGAACTTTTTAACAGACAGCTATATTATTGAAAGTATTGTTGAATCCATTTACCCTCAACCTGGTCAAGCCATTGTTGAAATTGGCCCTGGTTTAGGAGCAATTACAGAACCAGTAGGCGCAAGAATGGATAAAATGACGGTTGTAGAAATTGACCGTGATTTAGCCGCTCGTTTAGAAGTTCATCCTACATTAAAAGACAAGCTGACCATTATTCAGCAAGATGCAATGACGATCGATTTTGCACAATTAGCAAAAGAGCGTCAGCAGCCTCTGCGTGTTTTTGGTAACTTACCTTATAACATTTCTACACCACTCATGTTCCACTTATTCAGTTTTGCCGACGCAATTTCTGATATGACATTTATGTTGCAAAAAGAGGTGGTTAATCGCCTTGTTGCGGGTCACGGTAGCAAAACTTATGGTCGCTTAAGTGTGATGGCGCAATATTATTGCCAAATCATCCCTGTACTTGAAGTTCCACCAACTTCATTTAAACCTGCACCTAAAGTTGATTCAGCGGTTGTTCGTTTGATCCCTTACAAAGAAAAACCATACCCAGTAACGGATATTGCAATGCTTAGCCGTATTACCGCTCAAGCATTCAATCAACGCCGTAAAACACTACGCAATAGCTTAGGTGGGTTACTCACAGCAGAAGATATGATAGCACTTGATATCGATCCAACAGCAAGAGCTGAAAATATCTCTGTTGAGCAATATTGCAAAGTGGCAAACTGGTTATCGCAAAAGCAAGACTCACTAGCATAAGATAAAGCCAGAGACAGGAGGCACTATGTTCACCTCATCAAAAGTGGCGATACAGGTACAAAGCGTTTACATTGAAAGCCAATCATCTCCTGAAGATGAACGATATGTTTTTGCTTATACCATATCAATTCATAATTTGAATAAATGTGCAATTCGCCTCCTGCGCCGCTATTGGTTAATCACCAATGCACAAGGTAATACCACTGAAGTCCGAGGTGAAGGTGTTGTCGGCGAACAGCCCCTTATCGAGCCAGGCACACAATACCGCTATACCAGTGGAGCCGTTCTTGAAACACCAATGGGAACAATGGAAGGTCATTATGAAATGATTGACACTGATGGTCGATTATTTCAAATCGAGATCCCTGTTTTCCGCCTTGCACTCCCAACATTGATAAACTAACTATGGCAACTTATTTAATTGGTGACATTCATGGTTGTTACCGTGAATTGCGCCACCTTCTTGATAAAGTCAGTTTCGAGCCAGCACAAGATACATTATGGTTAACAGGAGATCTTGTTGCACGAGGCCCTGACTCACTTGAAGTACTGCGCTTTGTAAAAAGTTTAGGCAATTCACTAAAGCTCGTCTTGGGCAATCATGATCTTCATCTTTTAGGTGTATTTGCAAAAATTAGTCGCAATAAACCAAGAGATAAGCTGAATGACTTACTTAATGCGTCTGATGCAGATGAATTAATTAATTGGTTAAGACGTCAACCTGTATTGCAAGTTGATGAAGACAAGAAAATCATCATGGCTCATGCTGGGATCACGCCACAATGGGATTTAGAAACAGCTAAAATGTGTGCGCGTGAAGTTGAAGCTATTTTAAGTAGTGATAGCTATCCTTTATTTATTAACTCAATGTATGGCGATTTACCAAACAATTGGTCACCAGAACTTTCGGGGCTAGCACGATTACGCTTCAGTACTAATGCACTCACTCGTATGCGTTACTGCTTTCCCAATGGTCAGCTCGATATGATTTGTAAAGATAAACCACAAGACGCACCAGCACCATTAAAGCCTTGGTTCGATTTACCAAGCCAATTACCTGAAAGTTATAGCATTGTATTTGGGCATTGGGCCTCTCTTGAAGGAAAAGGCACTCCTGATAATGTTTATGCGTTAGATACGGGATGTTGTTGGGGTGGTAATCTCACTTGTTTACGTTGGGAAGACAAACAATATTTCACTCAATCAAGCCTATCTGCTCCCAAATAACGCACTTATTATCCCTTTACTTCTTCTTGCGCAAAATGGCGACATTGCCTTTTGCGCTATATCGATTTTACCCTCACATATGACTTAATGACTCTTTTTTATTCTAAAGAGAACGTTTTATACACAAAAACGAACACCTTAAAATACCCATAAATTTAATCATTAATAATCAATACGTTATTTTTTTTCACAGTAAAATAAGTATCAAAAAATACGATATTAGGAATAAAAAACCTCTATATTGATTAATATCTCATATATTATTCTTATAAAATGAATTTATTAAAATATAAATAATGATTAGCTTAAAATAAATCTCTGTTTATAAAAAATATTTAAGTAGAATAATAAATCTTGCTTCTTATTATTTTTATATGAATAAAATAGGAATAATAAAAAGGGAGATATTTAATCTCCCTTTTTATTTAATTCTTGTTATTTTCTTCTTTTTAATATTTCGAAGCAGTAGTTATGAGAGTTATTTTCATCTGCTTCATGATATTCCATAAAAGTAGAATCCCACTCATCAGGCTCATAATCTGGGAATGTTGTATCACCGATGACTTCAGCATCGATGTGAGTTAGATAAAGTGTATTTGCCATAGGCAGAAATTGCTCATACACTTTACCGCCTCCTATAACCATGATTTCCTCATGATTTTCAGCAGCTTGCAAAGCTTCTTCTACAGACTTCACCCAAACAACTTCACTATCTGTTCCTGGTTGACTACTTAACACAATATTGAGACGATTCGGTAAAGGACGACCAATAGATTCATAAGTCACCCGACCCATAATAACGGGTTTATTTAGCGTATTCTTTTTAAACCATGCGAGGTCACCTGGTAATGTCCAAGGCATTGCCTTTTCCATACCAATAATGCGATCCATCGCTAATGCTGCGATTAAACTAATATTCATTTACACACCTACGGGTAAAGATGGGGAAAAAAACTGCTCACACTATACGTAAAGCTAAAACTTGAGTCGATACAAATTATGCTTCCTTGATAATAAATAATTGCTTTATACTCGAAGTGTTAACCTAATCATATAAGATTCAATCATTATAATATTGTTATATACAAGGCGCTATTATGCTTGAAACTTCTTTAGTTGTTTTTACAATTGCTTTACTCGGTATGATCTCACCAGGCCCTGACTTTTTTCTCGTTGTAAAAAATGCGGCGCGTTATCAACGATCTGCAGCAATGATGACTGCAATGGGAATTGTGGTAGCATTACTTGTGCATATGTCATATTGTGTTGCCGGTATTGCTGTACTTATCACCACAACACCTTGGCTCTTTTCCATTTTAAAATATGCCGGAGCCGCGTATTTACTCTGGATTGGTTTTCATAGCTTACTCTCAAAATCTAATCATTCGATTGATGATAAAGCAACACAACATTCACAAATCAGCTTTAAGAAAGCTTTTATGCAAGGTTTTCTCTGTAATTTACTCAACCCTAAAGCCACTTTGTTCTTTCTTGCCGTTTTCACTCAGGTATTAAGTATCAATTCAAGCATCGGTGAAAAATTATGGTATGCCTTTATTATTTGGGGATTAGCTGTCGTTTATTGGCCTTTGCTCGTCTTATTAATTCAAAGTGCACCTGTGAGAAAAGTACTCAATAAAATCCAAAAAAGTATTGATAAAGTACTGGGTGTAGTACTGATCGGTTTGGGGATTAAAGTCGCACTGAGTTAAGCAATAGAACATCATATAGCCATAAGCTATATGATGTTTTTTATTTCAAATAAGATAATAAATCATTTAATGTATTTTGATTAAACTGTAAATAGCTATTAACATTAGCTTCATTAAGCTCTAACTCGTTAATCTCGCTGATAATATTTTTAATATATGATGCTTTATTTCTATTCTTCTCTTTATATTCGTCAAAAATTAATTTTATTTTATCTTTATATATATCATTACTATTATCAAAGGTTTCATACACCTCAAAATTAAAATTAATCGATTTATTATCGTTCATCATAACTTCTTGCATATAGGATGGTAACAACACTTTCAAATTATTACCAATCGTCTGTATCTTTGGGTTATTCTCAAAGCTACTAAGATGTGTTTTTATATTTCTTAATATATTTTCTAATTTTAATAAAAAAATTTCGCTTCTCATTTCTTTTTCTTTTAAATTATGTATAAATTTAATTAAATTGATAATCGAATCTTTTTTATTTATTTTATTAATTTTTTTCAAATCACCGATATTTTTTATTTTTCTAATTTTATTCTCTTCACTTCTCCCATCACCATAAATAGAATCTAGTAATTTAAAAATCCTCTCTTTATAAAAGATATCATTTCTTGATATAAATTTAAAATTTCTCTCATTACCAGTTTGCTTTAATATATTTTCATTATTTTTATTTTCTATTGAATACATAAAGTTATTTAAAATTGAATATAACAATAAGAAATCACCCTTTGTTTTTATATTATTTTTCAAATAGCTATTAATAAATTTATTTTCATCTATATCGCTTTTCATCCTTCGTTGTAAAAATGAGGAAATTTCATTATTAAGATTACAATAATTTATCGTAACTCTATCAGAATTAATAACTTTCTTATCCAACGAACTTAAAAAAAAGAAATTATTTACTTCTTCATATTTATTATGTTCTAAAATTAAATCACATTTTACTTTGATATTTGCTATTTCTTTTATAAAATCAAAAATCCTTTGAAAAAAACCACTCTTCTTATATGATAAAATGAAATCCCTATTTATATTATCAATTTTATCAATTAAATCTTTTACTCCATAATCACCATTACTCCCCCCCCCTTTATAATGAATAATATATTTTACATCTCTTAAAGTAGCATCATTAATAGCAATCATAACATCTCCTTATTGTCACTTAAAAATAAAATAACAACATTAATTTTAATACAAAAAAAAGCCCTTATTACTAAGGGCCTTTTATAGAAAAAAACTAAATATAATTAGAAATTAATTTTCAATGTTGCATTGATACCACTTGAGCTGACATCACTATTATATTGACCTTGGTAAGACAGCCCGAAGGTAGTTGATTTACTTAATTGCGCATCAACACCTAAGCCAACACCAAATAGATTATCTAGTTTGCCACCTCGTAATGTTGCATCACCGGAATTTGATAAGAACAGACGTGATTCAGGACGATTGTCACCAAACAGATGGCTTGCAGAAATATCGCCTTTTAATGCCATATTTATATTGCCAGCCATAAATGGATAACCACCACGTAAACCGATAGTACCGACTTGAATATCTTGTGAATCAGTCTTAGTGGTAAATTTCATATTACCGACATTTTCATTGATATCATCTGTTGATACGCGTAACCAGCTAAATCCTGCGTATGGCTCAATCGAGTATTGATTAGTATTAAATTGAGTATAAGCACCTTCTAAGAAAATTTGAGTAATTTTTGCATCATAACTGGTTGAGTTATAACCTGCATTTTGTCCCACCCAAAGTGTTCTTTTTGCATCTCTATCTTGGTTAGTATGGGTTAAACCATAGTTTAATGAAGCCACATCATACAAATTAGACACACCATAAGCACCAATATGGATATCGTTGCTGTCTATTTTACCGTGTTCATTACCTTTATATTTGGTTGAGCCGGCACCAAAGAAGAGACCCGCTTTCGTATTTTCAGTCACATCAATTTCTGCACCTAATAACCCCGCATAGAAATCAACATCCATATTGCTATGACCATAATCAGCATTACCCCATTGACCAATGCCGGTCATCCAAATACGGGCGTTACTATTATCTAATGTAGCATAGCGGCCTTGACCAATACCCATAGCTTGATCTTTCACTGTACGAGTTAACCCTAAAACATTTACGACACTCGCACTGTTAGCATTTAAATACATATCACTCCCTAATGATCCATAGGTCTTATTCAGATCTCTTTCATTCATAGGAAGTACAGCATTAAATAAATCGCCACTGCCAGTGATATCTAATGAATTAGCAATAGAACGGCCATTTTCATTATTTGCAAAAGTGGCTAAAGAGGTATTTTCTTTCTTACTTAATGTGCCTGTAATGGTGTTATCTTTTACAGAAACATTTTTATCAAATAATGCATAATCACTATTTGAAGCCACGTTGTTATTCGCTAACATTTTTGTTTTGGTGCGATTATCAACTAAATTGTCTGCATTTACAGTGCCTACCGCAACAGTATTGTTCAGATAAATATTTTTTAACTGACCTTCATTATCTGCACCGATATCTAAATTTGCCCCTTTATTTAAGGACATATCGCCGACATTCACATCGTGCCCGACGGTCACTAAATATGTCCCTTTATCATTGATATTAATATTGGCTTTATGACTCTCATTTGATGCTAATTGACCTTGTTGTGTGAAAGTATCGTTATAGCGATCAATAACACTTAATTTACCACCATTCACATTAACCGCTTCTGTACCAAACGATTCTGTAAAGCCATATAAAGTACCTTGTTCGACTGTTGTAGCACCACGATAAGTATTATCGCCAGTCATCACCAACGTACCTTCACCTTTCTTGACTAAAGCGCCATCATATAACCCAGCGTCAATTTTCGCTTGAATAGCATCAGCACGTTTTTGGTAATACGCTTTACGCCATTTTTCAGCATCTTCTTTGCTGACAATGTGTGAAGTTGGATCTGGGTTACCGTCGTTGATAACAAAATCCGTTCCTAGATTGTAATCACCACCCGCCGAAATGCCTTTCTCTTGGTACTCTTTCAGCCATGCTAAATCTTCTTGTTCTCGCAGATCTAACGCAGTTTGTGAAATATCATTTGTCCAAACATCAAGCGGTGTCATGCTTAAGTTATATTCAAACTTACCTAAGAATTGACCAGGGCCATACATTCCTTTATCTAAATCAGGAGTCCCCCAACCATAACGAACATCAGGCGTACCTTCAGCTGCCGTCCAACTATCATATAAAGAGCCATCTGGATTATGGTGATTGGCAGTTGTGAACATCACGTCACGTACTTGCATCGCATTCATTGATTGATAACGCGACATTAAGACGCCCATAGCACCTGTAACATGAGGTGCAGCCATAGATGTACCACTAAAGGTATCCCAACCTGCATTTCCCTCTTCATCAACAACTGACGAATAAATGTAACGACCCGGAGCAACCACCGTCCACCATTTCGCATTCCCTGCTTCATTAAAGATTTTTTCTAATTCATAACCCGACTTGTCTGCATTCTGTTTAAGACCTGCAACTGCAATCCAATGTTTTTCTGCTTCTGGATTAAAGTAAGGATAAAGGGGGCGATAATAAGGCTGGGCAAAATCGCGGTTACCGGTTGTAAAGACTTGCACAACATTCGTGCCTTTTACTGCATCATAAGCGGCATCAACAAAAGAAGGTTTATCACCATAGACTTTTTTGAAATAAAAATATTCGTATTCAGTTTGTGCTGTGGTATCAACCGGTTGTCTTACCACCATCAGGACCTTTCGTCGGAACTGTATTAATAATTCGTGGGTTGGTTCCCCAGCTATTATTAATCACCTGAGCGCCTGCATCGACCATGGCTTTCCAGCCAGTGTAGAAGTAGGTGTAATCTTGGTAAGGACCGTAGTTATTGCTATCTGTTGCCCCCGTATTTCCTAAATAAACATCAGCACCCCATGCAACCCCATGCATGCCATTACCGTCACGGCTTGCGCCTACCGTGCCTGTAATGTGTGTTCCGTGTGTATCATTCACATCTTTGATCCAGCCTCCATCAACATCAAAGTCTTGACTTTTTCATAATGTCCCCCCATTTCTTGGGGGTAACGCATGCCTGTTGAACCGTATTGACCTTTGGCTTTAACGGCATGGAAACGCGCATCATTTAATTCAGGATGTGATAATAATGCACCTGAATCCATCACACCTATTTTGGCACCTTGCCCATGAAAACCAAGTGCATAAGCACTAGAGGCATTCATTGCAGCTAGTCCCCAGTCTTTTTGATATTCTTGGCTCTCCCAACTTTTTGTATCACCTAATTGCCCAGTTTCTAAATATGCCACTGAATATCCAGAAAAAGCAATGCAGATGCAACAAGGGAAAGTTGAAATATATTTTTGTTTATTTTATTCATTTTATGATGATGACTTAAAGCTATTTCTTTGTTCATTCTGTACCTTCAATTATATTAAAATTTAATAACATTAATTAAGGATCAAAAATAAAAGACGCAGAGATTCTCTAGTTTCTAGAAAAATAATTACTTGAAGAACATCCCAAAAATATGACTTAAAACCACCAAAATAGATAAAATGACCACCCAATCACAAATAAATAGAGCAATTAAACAAAATTAGATCGTTTGTTATTATATTAAAAATAACCAAAATTAACCTATTTCAATATTAATCTCATTAATGACAATATTTAAATCAACTTAATAAAGAGAACTTAAATAAACAAACAAAAATATTAAATTAATTAACAATTTTTTTTTGGAAATATTTTCTCTATTTAAACTTTAGTCTAAAAAATATAATTCACATTATTTTTAACATGAAAAAAAACAGTATTTTTATTTGAAAAATACTGTTTTTATTTTAATTTAGTATTACTACTGAATTTTTATTCCGAAGGCGTGACTTCCATTTGTCCTACCATACCTTTATCTGCATTTTCTAATACTTGGCTGTAATATAAGAAAGGGAAATGAGAATAAGAAGGCTGTTTTAATTCCACCAGCAATTCACTTTGATCCTCAATCCAAACAGTATCTTTCCAACCAAAATCGGCGGGGGCAGGTTTCTGACCATTATGATTAATCACTTTAAAACGAGCACCTTCAATATGGAATGGTTGCGGTGTCGGTACTGTTACAAGCCAACGCTCCCAGCCATTTTGCTTACCGACTAAATCAATTCTTGAAAGTTCCCAACGAGCATTATTTATTCCCGGAGGACTGTTATGCAGTTGAATAGTTCTAGGCTGAATAGAGGTAGTGATTTGTGTGTCATCTACCGCTAATTGCGCAGGGACTGCGTCTGTCATTAATGACATTAATCCGGTTGGTTTAATCGTTATTATATTGGTATTACGTAATAAATCTGAAGATTCAAAAATACCACGGAGCCTATCCATAAAGCCGGCACTTTGCCCTGCGGTAATGGTGACGTCACCACCTTCAGACATATCAACCAATATTTCACGTCGCTCCCCTGGAGCCATTGGAATTGATTTCAATTCTACAGGAGATGTTAATAACCCCTGATCAGAAGCGATAAGGTAAAGCGATCGACCATCATTTGCAGTTAATTCATAACGACGAGCATTAGATGCATTCACTAAACGTAAGCGGATCCAACCTCTAGAGACTTCAATATAAGGATCTTCACGTCCATTGACTAACAATGTATCACCATAGAAGCCATCACTAGCAGCCTCTTTGTCGTATTGTGGCGTACCAAAGTTATCAATCCGTTTATCTTGAATGATGATCGGAAAATCATTCACTCCATAATGTTTTGGTAGCGGTAGGGATTTGCTCTCTTCATCTTCCACAATCCACATTCCTACCAATCCATTATAAACATGAGGTGCCATTTTAAACGGCGTATTGGCGTGATACCAACATGTTGTTGCTTTCTGACGAATAGGCAATACCGGCGACCAATAAGCTCCGGGTGACATTAGTCTTGCGGCTCCACCAACTTGAGTGCCCGGAACTAATAAGCCACTTACCGTCATTGATACCGCTTCATTAAGGCGGTTACTATAAATCAGTTTTATATCATCGCCACTTTTGACTTTGATTGTCGGTCCCGGAGTTGAGCCATTGATCCCCCAAACCTGTGCTTTTTGAGTACCATTAAACGCCCAATGCACGTTTTGCAAAGTTAAGAACAGTGGCTGACCACGACGCGATTCCAACAAAGGCGGTATAGGTAATTTTTTATCATTAACTGATTCAGCACGAACAGAAGATATAGAGCCCAGACATACCGCTAAGCCTGTAGCCTGAATAAACTGGCGACGACTAAATGACATACTTTCTCCGCAACAAAATACAAATATTCCTATTGCATAATCAAAATGCTGTGACAGGAAAAAAGCTGCTGTGATTTAAAAACAAAAGGACTTAAATGAAATTACGGGAGCATAATAGCGCGGATGTGACATAAATCCTAAAAATAGTTGATAACCAGCACTCTAAATAATTCAAAATGCAACTGGGCAACTAATGAATGAGTCGCTAGTCACACAGATAAGTATGTGACTAGCGCGAATGAGTGTAGTCAACAACGTTGCATCTTGAAGTATGACGAGTATATGAAGATCAGGCTTATATTCGTACAAACAAAGCAACGAAAAAAGTATTAATTTAACTTACCGGGAAAATCACGTTTATTCATTTCTTCAACTTCTCTATCTAGCTCTTCGATTTTCGCTTTCATAATTTGACGACAATCTTCTGCTAATTCTCGAACTTGATCTTTGGTGTATTTTGAAACGTCAATTGGAGGTAACATTTCAACAATAACGTACCCATTATTCCAACGGTTTAGCTTAATCTTACCCTGTGTTGTTGAAACACAAACAGGAATAATCGGTACACCCGCTTGAATGGCGGCATGGAATGCCCCCGTTTTAAACGGTAATAGCCCACGGCCACGGCTACGTGTTCCTTCTGGGAACATCCAAACAGAAATCTTCTTCGATTTAATTTGATCAGCAACTTGTGAAATGGTGCCATGTGCTTTAGAGCGGTTTGCTCTATCAATTAAAATATTCCCTGTGATCCAATACAATTGACCAAAAAAAGGAATAAAAATTAAGCTTTTTTTACCTACTGTCACGGTATTAGGTTGAACCGCATTTGACATCGTTACCATATCGAAATTATTTTGATGGTTTCCGATATAAATACTTGGACCATAACTTTTTGCTTCTTTTGGAAAGCGCTCAACGAGTTTGATACCAAAAACAGTAGATAACTTGCCGAATAAGCGTCCATAAGTCATTACATGTTTAGGATTTCTTGGTGAAAACATGCAATAAATCATTCCAAACGTCACCACAATAATGGTGTAAAGAATGACAATGATGCCTCGAATAATGGCTAACATAAGTTTTAGCGTCCTAAATAGAAGTGGGTCAACAGACCCACTCAATATCAATTAAGTATTAGATTTAATTTGTTTCAATATCAATATGATCGATAACTTGAGCACCACGAGGTAAAGAGGTT
This sequence comes from Proteus sp. TJ1640, assembly GCF_003144445.1. NCBI lineage: Bacteria > Pseudomonadati > Pseudomonadota > Gammaproteobacteria > Enterobacterales > Morganellaceae > Proteus > Proteus sp. TJ1640. The sequence continues at coordinate 102,979 of NZ_PENY01000022.1, forward strand.
CCTCGACGTCCACGTTTTGCTTTAAAGCTAACTAACTCATTCATCGACATTGTCATCTTACGTTTACCGAAATGCAATGTAACAGAGGCATTCTCAGGTAATACACGTAACCAAGCGACGTTATCTTCACCACTTGCGGCTTGTGACGCCGGAATAGAAACCATCTGATTTCCTTTTCCTTTTACCATAGTTGGTAATTCCGATGCTTCAAAAATCAGCATTCTACCGCCTTTAGTAATGATCATAATGAGATCAGTGAGCTCATTGTTCAAGCGCTGTGGTGGTAATGGTAATGCATTTTCAGGTAAAGTCAGTAATGATTTTCCTGCTTTATTTTTAGAAGTTAAATCATCAACCTGACAGATAAAACCATAACCAGCATCAGATGCCATGACGATCTTATCGGTATTTTCGCCCATAACAACATGACGCAATTGCGCACCTTTCTGAACTTTTAATCGTTCAGTTAGCGCATCACCTTTGCTACGACCAGAAGGCAATGCATCAACATCAACAGTATAACTTTGACCTGTGGTATCAATTAAGTGTACTGGTTGATTACTCATCCCTTCAACAGCATCAAAATAATCATCACCGGATTTAAAACCAACCGATTTAGCATCAATACTATGTCCTTTTTGACAACGAATAAGCCCTTTTTCAGACATAATGACGGTAACTGCTTCAGGATGTAGATGTTTTAACGGAATAGGTTCATCACCCGCATTACCGCTAAAATAGTTGATCTCTTCTGCTTTAAGCACTTCTTGCTGACCATCAACAGTAAAGATTAATGCTTCATCTTTTGGTGCAAACAACATTTGTTCAATCACATCACCTTGCTCTTTCCCTAAAGCAACAAGACGTGTACCACGCCCTTTTTTATTCATTTCATTTAGTTGTTCTGCTGAAATGGCTAAAATACGTGTTTTATCAGTGATGATAATAAACCAGTGTTGCTCATTTTTCTTTTGAGGATCAACTAAGAGCGGTGCTAATAATTCAGTCTCTTCAGAAACAGTTAGTAGACCTTTACCTGTCTTATTCTTCGTTTCCATCTCATCGTAAGAGAGAACCGTGCCATAACCTTCTGTTGTTGCCAGTAAATATTCTTGTCCAGCACTTCCCGCTAACATGTATTTCACGCTAGCTTCTGGTGGGAAAGTTAACTTACCGGTTAATGGTTCGCCTTGGCTACGTCCTGAAGGCATATCATTTGGGCTTAGAGTATAGCTTCGGCCAGTGGAATCAAGGAACAGAACAGGCTGATTACTCATACCTCGTACTGCACTGTGATAACTATCTCCAGCGCGATAACTCATACCGCTAGGATCAATATCATGCCCTTTTGCATTACGTACCCAGCCCATTTCAGAAAGCACAATGGTGACAGGCTCTGATGGCAACATATCTTGTTCATTAACCATTTTCGCCTCTTCTTGAGGGCGAATAGGAGAACGTCTGTCATCACCAAATTCTTTTGCGTCGGCTTCAATTTCTTTTTTCAGTAAAGTATTTAAGCGACGTGGTGAACTTAATAATTTCTCAATACTATCGCGTTCTTTTTCAAGCTCATCACTTTCACCTTTTAGTTTCATCTCTTCAAGTTTGGCTAAATGACGCAAACGTAACTCTAAAATAGCTTCAGCTTGAATATCAGATAACTCAAAGCGGCGCATTAATTCTGCTTTTGGCTCATCTTCATGACGAATGATCTCAATCACTTCATCAATATTGAGATAAGCAATTAATAAACCTTTGAGGATCTCTAAGCGACGTAAAACTTTTTCTAAACGATGATTTAAACGATTTGTGACTGTTTGGCGACGATAAACTAACCATTCGTTTAAAATAGTTAGTAATCCTTTTACTGCTGGGCGGTTATCTAACCCAATCATATTTAGGTTAACGCGATAACTTTTTTCTAAATCGGTATTTACGAACAAGTAGTACATCACTTGCTCTAAATCAACACGATTACTACGAGGAACAATCACAAGTCTGGTTGGATTTTCATGATCGGATTCATCACGCAAATCTTCAACTAAAGGCAGTTTTTTTGCTCGCATCAAGGCTGCAATTTGCTCAAGTACTTTGGCACCAGAAACTTGATGAGGTAATGCAGTGATCACCGCACATCCTTCTTCTTTCTGCCAAACAGCTCGCATTCTGACCGAACCACGACCCGTTTTATAGATTTTTTTGATATCGTCTTGAGCCGTAATAATTTCAGCTTCAGTTGGATAATCAGGGCCTTGAACATATTGCATCACGTCAGATAATCCCGCATCAGGATTATCTAAAAGCATCACTAAAGCTTGTCCTATTTCACGTGCATTATGCGGTGGAATATCCGTTGCCATCCCAACAGCAATCCCCGTTGTGCCATTAAGCACGATATTAGGTAAGCGTGCTGGCAACATTTTCGGCTCTTGCATCGTGCCGTCAAAGTTAGGGATCCAATCTACCGTACCATGTCCTAATTCACTCAATAATGTTTGTGAATATTTGGAAAGGCGTGATTCGGTATAACGCATAGCGGCGAAAGATTTTGGATCATCCGGCGCCCCCCAGTTACCTTGTCCATCAATTAACGGATAACGATAAGAGAACGGCTGAGCCATCAGTACCATTGCTTCATAACATGCACTATCACCATGCGGGTGATATTTACCTAGCACGTCACCAACAGTACGGGCTGATTTTTTAAATTTAGCGGTATTACTTAAACCTAGCTCTGACATCGCATAAACAATACGACGTTGCACAGGTTTTAGCCCATCTCCAATAAAAGGCAATGCACGATCCATAATGACGTACATGGAATAGTTGAGATAGGCATTCTCTGTAAATAAGTGGAGCGGTTGGCGCTCTACACCATCATGAGTCAATTCACTCATTCAATTTTTCCTCAGACTCTTGTGGTATCCATTACACTTCGATGTCAACTTCATCGCCCTTCTCTTGTAACCAATTTCGGCGATCTTCAGAGCGTTTCTTCGCTAACAACATATCCATCATGCCTAGGGTTTCTTGATAATTTTCATCATCAATCACCAATTGCACTAAACGACGCGTATTAGGATCAAGCGTTGTTTCACGCAGTTGAAGCGGGTTCATCTCACCCAAACCTTTAAAGCGCTGTACGTTAGGCTTTCCTTTTTTACGACTTAAACGTTGTAAAATGGCATTTTTTTCTGATTCATCAAGGGCATAATGAACTTCTTTACCTAAGTCGATACGGTAAAGTGGTGGCATCGCCATATAAACGTGCCCTTCCTTAACAAGAGCTGGGAAATGGCGCACAAATAAAGCACACAATAAAGTTGCGATATGTAAACCATCCGAGTCCGCATCCGCAAGAATACAAATTTTACCGTAACGCAGTTGGCTTAAATCATCGCTATCAGGATCCATACCAATTGCAACCGAAATATCATGGACTTCTTGTGACGCTAACACTTCATCTGAAGAGACTTCCCATGTATTTAGGATCTTACCGCGCAAAGGCATAATCGCTTGATATTCACGATCTCGAGCTTGTTTAGCAGAACCTCCTGCAGAGTCCCCTTCGACCAAAAATAGCTCGGTGTAACGTAAATCTTGAGAAGTACAATCAGCCAATTTACCCGGCAATGCTGGCCCTGAAGTGAGTTTCTTTCTCACCACTTTTTTAGCTGCTCGCATACGACGTTGCGCGCTACTAATCGCCATTTCAGCAAGTAATTCACCGACTTGAACGTTTTGATTTAGCCATAAGCTAAAAGCGTTTTTTACCGCATTTGCAACAAATGCACTGGTTTGTCTTGAAGAGAGTCGCTCTTTGGTTTGCCCTGCAAATTGAGGATCTTGCATTTTCACTGATAATACATAAGCGCAACGCTCCCATGTATCATCCGCGGTTAACTTAAGACCTCTTGGTAGCAAATTACGGAATTCACAAAATTCACGCATTGCATCTAACACACCTTGGCGTAAACCATTTACGTGTGTACCACCTTGAACCGTCGGAATTAAGTTAACATAGCTTTCAGTGAGTAGATCACCACCTTCAGGTAGCCATAACATAGACCATTCAACGGCTTCATTATCCCCTTCAAATTTGCCTGTAAACGGCTCTTCAGGAAGGCGAACAAATTCAGCAACAGCTTCACTTAAATAATCGGTTAAACCATCAGCGTAACACCAATTTTCTTGAGTATTGTTTACTTTATCGACAAAAGAAACATTCACGCCCGGGCATAATACCGCTTTAGCTTTTAATACATGAGATAAGCTTTTAGAAGAAAAACGAGGAACATCAAAATAGGCGCCATCAGGCCAAAAATGCACACTCGTTCCTGTATCTCGTTTTGCACAGGTGCCAATCTCATGCAACTCTTCAACTTTATCGCCATTTTCAAAGGCAATTTGGTAAATTTTACCATCACGACGAACAGTTACTTCAATACGCTTTGAGAGGGCGTTAACTACCGAGATCCCCACACCATGCAACCCGCCAGAAAATTGATAGTTTTTATTAGAGAATTTTCCTCCGGCGTGAAGGTGAGCAAGGATTAACTCGATAGCAGAGACCTTAAGTTCTGGGTGAATATCGACAGGCATTCCTCGCCCATTATCGATAACTTCGATAGATTGATCTGCATATAAAATGACATCGACCTTCGATGCGTGTCCCGCAAGCGCCTCGTCCACGCTATTATCTATCACTTCCTGTGCCAAATGGTTCGGTCTTGTTGTATCTGTATACATCCCTGGACGGCGACGTACAGGCTCTAGACCATTAAGAACCTCAATATCCTTTGCGTTATAACTTGATTGAGTCATTGTTTTAATCTGCGGTTCGCTGTTAGAAAATACTGTTTATAATAACAGGTGTTTGCGGCAATATGATATTAATTTTCGGATAGATATATCAACCTATGTTTTACAGGTTAATTAACCGAAAGACTAAATTATCTTTAAAAATTGAATAATTTTCGGAAAAAAACGTTCAAAACCCACAAATGCGTGATTTCCATCCGATTCTACGGTTTGCCTACACGCGCCAAGATATGAGACAGCTTGACGATAATCAAGTATTTCATCTCCAGTTTGTTGAAGCAACCAAATAAGTTCGGGTGATGTAATTACGGGAATACGCAAGGCAAGTAACTCATCCATATGATGAGGTTCTAATCTATACTTTTGATGTGTATAGGGATTTTCGTTTTCACCCAAGAAATTTTGTAAGAGATCAAAAGGACGGATCGCAGGATTAACAACAACAGCAGGTAAATTAAAACGTTGAGATAGCCAGATCGATAAGTAGCCACCTAATGATGAGCCAATTAATCCAAGCTTGTCATCTACGCTCTCTTTAGCTAACGATTCAATTAGCTGAGCAGCTTCTTGAGGGTAAGGTGGCAATTGAGGTACTAACAATTCAATTTCAGGATGTGTTACTTCAAGCCATTGACGAAAAGCCTGTGCCTTTGCTGATTTTGGTGAGCTATTAAAGCCATGTAAATAGAGAATACGAGGCATGACTTAATAGCCATCCGCATCAAGATCAGGACAAAATTCAGTCCCCTCTAAACGGTAAACTTGTGTTTCAATTCTGCCCTTCTCATCAGATAAAAGTGACATTTCCAAATAGCGCCAGCCTGGAGAAACAGTATCTAATGTAAAATTAGTACAATGAGGGCGAAATTGAATGCACGTAGAAGGTGTCGCCAACAAACGAATACCATTCCACATTTCATCCATTTCTTGATGAATGTGACCACAAAGCATCATTTTTACTTGAGAGTGCTCTCTTAAACGCTCAGCCAATTCTTGAGAATTTCTTAAGCTGTGTTGATCTAACCATGTACACCCTGACGGCATAGGATGATGATGCAACAAGATAATCGTATCTCTGTGCTTTTGACTTTCGAGACAGCGTGTTAGCCAATCTAATTGACAATCTGATAATTCACCATGAGGAACGCCTTGAATTTGGCTATCTAATAACAGCATTTGCCAATTATCACCAATCAACACTTGTTTAGCTGACAAAACGCCTGCCTGATTTAAAGCATCAATCATCGCAGGTTGATAGTCATGATTACCTGGCAACCAAACACAAGGTGGTGTTAACGTTGCAATGCCATCCGCAAAATGCTGATAAGCTTCAAAGGTTTGATCTTGAACTAAATCACCTGTTGCTACAATCAAGTCAACATCAAGACCCTGCTCTCTAATCGCATTTAATACCGCATGGTAGCTACGATAAGTATTTATGCCCAGCAAAGTGTCTTCCACATTAGCAAAGAGGTGGGTGTCTGTGATTTGTAATATTCTTACGGTGTTTTTGTGTTTCACCGATAATTCAAGCTGGCTTTCCAAAAGGTTTCCTTGTTTCACTCTCATTAGCCGTTATGTTAACGTATTTTCGTAGTAAAGATCTGCCAACCAATACACATTTCAAAAGATTAGTGAGAAATATTCTCGCTTTCAATCACGTTTTTTTCACTTCTTTTTACAATTTAATTCATTTGATATCGTACACTTAGAGATAGTTACTCTACTTGATAATATTACTAAAAACACCCTTTAAAGATTGATTAATATATTAAATTACCGACCAACGCTTTCTTAACTCAACATGATGAAGTTGTAACCATTGAAGTGCAATGACGGATGCAGCATTGTCAATCACGCCCTCTTCAACCCAACGATAAGCTTGTTCTCTGCTAACAACATGAACACGAATATCTTCATTTTCACACACTAATCCATGAATACCTTTTGCTGTTGTTGCATCAACTTCACCGACATAAACATGCATTCTTTCGCTAGTGCCACCAGGACTAGAAAGATAACTAATAATTGACTCACATCGCCCAACAATAACGCCCGCTTCTTCTTGGGCTTCGCGTCTAACAACGTCTTCTGGGCTTTCGCCTTGTTCAACCATACCCGCAATCACTTCTAGCAACCAAGGTGTCTCACTGGTTTCATACGCAGGAATACGAATTTGCTCAATTAATACCACTTCATCACGTTTAGCATCATAAGCTAACAAAACACCCGCATTGCCTCGCTCAAAGACTTCACGTTTGACTTCTTCACTCCATCCGCCTTCAAAAAGGCGATGTTTGAAGCGGTACTCAGTCATACGGAAAAAGCCTTTATATAAATCTTTTTGATTGAGCAATTTCACGTCTTCACGGCCGTATAAAAATGGTGTATTTTCCCTTTTCTTCATACAATGTTCCTTAAGTTATATTTAAGAGTCTTTTTATTGCTTATGTTTAATACAGATTTAAAGAAATTTGCCAACAATTCATGTAAAGTTAATCTAAAATAAAAGGATATGGCACAAATGGCTACCCCTACTTAGGGAAACAATCTGCTAGAATTATCCCCAATCAAGATTAACAGAGGCAACTCAGCGAAACTGTTGCAACAAGGAATTAAAATGAAAAAACTGCTCTCTCTTTTGGTCACGATGAGTTTGGCAGGATTCAGCACTGCAAGTCAGGCTGAGGATCTGCTTCAAGTTTATCAAAAAGCAAAGGACAGTAACCCTGAGTTACGCAAGTCATTAGCTGAACGAAATCAAGCTTTTGAAAAAATTAATGAAGCTCGTGGCTCATTATTACCCCAATTAGGATTAGGTGCCTCTGCCGATTATAAAAGCGGCTACCGCGATAATAACAACACCGAATCCAATTCTATTGGTGCAAGTTTAACGCTAACTCAAAGTGTGTTTAACATGTCATTATGGCGCCAGTTAAACCTACAAGAAAAAACAGCGGGTATGAGCGATGTGACTTATCAAACAAGTCAGCAAAAGCTGATTTTAGACACCGCGACCGCTTACTTTGATGTTTTACGTGCTATTGATTCATTATCATTTATTGAAGCGCAAAAAGAACAAGTTTACCGTCAGTTAGATCAAACAACTCAACGTTTTAACGTAGGTTTAGTGGCTATTACTGACGTACAAAATGCGCGTGCAAATTATGATAGCGTACTGGCACAAGAAGTGGTTGGCCGTAACCAATTAGATAACGCATTAGAGAAACTACGCCAAGTCAGTGGTATTTATTACATTAATCTGGCATCACTCAATATCAGCCGTTTTTCAACAACATCACCAGACTCTATTGAGAAACTGTTAAAAGATGCTGAAGAACGTAACTTAAGTTTATTAAGTGCACGTTTAGGCCAAGATTTAGCGCGCGAAAATATTCGTTTAGCGCAATCTGGTCACTTACCAACCGTAGATTTAAATGCATCAACTGGCGTATCCAATAGCCATAGTCACGGTAGCGCATTACCTCCTGTAACGCCTAACACTAGTCGCAATAGTTACAGTGGTCAAAATAGTATTGGTCTGTCTGTTAGTATTCCTCTGTATACAGGTGGCAGAACAAGCTCACAAGTTGAACAAGCACAATATGGTTTTACGAGTGCAAGCGAACAATTAGAATCGGTTTATCGTTCTATTGTCCAAATCGCACGTTCTTCTTATAACAATATTTCTGCATCAATCAGTAGCATCAAAGCGTATCAACAAGTTGTTGTTTCTGCACAAAGTTCATTAGATGCAACTGAAGCGGGTTATCAAGTGGGTACTCGTACTATTGTTGATGTGTTAAATGCCACAACAACACTTTATGATGCAAAACAAAAATTATCCAACGCACGTTATGACTATTTAATTAACCAACTAAATATTGAATATGCACGTGGCACATTAAATGAAAATGACTTAATTCAGTTAAATAATACACTGGGTGCAGAAGTTTCTACTTCACCAGATAGCATTATTCGCTCGTTAACAAGCCCTGCTCTTAACGTTGCACCGTGATCATGAATTAAGAATTTAGCCACTTATAAAAAACCGCTTTCAGCAATAAACTGATAAGCGGTTTTTTTATGTTTATTCTTAACATTAAAATATCATGTTATGGCCTAAATTAAGATCTCAACAATATCTATATTCTTGTATTAACAAATAGCTTAATCACAATTAGGTTAAAAAGAGAAGATTCACCTAATTTCATTATTCTTAACCTTATAAAGATCACAAATTTCTGGTTATCCCTGATGATTAGGCGTTTCTTATTTATTTTCTAGACTATTTAACCTATCCTAGCTTTTATTTTGAACGTGTTACCTTTTATGGATCTTACCAATATGCCAATGAAACGTACCAAATCGATTAATCGAGATGCTTTCCGTAAAGCATTCCGTCCTTATCGTCTGGCGCCTGTTGCAATCGCCATCACTGCTGTATTCGCGCTTTCAGGATGTGAAGAGAGCGATGAGACAGTTTCACTGTATATGAATGCACAAGAATGTGCTCAAGCGAATCCTTCACAAGCAGCACAGTGTGAAGACTCTTATCGTACTGCATTACAAGAGGCACAACGTACAGCACCTAAATACGCAACATTAGAAGACTGTGTAGCTGAATTCGGTGATGCTCAATGTACACAAACAGCGTCGATTGATGGGCAAGCTGTGAGTACTGAAAATGCCAATAATTTAAACCCAGACAGCTCACAAATGGCCCAAGCTAACTCCGGTGGTAGCTTCTTTATGCCATTAATGGCGGGTTATATGATGGGTCGCTTAATGGGGGGTGGCGCACCAGCACAACCACTGTTTAGTTCGCGTAATCCAACAAGCCCTGCAAACGGGAAATTTGTGGATGCGACAGGCCGTAACTATGGTCCTGCGGTTGGTGGGCGTCAAATGAACGTACCAAAAACAGCCATGACACCAAAACCATCAACAACCTCAACAATAACACGTGGTGGCTTTGGTAATACGGTTTCAAGACAAGCTGCAGCTCAACGTGCCAATGCTACGAATAATAACCGTAGTTCAACCGGTTCATCTTCTTATCGTTCAGGTGGTTAATTAAAACCATGAAACGCGAAAATATCATTGAACGCCCGGATTGGCGTGAAAAAGCAACTGAATTTGGCTTTAACTTTCATACAATGTATGGCGAGCCTTATTGGTCTGAAGATGCTTATTATCAATTCTCAATGGAAGAGGTTGAAACGTTAGAAGAAACAACAGAAGAGCTGCATCAGATGTGTTTACAAGTCGCTGATAAAGTGGCTAATAGCGAAGAGTTGCTGACTCGTTTTCAAATCCCTCGTCACTGTTGGGATTTTGTACGTGATTCATGGAAATCGTCTCAACCTTCGCTCTATTCACGTCTTGATTTAGCGTATGACGGTAAAAGTCCGGCAAAACTGTTAGAAAATAATGCAGACACACCAACTTCATTGTATGAATCTGCTTTTTTTCAATGGATCTGGCTTGAAGATCAAGTCAATGCAGGTCGTTTACCGCAAAATGCCGATCAATTTAATAGCATACAAGAAAAGTTGATTGATCGTTTTGCAGAGCTTCGTGATCAATACGGAATGCGTTATCTGCATATGTCTTGTTGCCAAGATACGCAAGAAGATCGTGGTACCGTTCAATACTTACAAGATTGTGCTGAAGAAGCAGAAGTCACAACTGACTTTGTCTTTATTGAAGATCTCGGTTTAGGTGAACGTGGTGAATTAACTGATCTGCAAGATCAGATAATCAGCAACATGTTTAAGCTTTACCCTTGGGAATTTATGTTCCGCGAAGACTTCTCAACTAAACTGGCTGATGCGGGTATTCGTTGGTTAGAGCCTTCTTGGAAGAGCATTATCTCAAATAAAGCATTATTACCAATGCTTTGGGAAATGTTCCCTAATCATCCCAATCTGCTACCTGCTTATTTTTATGAGGGTAAAGCGCCTGATTCATTATCACGTTATGTTATCAAGCCACTGTTTTCACGTGAAGGTGCAAATATTCGCATTGTTGAAAACGGCAAAGATATTGCTGTCGCAGATGGTCCTTACGGTGAAGAAGGCTTTATTGTTCAGGATTTCCACCCACTGCCAAAATTTGGCGATAGCTATACATTAATTGGTAGCTGGCTGGTTAACGACCAATCTGCAGGTATTTGCATCAGAGAAGATAGAGAGCTTATCACGCAAGATCTTTCACGCTTCTATCCACATATTATTTTAGATTAATAGAAATCTTAAAATTATATTGAGCACCTTATTGCTGATAAGCAGTAAGGTGTTTTTTATTCAAAATAGGTTTCGTTATTAGTAAAAAAGGCTAAATCCCATAAAATGAATTTAGCCTTTTACTTATATCAATAGGTTTTATTGGATGGTTTTATCCAATTTGAAACGTCATCATACTTAATGATTTATTCACAATATCATTATTCAACACTGTTACCTTTTCACCCGCTTGTTTTAAACCTAATAGATACAAAGCAGGCAAAAAATGATCGGGAGTAGGATGTGACAATCGCCCTTCTTCTGTTGATAAAATCGTAAATAACGCTTCTGGTACCTTATCGCTTTGTAAACTATTTTCGACTGCCTCATTAAAAGCCAATGCCCAAGGATAAGGCGTTGCGTCGCTGTTTTGCCAATCCATCATTCTTAAATTATGAACGATATTACCGCTACCAATAATTAAGACACCTTCTTTACGCAATTCAACCAGCTTTTGCCCTAATTCATAATGCCATTGTGCCGATTGACGTGCATCAATGCTTAATTGAACAACTGGAATATTTGCGTTGGGATACATTTTTTCAAGTATTCCCCAACTTCCATGATCTAATCCCCATTGATCCATATCGAGTTTTAATTTAATCGGATCAATCAGATCTTCAATTAGTGCGGCTAAACCTATCGAGCCTCGCGCTGGATACTCTATTGCATACAATTCTGGTGGAAATCCATAAAAATCATGAATTGTCTTTGGTTGCGACATTGCCGTTACATACGTTCCATCAGTATACCAATGGGCTGAAATCACTAAAATCGCTTTAGGTTGAGGAAGCGTTTCCCCTAATTCTGACCAGAGGCGAGTATATGTATTATCTTCTAATACATTCATTGGACTACCATGCCCAATAAACAGTGCTGGCATCATTTTTGTTTCCATAACCACCTCTATGGCAAGTGTTCTTATCGTATAAGCATACTGCCTTATTACTTGAAATATAGTCAAAGAAGTATGAAATAGTTATTCAAAAAATATGAAAAAAGCCACCTAAGTTTCCTTAAGTGGCTTAAATAAGTGTGTGTGTGTGTTTTCAGTGTCGGTTATAACATGTTAATTTCAGCCAGCTTTTTTCTCCTTACGAAGACGATAAGCCACTAAATCTTCAATAGTTAACACTGGCATATTGTGCTTTTTAGCAAAAGTAATCACTTCTGGTGCTCTTGCCATTGTGCCATCGTCATTGGTTAATTCACATAACACTGCAACAGGTTTAAAACCAGCTAAAGTTGCTAAATCAATTGATGCTTCTGTGTGTCCGCCACGCGTTAATACACCACCAGGTTGAGCACGTAATGGGAATACATGACCTGGGCGATTTAAATCACTTGGTTTTGCATTGTCAGCGGCGGCTGCACGTACTGTGGTTAAACGATCAGATGCTGAAACACCTGTTGTTACACCTTGTGCTGCTTCAATCGTTACTGTAAATGCCGTATGAAAATGACTGGTGTTATTCTCCACCATCATAGGCAAATCAAGTTGTTGACGACGTTCTTCTGTAATGCATAAACAAACAATACCACTACCATGACGAATAGACATCGCCATTTGTTCTGTAGTCATTGTTTCTGCGGCGAAAACCATATCGCCTTCATTTTCGCGATTCTCGTCGTCGAGCACCATCACGCCTTTACCCGCACGAAGGGCTTCTAGAGCAAGTTCAACACGCTCAAATGGATTACCGAATTCGGAAAGTAGCGTCTGATTCATGGTAAAAAAACCTCAATAATTAATGAAAGTTACCAGAATCAGGGCAGTCTTAGGAGTGGATCTCTGCTTAATAAAAACACAAGCAGAAACAACAGGAATAGATACAATGATCCTACTGATGCTATTTTATTCTCTCCCATCCAGACTTTAACTGTCGGCTCCAGAATTACACTGGATCTGCTGACCTTTGCATTACAATAACAACACAAAGCGCTCGCGGGCTTTACCTATGTATTCAGGTATCTACCGCCGGTGGGGACTTTCACCCCGCCCTGAGATTAACGGTGAAACTATACGCTTTAAAATTATAAGAGGCAATCATCAATCGGCGACAATCTTTGTTTCATCACATAATCATTTTATGACATACGGTTATTTAACGATTTATAATAAAAAGTAACAATAATATTGATATCTAGTTTTATTCCCTCTGTCCTCATATTACACTTAACCTCAGCTTTCTATTTTATTTGTGAGGATTTCCCATGTTGGACCCGAAAAAACTTGAACAAGTCGCGCGCCAAATCCAAAACGTACTGCCACAAGGCGTTAAAGATTTTGGTGATGATATTGATAAAAAAATCCGCACTGTTCTGCAATCTCAATTAAACAAATTGGATTTAGTCAATCGCGAAGAGTTTGATGTACAAACTCAAGTCTTATTACGCACTCGTGAAAAACTTAATCGTTTAGAACAACGTTTAAATGAGCTAGAAGCGAGTCTGCAGGCAAAACCTCAAGCTGAAGTTGCCCAAGTTGAAGAGGTTGAAATTGTGGTAGAAACTCCAGCAGAAAATAAAGCTTAGTCAATGACTTTATTGCTTATTTAAGCCATAAAGCAAAAACCCTGTATCTCACAAAGACACAGGGTTATTTTTTATCTACTAAATATCGTTATTAACAACTATTTTAATTCTGGCCAATAGTCTTTATTCGCTTCAATTAAATCATCTAAAATTGCTTTTGCAACAGTCGCACTAGGTACTGTTTTAGACATTGTAATCGCCTGCCAAAGTTTCAAATAAGATTTTTCAATCCATGCTTCTACTACTAATTTTTCAACTGCAACTTGTTGGCTCATCATCCCTTTTTGGAATAATGGAATTTTACCCATGACTAAAGGCTCTGGCCCATGGCTTCCGACAATACAAGGGATCTCCACCATTGCTTCAGGATCAAAATTAATAATTGAACCGTTATTAGGAACGATCAGCAACATTCTTTCTTGAGTATTAAACGCGATAGCCGTTGCAAGATCGACAATGTAAGAGGCATGTTCATCTATTTCAAGATGACCTGCTGATGATTTACCAGCGGCTGTAATGGCTCGACAAGCACTAAATACATTCTTTTCTCTGTGCTCCATCACTTCATTCGCACGAGTATGATGAGGATCAGAATGCGCAACGACATAATCTGGGAATAGATAATACTTCAAGTAAGTGTTTGGCATCGTTGATGGATCTAACGCCCACACATCTTTTGCTTTACCGAATGTATCATTCCAACTAGCTTCAACCGGCTCACCCGCCACTTTTGGAATATATCCATGTTCGGCAACATGTTTACGAATAACCGGCAGTAAATCATTACCTTGCAAATCTTCGACCTGAGTCCACCAACCAAAGTGATTTAAACCGTAGTAACGGACTCGCATCTCTTTGCGTGATTTTAATCCTGCAATTTGTGCCATACGTGATTCAATGCCAATTGGCATATCACAAATATTTAAGATCTTCGCATTAGGTTTTAAACGGCGAGTAGCTTCAGCGACAATTGCTGCTGGGTTAGAATAATTTAGCATCCATGCATTTGGTGAATATTTTTCCATATATTCAACCAATTCTAATACTCCACCAATAGAGCGCATACCATAAGCGATACCACCAGGCCCACAGGTTTCTTGTCCTAATACGCCATGGCGTAAAGGAATTTTTTCATCTTTTTCACGCATTGGATATTTACCAACACGAATATGAGCCATAACAAAATCAACATCCGTGAAAGCAGTTTTAGGATCTGTGGTATAGCAAAATTCAATTTCAGGTGCTTTTTCAGTAAGAATTATTTCACAAGCTTTAGCAATGGTTTCTTGCCGCTCGGCATCATTGTCATAAAATTTGATGGCTCTTAATGGAAAACGTTTTAAATTTTCCAGTAGCATCAAAATAATACCGGGTGTAAATGTACTACCGCCACCTGCAATTACGACTGAGAACTTCTTCATTATATAGCCTCCGACAAGGTGATATTTTGTGTATCTTCTTTCATAAGTTGTTCAATTTTGTCTCTCACTTGAGAAACGTGTAGCCCGATAATGATTTGTAATGCATGACCTTTACGCACCACACCATGTACACCGAGCCCTTTAAAATAGGCATCCGTTTCAACTATCTCGTTATCTATCACTTCAATACGTAAACGTGTTGCACAGTTATTTAAAGATTTGATATTTTTACTTCCCCCTAGGCCTTCAAGAATGCCTTTAGGAAGGGCGAGTTTGCGGTCTTCTTTTTCTGTTTTTGAACTATCTGAAGTTTGTGACTTTTTATTTTTATAATCTTGTTTGCTATAAAGCTTGATCTCTTCATCATCTTCTTCACGACCTGGTGTTTTTAAATTAAGTTTGATAATTAATGTTCTAAACACCACAAACCAAATCATTGTAAAAATAAGGCCTATGACTATTTGTGTAATAATCATCCCGTAATGGTTATGGAACATTGGGATCCAATTCATAGGTAGAAAATTATCGATGATCCCCCCACCCATATTTCCGACAACGCCAAAGTGATAAAGCGTTGTCGCTAATGTGGCGGCTAACACGGCATGAATGGCAAACAATAACGGAGAGATAAATAAGAATGTAAACTCTAACGGTTCTGTTATTCCCACAAATACCGCGGTCAATGCAGAGGGTATAAGTAAACCTGCAATTTTGGCTCTATTTTTAGGTGCAGCAGTAAAATAAAGAGCAAGTGCTATACCAATAGAACCAAAGACTTTGCTGTTGCCATGTAAAGCAAAGCCACCTTCAGGAAATAACTCTTTTAAAGATTGGGTGCTTTGACTGAAATATTGCATATTTTGAGCCCAATCAACTTGAATACCATGTTCAGTGACAGCAGGACCAAAAATAAAAGGACCATAAATAAAGTGATGTAAGCCAGTAGGAATTAAAATACGTTCAAGAAAGGTATATATCCAAACACCTAAAGAGCCAGATTCAACCATAAATACTTGCAAAGATTGAATACCAATTTGCACTTTAGGCCAGAAAAATAATGTTATCCACGATAAAGGTAACATCACAAAAAAACTAATTAATACAACATAAGATGTTCCTTGAAATATACCTAAAAAGACAGGAAGTTGTTTATCGAAATAACGATTATGAATACCGGTAACTATACCCGCAATAATAATTGCCCCAATAATACTGGTATCTAATGTTTTAATTCCAGCTATCATTGTTAAGCCACTATTTCCGCCAATTTCATTTGTAAAATCTACGCCGAAATAACTGCCCCAAACTATTCCCATTGCATTAATAAAATAATTCCAAGTGAGAAAACTTACCATTACAGCAAGACAAGCTCTTGCTTGTGCAGTTTTAGCTAAACCGATTGGTAAGCCAATTGCAAAAATAAGAGGCATATTACGAAAAACAGTCCATCCCCCTTCTTCAATAATATGAACAATTTGGGAAAATAAACTATCGGGTCTTAATAAATCTTCACTAATAAATAATGGATTCTGTAATAGAATTGCAATGCCTACAATAATACCTGCAAATGGAAATAGCAGGACAGGAGTAAACATGGCTCCACCAAATCGTTGTATTTGACTGAGCATAAAAATATCCTCTTATTTACTGCTACTGAAACGATATGCTATTTAATTCATTTTTTTTCTGTAAATTCAGATTAGATTCTTTTCTCTTTATTCTCTCATCTGAAATGAGTTATTCGTGATCTGATTCATACTAATCTTTCAGTCAAAGTGATCTCATTTTTAGTCAAAAGGCAGATCACTTTTTATTTTTTGATAACGTTCACATTTTAGAGCTATAAATGATTTTCTTATATATCAAAAGATTATATTCAGATAGATTAAATAAAAAGAGCCGATTTTAAGAGTAAAAAGAGGTATAAAAGTGATCTACAAAGACATTGCAAAAAGCCTAAGAATTCAAATAAATTCGGCTGGATACCAAATTGGTGACCCTTTACCAGCAGAAAAATCATTAGCACAACAATACAACGTATCGAGAATGACAATACGTAAAGCGGTGGATTTATTAGTGACCGCAGGATTATTAGAACGAAAACATGGCTCTGGTACTTATATTAAAGAAAAAGATGTTCATCATGAAAATGCTAGCCTAAAAGGCTTTGTCGAATTAATGGCAAATACAGGCCACAATGTAAGAAGTGAAGTGATAGAATTTAGCGTTATTCCCTGTCCTTTATCTATCGCCAGTAAACTACGAATTAATTCAAATGAACGTATTTTTTATTCAAGGAGAATACGTTACGTTGATAATAAACCACTTATTGTTGAAGATAGTTATATGCCTGTTAAATATTTTCGTAATTTAACCTTAACCCATTTAGAAGGTTCTAAATTTGATTTTATTGAAAATATTTGCCAAATAAAAATAGCGGGAAGTTACGAGACATTTCACCCTATAATACCAGACAACAATATTTGTCAATTATTAAAAATAGAGAATAACATTCCAATATTAAGACTCAGCACATTATCATACAGCACCAATGGTGATTATATAAATTATTCAATAATGTATAGAAATACCCAAGATTATATTGTTGAGTATCATTTAAAACGAGAGCAATAGTTATTAATAATAAATAATCGCTATAGCAAAAAAGCACTCCGTAGAGTGCTTTTTAAACTTAATAAAAGAGCTTAATTATTTCTTTTTAATCGCATTAATAATATTTGTTGTAGAAATGCCATCTTCAAAGTTTAGCACTTTTACTTCACCGCCTGCAGCCCAAACTTCTTTACTACCCGCGATATCTTCAGGTTTATAATCACCACCTTTAACTAAGATATCCGGTAAGACAGAAGCGATTAAGCGCTGTGGTGTATCTTCTTCAAATGCAACAACCCAGTCTACTGCACCTAAAGCGCCAAGCACTGTCATACGTTGCTCTAATGGATTAACAGGGCGAGTTTCACCTTTTAAACGCTTTGTTGACGCATCGCTATTTACAGCGACAATAAGGCGATCACCTAATTTTCGTGCATTGGCTAAATAACTAACATGGCCTGCGTGAAGAATATCAAAACATCCATTAGTCATCACAATACGCTCACCGCGCTGACGTGCTAATTCAACTGCTTGTTTTAATTGTTCTTCTTCCATTATACCAAAACCGTTGTCAGCACGACCACGAATGGCGTTTTCCAGTTCAATAGGTGATACTGTCGATGTTCCTAATTTACCGACAACAACACCCGCTGCTGCATTAGCCAGGAAACAAGCTTCACTTAAAGGTTTGCCAGCAGCTAAAGAGGTGGCTAATACACCAATTACCGTATCACCAGCCCCAGTAACATCATAGACTTCTTGTGCTTGGGTTGGTAAATGCAATGGCGCTTCATTTGCACGAAGTAAGCTCATTCCACGTTCTGAACGAGTGATCAGCAACGCTTCAAGATCTAAATCTCGAACTAATTGAGTCCCTTTTTCCACCAGCTCATCATCGGTTTTACATACCCCAACGACTTGTTCAAATTCAGACATATTTGGCGTTAATAGCGTCGCACCACGATAGCGTTCAAAATCAGATCCCTTAGGATCAATTAATACAGGTACACCCGCTTTTTTTGCCAGTTGGATCATTTCTTGAACATGAGAAAGTGCGCCTTTCGCGTAATCTGATAAAATCAGAGCGCCAATAGAAGGCAACGCTTGTTGAATTCGTTCATAGATAGGTTGAGGATCAACGTTGCTAAACCCTTCTTCAAAATCAAGACGAATTAATTGCTGATTACGAGAAAGAACACGTAATTTTGTGATCGTTGGATGTGTCGCAACAGAGACAAAATCACAACGCACATTGACCTGATTTAATGTATTACTCAATGCTTTTGCGGCTTCATCAATACCTGTTAAACCCACTAAACGCGAATTAGCACCAAGAGACGCAATATTCATCGCAACGTTTGCGGCACCGCCTGGTCGCTCTTCTGTGGTATCGACTTTAACCACTGGCACTGGGGCTTCTGGTGAAATTCGACTTGTTGGGCCATACCAATAGCGGTCTAACATGACGTCACCGACAACCAACACATTGGCCTTATTAAAATCCGGCAGCGTTACTTTCATCCCATACTCCACATTTATTTTCAAAATAAGCCGAAATAATACCATAACTTGTTAGGCAAAAAGAGATACACATAAAGACTTCATGCCAACAAACCATTACTCTTGTTCACCAAGCCACTTCAGTTTGCTTTTTAATACACACTCTCGCTCTGCGATAAAACAATGATTATCCACAATGGCAGGTAATGCTTGTAACGCCAGATGATGTAATTCATTACGCAAAGTGACATAAGCATGTGTTAAAGCGAGAGCTTCATCTTCATTCATTACTTGATGCTTTGCCATTAGCTCAAAAATACGCACATTATCAGACCAACGAGTTAAAGCAGGGTATTGATGAGAAAAACGCAATACTAAATATTGCGCGATAAATTCAATATCGGTAATACCGCCAGATGAGTTTTTTAAATCAAACTTGTCTGCTTGTGTTGGTGCAAGATGTTGCACCATTTTTTTACGCATATCACGGACTTCATTTTGTAACACATCAGCATCACGAGAGAGGCACAACGTTTCATGACGAATACGTGAAAACATCTGTTGTAGTTGCTCATCACCATAAATCATTCTGGCGCGAATTAAGGCTTGATGTTCCCATGTCCAAGCTTCATTTTTCTGATATTCATCGAAAGCTTGGATCGTACTTACTAACATTCCTGATTCACCCGAAGGGCGTAAACGCGCATCGACTTCATACAATACGCCAGAGGAGGTTCGGGTACTAAATAAATGGATAATACGCTGTGCTAAACGAAGATAAAATTGGCGGGCATCGATCTGTTTTGCTCCAGTTGTCACGATATTCATTGGACAATCTAATAAAAAAACCAAGTCCAAATCTGAGCTATAGCCTAATTCCCATCCCCCCAATTTGCCGTATCCAATCACCGCAAAGCCCAATCCATCACGATGAGCTAAATGTTCAGGCTCACCATAACGTTTCACCATATATGACCAAGCTTGATGAACAACCGCATGAATAATAGCTTCAGCTAAATAGGTTAAATGATCGCTAACTTTCATCACGGGTAATACACCTGTGATATCTTCCGCAGCAATACGCAACAGTTGGGCTTGCTTAAATTGGCGCAGTGCTTCTAGTCGTTGTTCTTCATCTTCTTCTGGTACACGTAATAAATATTGACGTAATTCATCACGATAGGCATCTAAAGGTAGTGGCTGATAGAGTGAATTAGGATCAAGTAATTCATCTAACAATAAAGGATGAAGCGCTAATTGTTCTGCGATCATCGGAGATGCTGCACATAATCGAATAACGTGTGTTAAAACTTCATCAGACTCTTGCATCAACTCTAAATATGTCGTGCGACTGACAATGCTTAATAGCAATGGAGTGATCCGTTTTAATGTGACTAATGTTTGAGGTTGCTGGCAAATTTTAGCCAATAGTTTTGGCATTAAAGCGTCAAGAACATCGCGTCCTCTCGGCCCAATAGTCCGCTTGCCAATATCTTGGCGAAAAATCTGCAACGTCTGATTTATAGCCTCAAGCACTTCAATGGTTAATGTTTCATGAAATAATGACGACGTTTCAGGTAAGCGTCCAAGTAACCAAAGACGTTTAAATTCAGAGATATCATCTTCATCATCGTTCTCGTCTTCTTCACCAATTAATTGCGTGAAAATCACGGAAACAGCCTGCATCTTGTGGTTAATCTCTTGATAAAGCGTATCCCAATCATCAAATCCCATTGCGAAAGTTAACCGTGCTTTATCTTCTTCACTTTCAGGTAAAGTTTGGGTTTGTTGATCGCCAATAGATTGCAGTAAGTTTTCTAATCGACGAAGGAAAAGATAACTATCAGACAATTGGGCGGTTTCTTGTGACGTTAACAGTTCAAGTTTGGTGATAACATTAAGCACTGTTAATAATGAATTGTTTTGTAACTCAGGCTCCCTACCCCCACGAATTAACTGGAAAACTTGAGTAATAAATTCAATTTCACGAATACCACCAGAGCCTAATTTTATATTATCAATCATGCCACGACGACGAACTTCACGACTTATCATGGATTTCATATTTCTAAGTGATTGAATAACACTAAAATCAATATAACGACGATAAACGAAAGGACGCAACATTTGCCGTAAAACTTGGCAATACTCTCTCTTTTCTGCACCTAAAACACGCGCTTTGATCATTGCATAGCGCTCCCAGTCTCGCCCTTGCTCTTGGTAATAATCTTCCAGCGCCGCAAAGCTCATCACCAAAGGCCCACTTTCACCAAAAGGACGTAGTCGCATATCAACACGATAGACAAAACCATCAATGGTATGCTGATCCAGCGCTTTAATAAGCTTTTGACCTAAGCGAGTAAAAAACTGTGCGTTATCTAATTCTCGACGTCCACCTTGCGTAAATCCATTTTCAGGATAGGCAAAAATTAAGTCGATATCAGAAGAAAAATTAAGTTCAAATCCACCTAATTTCCCCATTCCTAAAATCAGTAATGGCTGAGGTTTACCTTCACTATCACAAGGCGTCCCCCATTGTTGGCAACATTGCTGATAAAGCGTATCTCTCGCGACACAAATTAATGTTTCAGCCAATACACTCAAATGTTTTAACACACAAGGAATATCGCCTAATTGAAAAAATTGTAACCATGCAATTCGCACTAATTGTTGATGACGAAATTGGCGTAAGATCCGCATTACATCATCTTCATTATCAATATTGGTTAATTTTGCCGTTAATTGAGACTCATAACTCTGCCATTCGACACAGGTTGGTGGATTTTGTCTGAGATCAGTCAACCATTGCGGATTAACCCGAAAATGCTCGGTTGCAAAGGGACTAAATGCAAGAAATTGTTGTTCTTGTTCACTAAAAGGTGCCAGCGCATTAAGTTGAGAAGAAAAACCACACTGTGCTTTATCCCACAATGATTGAAGTACACTGATAACAGACATAAATAGACTCTCACGTTGTCAGGAAATTAAGCAATAGACAGTAACCACGACGTAGAAGATAACTTAAAGTTCAACCATAAAACATGATAATAGTCGGTTGCAGTTGTAAATGTTAACGGTGAAATTGCATTGAGTGACTGTTGCATAAATTCAGGCAGATCTGACTGTTTTTTGCACCAATCTGAAAATAATGCCAACATCGCTGGCATAGTTATTGTCGGAGGTGTTGGATTAGCAAAAATAGCTTCTTCTAATGCCTGTATTGCACTTAACCATTTTGTCAGTTGTTGTGCCGTTGTATCACTAGGAGAAAGATTTACGACACTCAACGATAACGCAGGCTTATCTTTTGCCAGATAATAACCTCGAGCCGCTTTACTGCGAGAAGCAAGACGTAATCCGCCTTTTTCACCTAAATACGTCGCTAATGCAATAACGTCTGACACCTTACCTTTTTTAAGTTCTAGCTCAAACTCTTCGATGGGTAATTCATATTGCTCAGTACGAATAGTACCTTGATCTAAGACCACTTCTATTTGACTGTCTTGATACTCAACAAGCCAGATTTCACGATAAAAATCGGTATGAAATAACACATTAAGCTGGGATTCTAATAAAGTGAGATCCGTTTTTTCTGGCCAGATTTCCGCAGGAAAGCGAGCCAAGTCTAATTTAGGTTGTGTTAATTCAACGTTATATTCTGGACGTTGATGCAAACCTGCAACAACTTTACCCGCTGTTTTAATTGTCATTTCATAACGTTCATCAACACCACGAATACGCAGCCCCATATCCCAACGACGAATTTGATTATCTGTCGTCTCAAAGTAAAGATTAGTCAGCTTTTTGGGGGCAGCGTGCTGATGTGGTAGAGTCAGAATGCGCTGAATAATGTGAGGAATAGCGGCAGGTATGGCACTCATTTTGAGTTCGGTTTCTAATTGGCTCATTCTATTTCCCTTAAGTAAATCAATTGATTAGTAAAATATTTAACGCATTTTCATTTAGCAAGTGATAGCCTAATAACAATAATGAATAAAAGGCAGATTATCCCTATATTCTACCAGTTAAGAGTGTTCTCATTCTGGTTTACTATTTGCTTACGCAAACTTTACTCTTTAGTATCAGTAAAAATATTCTCTTGTATAGATAAAAAAGTTGAAAACATAATGCGAAAATTACCCTTACTTTTTCTTTCCTTACTTGGCTTAGGTGTTTCTCTGAGCTCACACGCAGAAACTCGCTATGTTTCCGATGAATTATCCACTTATGTACACAGTGGACCTGGAAATCAGTATCGAATTGTTGGCTCTTTAAATTCTGGCTCAACCGTGACTGTACTTTCTCGTAATGCAGCAACGGGTTATGTACAGGTTAAAGACGATAAAGATCGTACCGTTTGGTTACCAGAAAACCAACTCAGCACGCAGCCAAGTATGCGTACTCGCATCCCTGCTATGGAAAAAGAGATCCAAACACTGCGTGATAAACTGGCAAATATCGACCAAAGCTGGAACCAACGCACCATTGATATGCAAAATAAAGTTTCAAACAGCGATGACATCATCAATGGTTTGAAAAAAGAAAATGAACAAATGAGAACAAAGCTCGCTGTCGCAGAGAAAAAACTCGATTTTGCTAATCAACAGTTAGATGACCGACAACGTGACATCATTTTACAGTGGTTTATGTATGGTGGTGGTGTTGCTGGTGCAGGTCTTATTTTTGGTCTGATCCTTCCACATATAATTCCTCGTCGTCGTAAACGCAACGATCGTTGGATGAACTAATATTCAGCCAAAAGGAATCATGATCCCGTGAATATATACCTTGTTGGTGGCGCTGTGCGTGATCAATTATTACAGATACCTGTAAAAGACAGAGATTGGGTTGTTGTTGGTGCAACACCCGAAGAACTGTTACAACAAGGATATCAACAAGTCGGCAAAGATTTTCCTGTTTTTCTTCATCCTGATACACATGAAGAATATGCACTTGCACGTACGGAACGAAAATCTGGATCAGGTTACACGGGATTTACTTGTTATGCCGCTCCTGATGTCACATTAGAAGACGATCTTGCACGTCGCGATCTCACTATAAATGCCATAGCGTATTCTGCAAATGGTGAATACATTGACCCTTACCAAGGTATAGATGACATTAATGCACGATTGCTTCGCCACGTCTCCGATGCCTTTTCAGAAGATCCTTTAAGAGTTTTGCGGGTTGCACGTTTTGCGGCTCGATTTGCGCCTTTAGGTTTTAGCGTAGCACCAGAAACACTGCAATTAATGAAGACAATGGCACAAAGTGGCGAACTAAATGCACTAACGGCAGAACGCGTTTGGAAAGAGACTGAAAAAGCCCTTGAGAGCCATGCCCCTCAGGTTTACTTTGAAGTTTTACGCCAGTGCGGTGCTTTAAAAGTTCTTTTCCCCGAAATTGATGCCTTATTTGGCGTACCGGCTCCTGAAAAATGGCACCCAGAAATCGATACGGGTATTCATGCCATGATGGTACTGAATATCGCCAGTCAATTAACAGACGATATTGCGGTACGCTTTAGTGCCTTATGTCATGATCTAGGAAAAGGATTAACGCCTCCTGAAAATTGGCCTCATCATCACGGTCATGGCCCTGCTGGTGTACCTTTAGTTGAAGCATTGTGTCAACGATATCGTATTCCAAATCACATTCGTGATTTGGCTCGTTTAACAGCAAAATTTCACGATCATATCCATCGTATCGATAGAATGCGCCCTTCTAAAATTATCCGCTTATTTGATGCTATTGATGCATGGCGAAAGCCTGAACGTGTTGAACAATTAGCAATGGTCAGTGAAGCGGATGCTAGAGGACGTCTCGGGTTAGAAAACCTAGCTTATCCACAACACGCATTTTTTTGCCAAGCTTTCGCCGTTGCAAATAATGTGGATATTAAGCCAATCATTGAAAGTGGATTAAAAGGAAGTGCAATACGAGATGCGCTAACCAAGCAACGAGAAGTTGCGATTATAAAATGGAAATCGCAACTTAATCGAGAAAGTGAGTAATTAAGCTTTACGCTCAATAATCACCCCTACATTTGTGGCTTGTGCAATAGCTCCCGGTTTCGCTAATTTAATTTTTACTCTTGGTACAGCAAATTGCGTTATCAATAGCTGTGCCACTTCTTCAGCTACTCGTTCAACTAATTCAAAACGTCGACTCTCGACATAATCAATGATTGCATTGCTCACACTGGCATAATCTAAACAATGAACAACATCATCAGTTTGGGATGCGCGTTTGTTATCCCATTCCATTTCGATATCGAACACTAATTTTTGTTTTATGGTTTTCTCCCAATCATAAACACCGATTGTAGTTATTACTGATAATTGCTCAATAAATACGATATCCATCACGTCATCTCTTATTTTTTCTGTTCATCGGATACCACTTCCGATGAAATATGCGTATTATCCATACATGCCTAACGAACTTACATAAACATTGGAGAATACAAATGAGTGCTAACGCACTTGGAATGATCATCTTCGCCTACTTGTGCGGCTCAATCTCCAGCGCGATATTGATTTGCCGACTGGCAAGATTACCTGATCCAAGAAAATTTGGCTCTGGCAATCCCGGAGCGACCAACGTCCTACGTATTGGTGGAAAAGTAGCCGCAGCAGCCGTTCTTATCTGTGACGTCCTAAAAGGGATGATCCCTGTTTGGCTCGCCTATTACTTAAATGTGCCTCCTTTTTACCTCGGCATTGTCGCCATTGCCGCATGTCTTGGGCATATCTACCCTGTTTTTTTCCACTTTAAAGGAGGAAAAGGGGTTGCAACCGCCTTTGGTGCCATTGCCGCAATTGGCTGGGATTTAAGTGGTCTTATCGCAGGAACGTGGTTACTCACCGTATTACTTAGTGGCTATTCATCACTTGGCGCGATTATCAGCGCATTACTCGCCCCTTTTTATGTTTGGTGGTTTAAACCAGAATTCACTTATCCCGTTGCGTTATTATCATGCCTTGTACTTTACCGCCATCATGACAATATTCAACGTTTATGGCGTGGTCAAGAGAGTCGGATTTGGCAAAAATTGAAGAAAAAAACGGAAAAAACAGAAAAAGAGATCATTCAAGAAGCAAAAGAACAAGAAAAAGAAGATTAATTACATTACGCTTCAAATAAACGCCAAAAACAAAAAGCCACTTTTAAAAAAAAAGTGGCTTTTTAACAAAGGAATAAAATCTAAATACTCAAATAAATTATTGCTTATCAAGCGCAGGTAATTCAGCTAAAGGCCAACGTGGTCTTACCGTCACACTTAATGGGCCTTCTGTACCACCTTTAAAACGGATCATACCTGCCAACGCAATCATTGCGCCATTATCTGTACAAAGCTCAGGGCGAGCATAAAAGACTTCTCCACCGATTTGCTTCATAACAGCTTCCATTTTTGCACGTAATGTTCGGTTTGCACTCACTCCACCCGCCATGACTAAACGCTTAAAACCTGTTTGTTCTAAGGCTCGACGACATTTTATTGCTAACGTATCAACAACTGCATCTTCAAACGCGCGTGCGATATCCGCGCGCGTTTGGTCTGTATCATCATTTTGACGAATAGTATTAGCCGCAAAAGTTTTTAAACCTGAGAAACTAAAATCAAGTCCCGGCCTGTCTGTCATTGGACGAGGAAAAACAAAGCGGCCTTCTGTACCTTGTTGCGCCATTTTCGATAATACTGGGCCACCTGGGTAATCTAATCCCAACAGTTTTGCCGTTTTATCAAAAGCCTCACCAGCAGCATCATCTATAGATTCACCCAATAAGGTGTATTCACCAATTCCTGTCACACTAATTAACTGTGTATGACCACCAGAAACCAGAAGTGCCACAAATGGAAACTCGGGGGTTTTTTCTTCAAGCATTGGTGCTAATAAATGGCCTTCCATATGATGAACAGGAATAGCGGGAACATCCCACGCAAACGCTAATGAACGCCCAATAGTTGCACCTACAAGTAATGCGCCTACAAGACCAGGTCCCGCAGTATAAGCAACCGCATCAATATCTTTTGCAGTAAGATTTGCTTCTTTAAGCGCGGCTTGAATAAGTGGCACTGTTTTACGGATATGATCTCGTGAAGCCAACTCAGGAACCACACCACCATAATCGGCGTGCAATTTAATTTGGCTATAAAGTTGATTTGCTAATAGACCGGCTTTATCATCGTAAATTGCGATACCGGTTTCATCGCAAGATGTTTCAATACCTAAAACTCGCATGACGCTTCCAAATTCTTCATCGCTGATCCGCGTAATAAGTCAATTGTATCATTATTTCGGTGATTTTATACGCCTTCACAACATCTTTTACATACCAGCATGTGACAAATTCCTTTTTCTGGTCTATAATTATCCACCTATTTTAAATGATTTAAATGTGTGGTTAGCGACTTTCGCTTTTTGTGCTTATTAAAAAGACACAAAAGTGAGAGTTTGCGTTTCAATTTTGTGCATCTCTTTACAAAGTGCCCTGCTTTGAAGTAAAATTCCGCACCATTTTAAATGTCGGCTGGCTTAAATAATGCCAGCGCAAACCGATTTCTATTGAGGTGAGAGGCACATGCCGGTAATCAAAGTACGTGAAAACGAGCCATTTGACGTTGCTCTTCGTCGTTTCAAACGCTCTTGTGAAAAAGCAGGCGTATTAGCAGAAGTTCGTCGTCGTGAGTTTTATGAAAAACCAACGACTGAACGTAAACGTGCTAAAGCATCAGCAGTAAAACGTCACGCTAAAAAATTAGCTCGCGAAAACGCACGTCGTACTCGTCTGTACTAATATATTGCGGCTTATACCGCAACATATGCAGACACAGTAGTCGCAGTTAAAGGCCGTGCTTTCTTTCGAGAGCGCGGCTTATTCTCGTTCAACAACAGGCGTAAAAGGGCTTATGGCTGGACGAATTCCACGTTCATTTATCAATGATTTGCTAGCTCGAACCGATATCATCGATCTTATCGACGCTCGCGTGCCGTTAAAAAAACAAGGCAAAAATCATTCAGCGTGTTGTCCGTTTCATAATGAAAAAACGCCCTCTTTTACAGTAAATAGTGACAAACAGTTTTACCACTGTTTTGGTTGTGGCGCGCATGGCAATGCTATTGATTTTTTGATGAATTACGACAGGCTCGATTTTGTCGAAACCATTGAAGAGTTAGCAGCAATGCATGGGTTAGAAGTTCCTTATGAATCAGGAACAGGCAGTAGCCCTATTGAACGACATATAAGACAAAATCTCTATCAAGTGATGGAGAGATTGAATCAGTATTATAGTAACGCTCTAAATAAATCTGATGCACAGGAAGCAAGAAACTACCTTGCGCATCGTGGGCTTAGTGACGATATTATTACCCGTTTTTCTATTGGATTTGTGCCAACTGGTTGGGATAACGTCCTAAAACGTTTTGGTCAAGATGCCGATAATAGAGCCTTACTTCTTGAAGCGGGTATGGTAATCACTAACGATAATGGTCGCACTTATGATCGTTTTCGCCAACGCGTCATGTTTCCTATCCGAGATAGACGTGGCCGTGTTATTGCCTTTGGTGGGCGTGTTTTAGGTGATGATTTACCTAAATACTTAAACTCACCAGAAACAGAGATTTTCCATAAGGGCCGTCAACTTTACGGACTTTATGAAGCACAACAATCTAATAATAACGTCACAAAGCTATTAGTTGTTGAAGGTTATATGGATGTTGTGGCATTAGCACAGTTTGGTATTGATTATGCCGTTGCCTCATTAGGAACCTCCACCACAGCAGAACATATCCAGTTGCTTTTTCGAACAACGGATAACATTATTTGCTGCTATGATGGAGATAGAGCTGGACGTGATGCCGCATGGCGAGCATTAGAAACCGCCCTTCCTTTTTTAAATGATGGCCGCTCTTTACGTTTTATGTTTTTACCCGAAGGCGATGACCCCGATTCTCTGGTTCGTCGTGAAGGTAAAGAATCTTTTGAAAAACGTATGGAACAAGCACATTCATTATCAGAATTTTTATTTGATTCACTCGTTCCTCAAGTGGATCTGAGTACTCAAGAAGGCAATGGTAAGCTATATAGTTTAGCCAGACCATTAATAGATAAGATCCCAAGTGAAACTTTACGTCTATATTTATTAAGAGAGCTTGGAAGCTTAACGGGAAATCCCGATATTGAGCAGATGGATCGTTTATTTGGCAGAACGCCGGTTAATCACGAGTTATCGTATCAACCGACAAAATTACGCACAACACCGATGCGTATATTGATTGCCCTATTGATACAAAACCCAGAATTCTCTAAATTAGTGCCCCCTCTCGAGGGATTAAGTACAGAAAAAATCGCAGGTTTATCGCTTTTTATTGAATTAGTTTCTGTTTGCCAAGCACAACCTGGCCTGAATACAGGGCAGATTATCGAACTCTATAGAGAGAATAAATTCGGTAAACAGCTTGAAAAATTGGCAATGTGGAACGATATAGATATAGATGAGATTGCAGAAAAAACCTTTACAGACACGTTAGATCATATTTTTTTAACCGCAATGGACGAACGTTTAAACACGCTTATTGCGAAAGAGAGAACAGAAGGTCTAACGCAAGATGAACGCGAAGAAGTCCAATTGATAATACAGGCACGCGTTAAAAAGTAAATACAAAATTAAGATTAAAAACACGGCTTAATTGCCGCTATCGGTAGGTACTAAAAACCTACATTTGCTACGCTGAGGGGATCGTAGCAATCGACAATGAAAATGCCCCTCCGTAGTTATTGTTGGCTAAACAGTTATCGCCGACCCGACACCAACCCAAATTACTTTGAAGTGTGGATACCGTCTTATGGAGCAAAACCCGCAGTCACAGCTGAAGCTACTTGTTACTAAAGGTAAGGAGCAAGGCTACCTGACCTATGCTGAGGTCAATGACCATCTGCCGGAAGATATCGTCGATTCAGATCAAATCGAAGACATCATCCAGATGATTAACGACATGGGCATTCAGGTTATGGAAGAAGCACCTGACGCCGATGATCTGATGCTGGCAGAAAATTCAAATGATACTGATGATGATGCTGCAGAAGCCGCAGCTCAGGTACTTTCTAGTGTAGAATCTGAGATTGGCCGTACAACCGACCCTGTGCGTATGTATATGCGTGAAATGGGTACAGTTGAACTGCTCACCCGGGAAGGTGAAATTGATATCGCAAAACGCATTGAAGATGGTATTAATCAAGTTCAATGTTCCGTTGCAGAATATCCTGAAGCAATTACTTATCTTCTTGAACAATATGATCGTGTTGAAGCAGGCGAAGCACGTCTTTCAGACTTAATTACTGCATTTATTGACCCTAATGCCGAAGAAGTGGCAGAAAGTGAAGATGTCAATTTAGGCAAAGAAGATGATGAAGTTGCCAATGACGCTGAAGACGAAGATGAAGATGAAGACGAAGATGGCGACAATGACAGCGATAGCGATGACGATAACAGCATCGATCCTGAATTAGCACGCCAGAAGTTTACTGAGCTTCGTGAGCAATACGAAAAAACTCGCCAAACTATCAAGGCGAAAGGTCGCAACCACAAAGATACAGAGCTTGAAATCTTATTGTTATCTGAAATTTTCAAACAGTTCCGTTTAGTACCGAAACAGTTTGATTATTTGGTTAACAATATGCGTGAAATGATGGACAGAGTTCGTACTCAAGAGCGTCACATCATGCGTCTTTGTGTTGATCAAGTTAAGATGCCTAAGAAAAACTTCATTACGCTGTTTACAGGTAACGAAACTAATGACACATGGTTTACTGCTGCTCGAGCAATGAATAAGCCTTGGTCTGAAAAGCTGGCAGGCATTGAAGAAGAAGTACAACGCAGCTTACAAAAACTGCAACAAATTGAAGTTGAAACTGGATTGACAATCGAACAGGTTAAAGATATTAACCGTCGCATGTCTATCGGTGAAGCAAAAGCACGTCGTGCGAAAAAAGAGATGGTCGAAGCGAACTTACGTCTCGTTATCTCTATCGCGAAAAAATATACCAACCGTGGCTTACAGTTCCTTGACCTAATTCAGGAAGGGAATATCGGTTTGATGAAAGCGGTTGATAAATTTGAATACCGTCGTGGTTATAAGTTCTCAACTTATGCAACATGGTGGATACGTCAGGCAATTACTCGTTCAATCGCTGATCAGGCGCGTACAATCCGTATCCCTGTTCATATGATCGAAACGATTAATAAACTGAACCGTATCTCTCGTCAAATGTTGCAAGAGATGGGACGCGAGCCTTCACCAGAAGAGCTTGCAGAACGCATGTTAATGCCTGAAGACAAGATCCGTAAGGTACTAAAAATCGCTAAAGAACCTATCTCCATGGAAACCCCAATCGGTGACGATGAAGATTCACATTTAGGTGATTTTATCGAGGATACAACTCTCGAATTGCCACTGGATTCTGCGACATCAGAAAGCTTACGCTCAGCAACTCACGAAGTGTTAGCTGGCTTAACACTGCGTGAAGCGAAAGTCTTGCGTATGCGTTTTGGTATTGATATGAATACAGACCATACCTTGGAAGAAGTGGGTAAACAGTTTGATGTTACCCGTGAACGTATTCGTCAGATTGAAGCGAAGGCACTGCGTAAATTACGCCACCCAAGCCGTTCTGAAGTGTTACGTAGCTTCCTTGATGAGTAATCAACTTTCCTCTCAATAAAAGTTATAATGAACGCCTGTGATATCACAGGCGTTTTTTTATGAGGATTTAGAGACGATATCTACAATCTCTTTAAACTACGATAGATTTCACCTACATATATTTATAAAAAATAGCCTTATTATTTATATTTTTGTATCTGTACGCATGCTTATTAATGATATTGTTACGCTATCTTATTGATATCATAGTTATTCTCAGTTTTATCTTTTTATTGTTTAAATTGAACATAAATTGCGCATACAGTCATTCAGAGGCTAGACCTAGCGCCAAATGGCACGTATAATCACACTCCATTAAGGCCCCTTAGCTCAGTTGGTTAGAGCAGGCGACTCATAATCGCTTGGTCACTGGTTCAAGTCCAGTAGGGGCCACCAAATTTTAGCTGTT
This sequence comes from Proteus sp. TJ1640, assembly GCF_003144445.1. Classification (NCBI taxonomy): domain Bacteria; kingdom Pseudomonadati; phylum Pseudomonadota; class Gammaproteobacteria; order Enterobacterales; family Morganellaceae; genus Proteus; species Proteus sp. TJ1640. Next base: position 135,275 of record NZ_PENY01000022.1, read on the forward strand.
AAATCAGCACATTAAGCCACTTCTTAGCAAGTGGCTTTTTTGTTTCTATGGGCGAAGCTGAGTGTTGCGCTATTTTTCTAATTATCCGCTATAACCTTCTATAAAAACCCTACTCCACATTTTGATATCACTCATCCATCTTTGTTGTTCAATATCCTCAATATCAATTCATATAGAATGATAGTTGTATTTAAGGTGTCTGTATCGAATTCACTCTTTACAAGAAAAATGATAGATCTTTTAATATTTATACTTTTATAACTATATTAGAGTATCTTAATTGGAATAATTTAAATTAGAATACTTAAATTAGAATATCTAAATCTTTTTTCGATTTATTTAACTCTGAGGTGATAAAGCAAAATGCCAAATAACAGTAGAAATAAATCACTTTTTTTATCAATTTTAAATTTTCATGAATTTATTTTAGATAAAATAATCGAATTTTGAGTTATAGATAATATCTAACAATTCCTAGCATCATAAAAAACCTCAATTTAAAACAATCATAAAAAGAAAGTTTTATAAAAAATTAATTATTAAATTAACTTAACTTTGACCCAAAACAAATCTCACTTACTACTTTATAGTGTAAATAATTAAAATAAAAAAAATAAACTTATTTTTTTACAAAAATAAACCACAAGTTAATTGTGTATTATTTATAATAACTGCTTATTATTATTTATTTATAAAAAACAAATAAAACGAGTATTTTAATATTTTAAAGAAACGCAACCACATGTTATATTTATAAAATATAAAAAAATATACTTATACGACAATCTAATAGAGAATAACTATTAATGACTTAAATAAAAAAACAATAAATTAATATACACTTATTAGGTGTTTTGTTTTTGATGAAATATTACAATCACCACTTTTCGGTGTCTTGATTTTATAAAACATCTCGAGTAAATTATTTAGTCGAGAACATAATGAAATAAATTATTTTATTATGCTCATTAAAAATGACTAGGTAATTAATAAAATTTTATATAAATGGGTAAATAGGCTATGTAATAAATGTGATATTAGACTTGTTCATAAAAGTGGTCAAAAAAGGAATAAATAGAGAACGTAAAAATACGATTAATAGATTAATGACTTGTAAAAAACTAGCTAAGCTATTAAATATTTCCAAACAACAAATATCTAGATATAAATGTGATATTTGTAATATTACAGCCGGTACACTTGTTATTATACTTGAGATCTTAGACGCCTCTATTGATGAATTTATCAAAAATTTAAATTCAAACACCTTTGATAATAAAACACTTAAAGCCAAGAATTTCTTTAAATCTTTTATTTTGATAAATAATTGATAAATATTGCATACTAAATGAGTTTCATTTTTACATTAAGCTAACAATTTACTTTATTAGTTTTTTTCCTAATAAGTAAACATAATATTCCTTTAAATTTTAAATAAAGGAATATTATGTTTATCTTATTATGGAAATAAGATGCCTATGTCCATCGTTTTTAAAGTGTTCATCCGTTAGAGTCAATAAGATGTTACTTATATTATAGAGGAAAAGTATGAAAAAGGTTATTGTTGCTACTTTAATTACTACTGCCGTAGCTTTAAGCTCATCAGCGTTTGCTGCTGGTGGACAAGGTCAAGGTTCTGGTCAAGTGAAGTTCCACGGCTATATTATTGATGCTCCATGCTCAATAGAATCAGAAAACCCAATCGAAGTTGATTTCAACCAAATATCTCGTAAGGCACTAGCCGCTAATGGTAACACTGGTGAAAGTCATGTTAAAACATTTAGCATTGAATTAGCTGACTGTGATATCTCTGACTTAACTGATAAACAAGTTACTACTACATTTAGCTTCACTGATGCTGGTCAAGATACCAACTTAATTGGATTTGATGGCAAAGAAGGAATGGGTGCTGGTATTGCAATTGTTTCTGGTGGCAGCAAAGTAGTGAACAACGTTGCCACTAAACCACACAAATTAACTACTGGTCCTAACACTCTACAATTCGCTTCTTATGTGAAAGGTCTTGGTGGTACAGGTGATGATGCTATTAAAGTCGGTGAATTCTACGCAACCGCTAACTTTACTTTAGCATACCAATAAGAAATAGCAGGTCAGTTTTATTAATATAAAACTGACCTGCTCTGCTAATTGGAACTATTAATGAAAAGATTGATATCTCTTTTATCATTATTATTAGTCACTTCATATACGTATTCGGCCACAGAACAAGGACATGGTCGAGTTGATATGAGGGGGACTATAGTTGAGACACCCTGCTTAATTGATACGGGAAGTGCGGATCAATCAATAGATTTAGGTATTATTCCTATTTCATATATGTCCCAATATGGTTCATCTCCAGAAAAAGCGTTTTCAATTAAATTGATAGATTGCCAGTTGGTATCAACAGTAAAAGAAAACTTTCAATGGGAAAGTTTCGATGTAACTTTTGATGGAGCTAATAATGGTAATTATTATACTGTCAATGGAGACGCAAGAGGCGTTGTTTTACAAATAAAAGATACCAATGAGCAGTTAGCTATACCAGGGAAGAGTATGAATAAAATACAAATCTCGCCTGGGGATATGTTTTTAAATTATAAATTAAGACTTATTACTGATGGCTCTGATATAAGAGCAGGTGATTTTCATACTATTCTTATTTATAGAATCAGTTATTACTAATTCTAACTATTCGGATAATCATAATGTTATTATTGAAAATAAAAAATGTATTAGTAAGAAAACTGATCATAGTAAGTGCCTTTTTTATTTTTAATCCTGCTTATTCAAACACATTTGAATTTAGTTCAAATATGTTTAATTTAGAAGATGGCGAAAATATTGATGTCACCCAGTTTTCCAAATCAGGGTATATTCTTCCAGGAACCTACACATTAAAAATTCAGCTTAACCAAAATGTTATTGCTGAACAACCAATCACTTTTTATGCTGATGAGTCTCGAGAAACAGGTAGTTCAGTCTGTTTATCACCAGAACAAGTTTCACTATTAGCCCTAAAACCAGAAATACTGAAACAAATCAATTGGTTAAATGATGAAAGTTGCCTTGATTGGAGTTCACTCCCTGGTGCAACTTATACTGGTGATCTTGGTACATTGACATTACATATTAGTATACCTCAAGCCTATATCGAATATTCAGATGCAACATGGGAGCCAGCTTCACGTTGGGATGAAGGTATCTCTGGACTTATATTTGACTACAGTATAAATGCTAAAACAAATAGACCCCACAAGTCAGGAAATAATACATATTCATTAAATAGTAATGGTGTTGCTGGTATTAACTTAGGTGTTTGGCGTGTTCGTGGTGATTGGCAAGGACGTTTAAACCATGGTACAGGATCACAAGATGCTGTAAATACAGATTTTAAGTGGAGCCGATTTTATGCTTATCGTGCAATTTCCCAGCTAAAAGCTAAATTAACGTTGGGAGAAGTTTATTTAGAATCTGATCTATTTGATACATTTAGATTTATTGGTGCGATATTAGGTTCTGACTTATCTATGTTACCACCAAATTTACGTGGATATGCTCCAGAGGTTAATGGTGTCGCACAGACCAGTGCTCAAGTCATTATTTCGCAACAAGGACGAATTATTTATCAGACCCAGGTTGCCGCTGGACCTTTTAGCATTCAAGATTTAAGTAGTGCAGTTAGTGGTACTTTAGACGTTAGAGTTGAAGAGCAAGATGGACGTGTTCAAGAGTATCAAGTTAATACTGCAACAATCCCTTATCTAACTCGTCCTGGACAAGTGAGATATAAAGTCGCTTTTGGACGCCCAGCAGATATGGATCACCGGGTTAATGGGGATGTATTTGCCACAGGTGAGTTCTCATGGGGTGTAACAAACGGTTGGTCATTATTTGCGGGTAGTATTAATAGCCAAAATTATAATGCGTTTTCTGCTGGTTTTGGACGTGATTTACTTGCACTTGGTGCACTTTCATTTGATGTAACTCAATCTATTGCTAAGCTTTATAATGGTGGTGACAAAGATAAGTACCAAGGTCGTTCATATAGAATCAGTTATTCAAAAAGATTCGATGATATAGATAGCCAAATACAATTTGCTGGATACCGTTTTTCTGAACGTGATTTTATGAGTATGTCTCAATTTTTAGATGCTCAACAAAATAATAGTATTCGGGAAAATCACCAAAAAGAATTATACACCATTACACTAAGTAAAAACTTTAGAGATTATCGACTTTCAACAGGTTTAAATTATCGTTACCAAACATATTGGAATCAGCCTGACCAAAACCGTTATGATTTCACTGCAATAAAATATTTTGACATCGGTAATTATAAAAATTTATCTTTATCATTAAATCTCTTTAGAAATAAAAGTAATTGGGGTAATGACCAAGGTGCTTATGTAAGTATGACCATGCCTTGGGGAACTGGTGGTAATTTAAGTTATAGTTCAAACATTGATAATGATAATAATATTTCAAATACCGTTGGTTTCTTCAATCGTGTTGATGAAAATACTTCATATAGAATAAGTGCGGGTAATCAACGTAAAGGTGCTCTTGCTAATGCTTATATTTATCATGAAATGAATAATGCTACGTTAAGCGGGACAGCAGATTATGTTCATAATCAATATACTGCATTTGGTTTGAATGTGCAGGGTGGTATGACTATGACAATGAATGGTGGGGCCATACATAGAAGTAGTTTACCTGGTGGTACACGTCTGTTAGTTGATACGGATGGTGTTGAAAATATTCCTGTTCAAGGATATAGCACCCCTGTCTATACAAATGCTTTCGGCAAGGCCGTTTTACCTGAAGTGAATAGTTATTATAAAAATAAAATTAAAATTGATATTAATAACCTTCCTGAGGATGCTGAGGTTAATGACAACGTATTATTAGCAACGTTGACTGAAGGTGCTATTGGTTATCGTAAATTTGAAGTTAATTCAGGTATGAAATTAATGGCTGTTATTAGGTTAAGTGATGGAAGTTATCCTCCTTTTGCAGCTCAAATAACGAATTCGAAAGATAGAAATACCGGCATAGTGGGCGAATTTGGTAATGCTTATATAACAGGTATTAACCCAAATGAATCGATGACTGTTAGCTGGGGTGGAAATAAAAAATGCCAAATTAATTTCCCTGATAAAATAGAAAACAATGGCCAATCTTTAATACTAGTATGTTCCAATGTTATGGAATAAAAAATTAATTCTAATAGAGCTGACGTTATGACTATTCTAAATAAAAATTTTTGTATCGGGTTATTATGTGTTATTTCCACGAGTGCACAAGCAGCACTTTCCTTAGACCGCACACGAGTGATATTTGAAGGTGATAAAAAATCTATTTCTTTGAATGTTGCAAATACAAGTGAAAAACTACCTTATCTTGCTCAAGCGTGGATTGAAAATGATAAGGGCGTTAAAATCCAATCACCATTTGTTGTTGTTCCTCCTGTACAGCGAGTTGAACCTGGAAAACCGACACAAGTTAAAATAGAAGCTATTAATGTCTTACAAGCATTACCACAAGACAGAGAAAGTGTATTTTATTTTAATCTAAGAGAGATTCCACCTAAGAGTGAAAAAGCTAATGTTTTACAACTAGCGTTACAAACTAAAATTAAGCTTTTCTATAGACCAGAAAAGTTAATTATGAGTGGAACGGATATTATTAATAATCCATGGCAAGAGAAGGTAATACTACAAGAAAATAGTAGTAACTACACTGTTGAAAATCCAACACCGTATTATGTTACTATTGTTAATATGGCAAAGGATGAAAAAAGTAAAACAGATCCTAATTTCAATCCAGTTATGCTAGCGCCATTTGGTAAAGATACTATAAATGTTAATCCATCAGTATTAGGTTCTAAACCTGTGATTACGTATATTAATGATTATGGTGGACGTTCTCAGGTATCTTTTTCTTGTGTAAGCAATAAATGCGCTGTAAAAGAAAAAGGCTAATGATGAAACTATCAAATTCTATTTTGTATAAAGTTGTTGGATTAGTTGTTTTTTCTTTATCTTTAAATGCAATGGCACAAAAAGATTCCAATCAAACACTATTCCGACCGTACACTAGTACTGAAGGTATTGATGGTGCTAGAGGGCAGCTTTATGTTTATGGTTCTCTTGTTGAGAGTCCTTGCAAGTTAGCAATGACATCTAAATATCAAGAAATTGATTTAGGTATTATTAGTACTGCTGAACTTCAAAGTATTGGGAAGGTCGATAAATCAATACCTTTTTCTATTGAACTAATAGATTGTATTAGAACACCAGCAAGTGCAACAAATGAAAAGTTGGGTACTTCTTTTTGGAGTCATATTCAACCATCTGTTAAAATTAAATTTTATGCCAAAACAGTTCCTTTTTACCCTAATCTAGTTTCTGTTACTGGCGCAGAAGGTTTTGGTTTAACTATCCTGGATAAAGATAAGAAAACAATATCGTTGAATGAATATGCGACACCTGAGATTTTACAGCCTGGGCAAAATATTTTGACTTACAGTTTAGCACCAGTACGAACCTCTCAAGATTTAAAAGCGAGCAGCTATACAGCGATTATTTACTTTTTACTATCTTATGAATAGAGATATTTATTATGAAAATGATAAAAGAAATAATTTTAATAATATTTGCTCTTATTTTTATACCTAATATTTCCTATTCTGCTTCTTCAGGAAGTAATCAGACTAATATCTATATTCATGGTTCAATATTAAGCGCTCCTTGTAAAGTAAGAAATAAGATTATAAATGTAGAATTTGGCGATATTATTGGCAAATATCTTTATATACACGATAGAACACGTAGTATCCCTTTTTCTATTGAATTAGATGATTGTAAAACTAATATAGCCAATTCTGTTATTGTTACTTTTACTGGAACCTCTTCTTCCGGTGAAGGATTAGGTGGTTTTCTTGCATTGGATAGCAGCAGTGTCGCCTCTGGGGTAGGGATTGGGATAGAAACAGATAATGGGAAATTTTTACCCCTAAATCAAAGTACAAAGGCTATGAATTTAATTAATGGCTATAACGCTTTAGCTTTTAAAGCCTTTGTTAAAGGTGATGATAGAGTGTTAAGGAATAAGTCACTAGGTTTTGGTGAGTTTTTGGCGACAGCTACATTCGTATTGGAATATCCATAAGGTTATATATTATGAGAAAGCTATTTGTATTTCTATTATTTCTCCCGATGCTATCTTTTGCTAATAACGCTTGGTATGTAAGTATTCCTAATTATAGGATTAATCCAAGTGCTGAGTGGGGTAAACAGTTCGAATATACTGCAGTGTTGTATCTAAGTGAGGAGGGTTTAAAATCAAAGGAACCCTTAAATGCTAATTGTTTGAACGGATGTTGGATAGGCGTAAACACACAAACTTTATCTCATGGCCCTGAAGATAAGCGTTATCTCGATGAAGGACAAACAAAGACTTATTTTAAAGGTACTACTGTTGGTGACGCTTTAACAGCACTCTATAACAATATCGGTACCTACTATTATGTACATCAGTCATCAGCACCAAATAGAACAGCCGAGGGTACCATATGGTGTGGTGCAATTGGTATATCTGACTCGGGTGCTGATGGTCCGTCATATAAAATAATGGCTGGAGGAGAGTGTGGTAGCCTACCTAATCCACCTAATGTGGAATGTTCTTTAGAGACAACAGGAATTGATTTGGATCACGGCGAACTTGCTGTAGATGACGTGGCAGGAAATACTGTGTCTGGTGAATTTGTCATTCGCTGTAACTATGAAGCTAAGATGTATTTATCGTTAATGAGTCCTAATGAAGAAAATAGTAATCCTTATATAGGTACTAGAGTAAGATTAAGACAAAATGAACTATATAGCATACTCACTATTAATGATAAACCAGCTGTAGATAGGACTAAGTTTAATCTATCTGCTAATGATAACAGATTTACGGTTACGTCCACTCTTATCATTCCTACAGGTCAAGTAGAGCCTGGACCATTTTCAGCTTTTGCTTTTGTTGTTATGTCGTATGTATAAAAATTTTTGTACATTTTATCTCGGGTGAGTTGTTGTGTAAAAGTTAAGAGAATTCTTTACTCTCACTCATCAAGGCAAATTCGTAATACGCGCTTTTTTATCTGATACACCGTATATTTTTATTTATCACTATCAACTGATTATCTAGACTGATACAACAAAAAAGAAAGATATGCTTAAAAAATAAAGCTCACTCTAATATTTCGATTAAAGTGAGCTTGTTTTAAATATGATATTAAGTGACTAATTTAACTTATTAGTCTTATTCTTTAACCTTAAAGATCGACACTTTATCAGTTAAGTTTTGTGCTTTTTCATCTAAAATCATTGTTGAAGTTGCACCTTGTTCAACCAAGGCCGCATTTTGCTGAACAACAGAATCCATTTGGTTAATAGCGACTGCGATCTGTTCAATACCCACTTTTTGCTCTTCTGATGCAATACTAATACCTTGCATGATATCGCTAACTTTAGTAATAGAAGAGACGATATCCTGCATATGCTCACCTGATCTATTTACTAATTCTCTACCATGAGCCACATCCGCAACGGCTCCTCTGATAATTTGGTTAATTTCACGTGCAGCATCCGCACTTCTCGCTGCTAAATTTCTCACTTCTGTTGCAACAACCGTAAAACCACGGCCTTGCTCACCAGCACGTGCAGCTTCAACGGCGGCATTTAATGCCAGAATATTAGTTTGGCTTGCTATGTTATTAACCACATCATTGATTTCAGCGACTTTTAATGTTCCTACCTCAATTTTCTTCATTGAGTTAATCGCATCATTCATAATGTTAGAGCCATCAATTGCTAAATCGCGGGTTTCTGCGGTAATCGAGTTTGCTAAAATCGCATTATCAGTATTATTTACTACTGCAATTTTTATCTCTTCCATACTTGCTGCTGTTTGTTGCAGAGCACTTGCTTGCTCCTCAGTACGTGAAGAGAGATCTTGGTTGCCAGAAGCAATTTCTGCTGAACCTTTTTTGATCTCTAGTGCTTCTTCTTTAACAAGTTGAATAGTCGATGTTAGTGCAGTTTGCATGTCACCCACATTAGAGAACAAGGTGCCAAACTCATCATTTCGTTTCTTAGGTAGAGTAAAACTTAAATCTCCCTCTCCCACTTTCTGCAAAATGGCTGATAATGTATTCAAATTAAAGATAAACGTTTTATTGACCCAACGGATGACAATATAAAGAAGAACAAGAATGATCCCCAGTGCAATAATCGTTGTGTAAAGTGACAACTGTACCATCCAAACTTGCTGCGCTTTAATGTCATCATTCACACCTTTAGTGATAATAAGATATTCATCAAAGAGATCAGATAAGCGATTAAAATCATTGGAGAGGTTTGATTCTGTGTAATCTAGCGTATCGATAGGTGCAATCAGCTCATCGAGAAGATAATAGAATAGCACTGATAATTGTTCTGAATTACGTTGAGCATCAGGACTTATCTTCTTCACGCCTACCCAATGTGTAATCGTTGCTTTTGATTTTGTCGCCAGCTCTTTTGCTTCAGTAACAAGTGATTTAATTGTTTCTTGCTTATTCACATCCGTCATTGTTTTCAACAACATTAGGTAGTTGACGTGAGAACGAATGGTTGCTAATTCATACCTTGCTTCTTGTACACTATTCAATCTGGTATTCAAGGAATCCAATGATGCAAAGTTTTCTTGCATTCTATAAATAAAAAACGACGACAATACAGATGATAATAAGAAAAGAACTAATAGTATGATAGAACCTACTTTAGCTGATCTTTCAATACTCATGAAATAATCTACCCCGGCAATAAAATATTACAAATGTACTCATTTATCGGCACGAAATAGATTTTATTTACTCATTAATCAGAATTATCAATACAAACACTTATTACAATTCTCAATCAATGATACCTATTGGTTTTTTACTCTGTTTTTAAACAGTTAACAAAAATAATATACCATTATGAAATAGTATTTCAGTGTTATTAGTTAGTAGGCAACTAAATTTTGACTTTAATTAAAACTAAAAATAAGTCAAAAATTTAAACGCAGAAAAAAACAATAAACATTGAATACTCTATAAATATAAAAGCGATAAATTAATATTTTTTAATAATACTAATCCATCAATAATTAATATCTACATTTAAAATAATCAGCGATTCGTTTTATAAGATATCTTTTTTATTAGTTACATAAATAATTTGTACTTGTACACATAAAAATTAGTGATTTTGAATAACCAATAGACACACTGTCTCATTTTGAGAACAGTGATATAATAAGTTTAATGAACTTAAAAACTCTGATGATTTACGGAGCCTTACCCTGTATGCAACCCCAATTTGAAAACGCGAAAAACACCGTAAAAACGTTATCAGTGTTTGATTTTGATGGCACGCTAACCTATCACGACAGTTTTATCCCTTTTCTAAAATTCGCCTTTGGCAAACGTAAATTCTCACGCCGTTTGATTAAAATGGTATTACCAACATTACGTTGTTTTAGACGCAAACTCACGCGCGATGAATTAAAAGAAGTGTTGATTAAAACCTTCCTAACCAATATTGATGAGCAATGGTTAAAAGAAAAAGCAGAAGAATTTTGCAAGCTTTACTGGAGCAAATTAATGCGCCCTACAGGCTTATTAGCTGTTGCAGAAGAAGTGAAAAATAATGCTGAAGTGACAATTTGCTCTGCATCACCTGCAATGGTATTACAGCCATTTGCTGACCGCTTAGGCATTAAATTAATTGGTACAACACTTGAAGTGGTTGAAGGTGTATTAACAGGTAAAATTATTGGTAATAACTGTCGTTGTGGTGAAAAAATCAAACGATTAGAAAATATTTATGGGGATTTGACACAATATCATTTAAGAGCTTGGGGAGACTCTCGTGGCGATCATGAATTGCTTTTTGCCGCACAAGATCCTCATTGGCGTCACTTTCATACAGATCGTCGTAAAACTAAAAATTCGCCAATCAAAATTACGACAAAAAAAGAGTCATAATAACTTACTCTTTTCTTATCAACACAAACCATAGCCCCCGCAAAAGCGAGGGCTATATGATAGAGTCTTAGATATTTACGCCGTGCTGTGATGCTAACGCACTTAAACCACCCGCAAAACCTTGACCAACTGCTTTGAATTTCCACTCTGTACCATGGCGATATAACTCACCAAAGATCATTGCAGTTTCTGTTGATGCATCTTCAGAAAGATCAAAACGTGCAATTTCAGTGTTATTGTCGTTGTTATAAACGCGCATAAAACTGTTGCTAACCATACCAAAGTTTTGTTTACGGTTTTCTGCATCATAAATAGTAACCGCGAATACTAGTTTTTTCACTTCAGCAGGGACTTTTGATAAAGTGATTTTGATTTGCTCATCATCACCGTCGCCTTCCCCAGTACGGTTATCTCCTTGGTGTTCAACGCTTCCACATTGACTCACTTTGTTATTAAAGAAGATAAAACTGGCGTCTGAAAGTACTTTTCCATCTTCACCTACCATGAATACTGACGCATCTAAGTCAAACTCTGCGCCATCTGTCACGCGGGCATCCCATCCTAGACCAACCATAGCAACCGACATAGTTGGTGCTTCTTTAGTCAGAGAAACATTACCACCTTTAACGAGGGAAACTGCCATATCAAAGCTCCTACTTTATTGAATAAACTGGCAATCACATCTTATGACTACCAGTGTAGTTAGTATTTTATCGATCCGCTATCAAGAGGCATTAATACCGTATTGAGCACAAACTGAACCTAAGCCCCCTGCATAACCTTGACCTACAGCACGGAATTTCCACTCTGTACCATGGCGATATAACTCACCAAATAACATTGCAGTTTCCGTTGAGGCATCTTCCGTTAAGTCATAACGAGCCACTTCGATTTGGTTGTCATCATTAACTAAACGAATAAATGCACCTGATACTTGGCCAAAGCTTTGGCGACGTGCTTGCGCATCATGGATAGTGACAACGAAGATAACCTTATCGACATCATTTGGGATCATGTCTAATTTGATTTTCAGCGCTTCATCATCACCATCGCCTTCACCTGTGCGGTTATCGCCAGTATGAACAACAGAACCATCAGCAGATCTTAAATTGTTATAAAAAATGAAATCGGCATCGCTACGCACTTTTCCATTTGCAGCTAACAAAAATACAGATGCATCTAAGTCAAAATCTTGACCATCTGTAGAACGGGCATCCCAACCAAGTCCGACAAGGACGTTTTTCATCGTTGGGGCTGCTTTGCTCAGAGAGACATTACCACCTTTAGAAAGAGAAACGCTCATTTTATAACCTCTTTAGTTTTGTTTTTAATATTCTGATTTCTCAAGAATATTTATTAATTTGTCTTACCTTGATCATCTTTTTTTTCTGGGAATACAAAACTTGCAATAATCCCCAGAGCAAGAACACCAAGCACTACAAATAGGCTAGTTGTCGCGGAAATGCTGTATCCATGTTGCCAGATATGGTCTGTTGCATTTAAACCTAGTTTTACGGCAATAAAGAACAACAACACAATAACCGCTTTTTCAAGGTAAACCAGATACTGTTTTAACGCTTCTAACACGAAGTAAAGCGTACGTAAGCCTAAGATTGCGAACATCATTGCACTATAAACAATAAGGGGTTCACGGCTTACTGCGATAATAGCGGGAACCGAGTCGAAAGCAAACATCACATCGGAAAGCTCTACAACAGCCACACACAACATAAGTGGTGTTGCATATAACGCGGCTTTTGTACCACGACCGATAGTAATCTCTTTGTTTTCTGGTTTTGCTAATTCAGCATCAACTTCTTTTTGTGTTAACAAGAAAGCGTGCCCAGTGATTTTTGGCCATATAGGGAAAAATCGTTTAACTAAGCGATAAGCAAGATGTTGTGAATAGTCTTCAATCTCTTCACTGTCATCACCGCTTTTCAGCATCATCACTGCCGTCCAAGCAACGATTAAGGCGAATACTATCTCAACATATGGTCCTAAACTTAGCAGTCCTGTACCGATGGCAACAAAGATCCCACGGAAAACGATAGCACCGATAATACCCCAATAAAGAACGCGGTGACGGAAGCGATCAGGTACCGCAAACCAAGAGAAAATCGCCATCATGACAAACAAGTTATCAACGGAAAGCACTTTCTCTAATGCATAACCTGTTACGAATAAGCTCGCAACTTCTGCACCATGGTGAATATAAAGGAATCCTGCGAATACCATTGCAATGGCAACCCAGAATATAGACCAAAAGATGGCATTCTTTAACGTTACTGGCTTATCTGCACGATGCATAAATAAGTCGATAAAAATAGCGCCAATCGCAAGTACAACAAAGACAATGACAGTTTCTGTCGGAAAACCAATATGTGTGGATACCATAATAATTCCTGAACGGTTCCCTATATAAAATTAATTACAAACCAAATTCTGCGGGCTGAAAGCCTAATGCAATGGCAATAGCACGCACAGCTTCTTTTTCATCATTGTCAAAATCACCATCACTTTTCGCAACAGCAATACCGACACGAATAGCTAATTGCGCAGCTTCTGGCTGATCTTTCATTGCCAGAATATACTTCATGGTTTCGCCTTTACCGACTTCAGTATCAAATTCGAAACTCAAGATTAGCTTATTAAAGAATTCGATAACTTCAGAAGTATCAAAAACTTTAAGTTCATCCGATGCTTTTAAAAAACCAAGCATCTTCTGTTTTTCTTCAGAACTGACACCGTCACTCGCAATGGCAATACGCGCACAAACTGCAACTGTACCTTGCATAAATTTTTTATTTTTAAAGCGACCAACTTGCTTGGCTAACTCAGAACGGCTTGTATTAAAACCTTCTTTTAATTTATTAAAAAAACTCATGTTATTTTTCCTTATATCTACTTGATCACTTAGAACCCGCTGTCCAGCGAAATCCCCACCCATACGCATTATCCATATCACGGTGGCCTTTAAAAAACTCATTGAGACGTTCAACTTTTATTGATCCGTTCTCATTAACTAGTCGGGCAATAGCACACATACCACGACCATTATTACCGTCAGTTAAGCGTGTTTCGATAGGTGGCTGATCAGGTACATGAATGGTAACCACACCATCCGTTTTGCTCCAATTCGGTACACCTTCATAAATAAACGCGAAAATAAGCACTTGCTTAATATTTTTCCATTCACGCCCATTCACAAAGATCCATTCACCACCAGCAACATCTCCGGTACGATCATCACCTTGCAATTCAACATAAGGAATTCGATTGAAATCGCCAAACCCGTTTCCTAATGCTTGAATAACGGACTTATGTCCTTGCTGAAGTTCAACAAATGCACCAATATCTAAATCGATACCTTTGTTGCCACCGAACAAACCACCTAATAACCCAGAGCCCCCACTTTTACTTTCGCGGTGCCAATCAAGGTTGATTCGAATTTTACCGAAGTCATCTTTCTTCGTTAGGCTGATTGCTGGTTTCTCTTTAGTTAAAGAAACTTTACTTAAGTTCACCGAATTTGGCGCTGGAGCTGGTTTCGGTGCTGGTGCTGGTGCTGGTGCTGGTGCTGGTGCTGGTGCTGGTTCAGAGTCTGCAATATCAACACCAAAATGTTCAGCTAATGGCTGTAAACCACCGTTAAATCCTTGAGCGATAAAACGGAACTTCCAGCTACCATTACGACGATATAATTCACCTAAAATTAATGCAGCTTCAGAACGACCGTTAATATCAACATTACCATTCGCGACAACTTCATTATTAGCATCAACTTGAATTGATAATCGTTGTAAATTTGCAATAGTTTGTTGACCGTCACAAGTCGCTGTAAACGCGATTTTTTCAACATCTGGACGTAAACGCGTTAAATCTACAGTAAAAGATGTGCTGTTTCCTGCTGTTGCATAGATAACCGTACGATCATCATTAGCCGTCTGTCCATAAAACACCATATCGGTGTCGCCTTTCACTTTACCGGACGCATAAAGCCTAAAAGCAGACACATCAACAGGAGCACCTGATTGAATTCTAATGATTAATGTCTGATTAGGAACAGGTAAGTTCCCACCTGGAGTCATATTCATTTATCGCACCACCGTAGCCACAATATCGGGCATCATGTCGTTAATAACACGACCTTTACAAGGCGCACCAAACGCAGTGAAATCCCATTGACCATGATTACGTTGCAAAGAAGCAATCACAATACCGGTATGAGAGCCTTGCTCTGTTAAGGTATAACGCACCAGTTCTTTGTTAGTTGTTTTATCAACAACACGACAGAATGCGTTTTCAACTTCATTAAATGTTTGTCCACGGAAACTATTTACTGTGAATACCAAGTATTCAACATTTGTTGGTAAACGGTCTAAATCAACAAAAATTGTTTCATCATCGCCATCACCGTCACCCGTTAAGTTATCACCAGAGTGAATAACTGATTGACAACTTGATTTTAATTTTCTAAACCAAATGGTATCGATTTGATTGCCACTTGCGTCAAGCAATACGCAACTTGCATCTAAATCAATAGAACCACCACCACCAAAAAGACCGCCTAACAATCCTTTTTTCTTAATCGGATCCCAGCCCAAACCAAACATTAAATGGCTCAGTGTAGGTGCTTGTTTACTGAGAGAAACTGTTTGATTCTTGCTTAATGAAACCATAATTAAATTCCTTCAGAGGTAGAGTGAAACAATAATGCCATTTGTGATTAATTCCATATCGTGAAAATCATCATATCATGATGAAGTACATGAGCAAGACTATTTTTACCGCCAGAATCTAAAGTTTTGTCAATCAATTGATTTTGTTTGTATTTTTATGAGAGAAAATTATAAAAATACAGAGTAATCATAATAATAACGCTATTTTTTAGTCTAATTTAAACCAAAGTCAAATAAATCATATTATGATTGACACAGTTCTTCGAAATCTTCATGATTATAAGCATTGAACCCTACACTTTTATTTCACGGTATACAGAGTAATGAATAACACAATTTGGTTTATGGAAGGTTTATCATCACAACGCGATATAATTCAAAGTGTTAAAGACTTTGCAAAACAGCAGCACCAAGAAATCTTTGTGCTCGCTTCTCATCGTCATACTCGAAATGAGATTTTATCACTTGCTGATGGGGCTTTTTATGAACCTCTTGAAGAGACATTACGCTTAAAATTTATCGCTGATGTTGTAAAACAACATCAAGTCAGAGCCATTCATACTGGGCGCAATAGCGCATGGTTTGAATTACACCGCCAAGAAATTGAGTCATTAGGGGTAAAATTAACCACAGGTGCAACTGAGCTAGGACAACTGCAATTAGCTGATAATAAAGTCGCTTTTGCACAAGCTATGGAACAATGCGGTCTTCCTGTTGTACCTTCCATTTACATTGACTCAATCGATGAATTAGAAAAACAAATAAAAAACCCACCTTTTGGTGAGATCCCTTTATGCATTAAGCCAATAAAAGGCATTTATGGAATGGGCTTTTGGCGCTTTGATAATCAAGTTTCACCAATGGCACTGTTTAATCACCCAGAAAATCGCCAAGTCAATCCTCAACAATATCTTGATGCATTAAAAACAGTTGAACACTTTGAACCATTAGTGCTCATGCCTTATTTACCCGGCCCTGAATACTCTGTTGATATGGTGGTTGAACAAGGCGATGTTATTGCAGCTGTAGCTCGACGCAAAGAAGGCGCAATACAGCATTTAGAAATTTCAGGTGAAGCCTATGAATTAGGCAAAGCGTGTGCAACAGCGATGAAAGCCGATGGGCTGGTGAATGTGCAAACTCGAAATAATCATCAAGGTCGCCCGCAGTTACTTGAAATTAATATGCGCCCTTCGGGGGGAATTGGTTATACCCAACATTGTGGAATTAATCTTGCCGGTATTTTTGCTTTACGCCAATTAGGATTAATGAGTATTGAAGAGGCTCAAGCCCAAAATAACCATTTTACACCAACAAAAATACGCTCAATCACCGATTCTATTGTTTTCAATTCAACGTTAACAAATTTAATCAGTACGGATAATAATTAATAATGAAAAATAGTATAAGTGACTCAGCCGTTTATCGTCGCCCTCTTTCTTGTGGCACATTAAGTGTGACGCCAAATTGTTCTATTGAGTTACTTGATGAATTATTTGATATTGCAGAAAGACGCAACCCTAAGCGTGCATTTTTATTTGTCAGTAAAGTATTAGGCCGACATATCCCTGTTTCGCCGAAGAAAATGCGTGAAACCTACCAAAAACTTGCCAGTCAGTTTCCTGATTCACTCGAAGGCCCAGTTCTGTTTATTGGTATGGCAGAAACCGCTGTTGGTTTAGGTGCTGGTATTTTTGATGAAGTGAGAGATCGCTTTCAACAAGCGATTTATTTAACATCAACACGCCACCCTGTTGATAAAGGTGAGTTGCTATGTGAGTTTAAAGAAAATCACAGCCACGCAACTGACCACTTACTCTATTTGCCTAAAACAGCAGAGCAACGCCAATGGGTACAACAAGCAAAAACCGTAGTATTAATTGATGATGAAGCGACTACGGGTAATACCTTCATTAACTTGCTTTCAGCACTGCGTGAAGACGGTGGATTAACCCATATTAAGCAGGTTATTGCGGTAACCTTAACTGATTGGAGTGGTGACGCTATCGCTGAACGCTCCCCATTACCGATTAAAACCCTCTCCTTAGTACAAGGGACGTGGCAATGGGATGCCGATCCAAATGCGCCTTTACCTATTATGCCTAATGTCAATATCACAGCATCAGGGCAATTTGCGATCACGGGTAAACAGAGCTGGGGTCGATTAGGCATGACAACGCCCGCAAGCGATCTGGGTTTATCTATCAATGCTTCTTTGGGTGAAAAGATCCTTGTTTTAGGATCAGGAGAGTTTGTTTGGGAACCGTTCTTATTAGCTGAACGTCTTGAAAAACAAGGGGCTATCGTAAAATATAGTTCGACAACACGTTCACCTATTTCAACCAATTTTGCCATTCAATCAGCAATTACATTTACTGATAATTATGGTTTAGGTATTCCAAACTTCGTCTATAACGTAGCACATCAACAATTTGATCGCATTTTGCTTTGTTGTGAAACACCAGCCGAAAGTATTGATAGCCAGCTGATTGAAGCCCTCAATAAAGTGGCACCTATTGTTGAGGTAATTAGTTATGACTAAACCTGTTATTTTAACTGATCTCGATGACACCCTATTTCAAACACGTCGTAAGATGGTGGATGAATTAGCACTAGAACCCTATAAAACTGGCGCACTAGATAGAAGTTTAGAACCTCGTAGCTTTATGACTCAAGAACAAGCGATGCTGGTAGATTGGATGTTAGAGCATGCGGATTTAATTCCTGTTACTGCACGCGGAACGGAAGAGATTAGCCGAGTCACCATTCCTTTTCATTCTTGGGCGATCACCACACATGGGGCGGTAATATTAACACCTGAAGGTCATGCTGATGCACAATGGCAAAATCACATCACTCAAAGCTTAGCGCTCTATACACAACGTTTGTTGACTCTACAACAATCAATTACACAATTAATGGCAGAACGAAATATTGATGGTTGGGCACGTATTAACTATGAATACAGTGATTTACCTATTTATTTAGTCATGAAGCATAACGATAGCACTCGATTAGACGAGCTATACACCATAGGTGATGAAATAGAAAAAATATTCTCAACTGAAGGTTTTTATATTCATCGTAACAGTAATAATATTGCTTGGTTACCTGAGCCTATTGAAAAAGGCAAAGCCGTCACCTATTTGCTTAATAAATTAAAAGCAGAACGCGGCGTATTTCCTGTCATTGGTTTAGGCGATAGCCTAAGTGACCATCGCTTTATGAAATTATGCAGTTGGTATGGGCTTCCTCGTCAAAGTCAGTTTGCGGATGCGATCAACACAAAAATTTTTGGAGAATAAACATGATGGATCATAAACCTTTTTCAGGATCTTATGTATCAGGTGATGTCGATTTTCTACTTCAACCGGTTAATATCGAAATGACGCCCGTTGAATTAAAAGAAGAGCTGATACAATCAGGTAAACGACACTATTCTGACATGCTAAGTCAAGAGCCAGAACCAACGACATGGCATTTAGATCTCTTTGAAAAAGCGCTAGAAACCGGTGCTACACGTTTAGCCACTGAAGTCATAATGTTAGCTAAATCATTGATTGAGCGTTTCGGTGATACCCCAATTATCTTGACAAGCCTTGTTCGTGCTGGTGTTCCTTTAGGTGTCATGCTGCAACAAACATTGCGCAAAATGGGAAAAACCTCTTATCACTATGGAATAAGTATTATTCGAGATAGAGGCATTGATAGTGAAGCGCTTTCATGGATAGAACAACGTCACGGTACAGAAGGTATTGTGTTTGTTGATGGATGGACAGGAAAAGGCGCAATTACGGGTGAACTTATTCGTTCATTATCAGGACGAAAAGGCTATCCAGCCCAACCTCGTCTTGTTGTCCTCGCTGATCCTTGTGGTTGTGCATGGTTAAGTGCTAGCGATGAAGATTGGCTTATTCCATTTGGGATCATGGGAGCACCTGTTTCAGGATTAATTTCACGTTCTATTTGGACTGAAGAAGGCTTTCACGGTTTTGTAGATTGCCAGCATTTAAAACAGTATGAATGCAGCCGTTACCTTGTTGATACTGTAGGACAATTCGTTGATATATTAATCAATAACGATATTCCATTAGCTACATTTAAAGAACAACAGTCAGACTTAAAAAGACTGAGCGAAAACGTCGTTAGTTCACTTGCAAACAAATATGATATTTCAAATATCAATCGTATAAAACCAGGTATTGCTGAAGCCACACGCGCTGTTTTACGCCGTGTACCTGATCATGTCCTTGTAAGAGAAAAAACCGATCCTGATGTCGCATTACTGGTTTATCTTGCACAGGAAAAAAATATTACTGTTATTGAAGCAGGGCAAGCGCTTGGTCAATACCGTGCAGTGACTATCATTAAAAAGGTGAAATAATGATTGAACGATTATCCCCATGGAACTTAGGGGCAACACTTTATATGCCGGCAACACGGACAGATATCGCGACAACAATTATTAACCAGAAAATTGAAGGGTTACGCTCTTTAATTATCTGTTTAGAAGATGCGGTGAGTGATGCGGATATTCCTGTTGCATTAGAAAACTTGGCAGTATTATTAAATACTTTAGCAGAACACAAAAAAAACAGTGATTGTAGCCATTGGCCACTGCTGTTTATTCGTCCTCGCCATACTGAAATGGGTCAATGGATCACTGAAAACCTTGATGTCAGTGCCATCGATGGCTTTGTTTTGCCTAAGTTTACGCAAGCTTCTCTGCCAGTTTGGTGGAAAATTATTGAAAATACGCAGTTATGTATGATGCCAACACTTGAAACAGAAGAAGTGTTTGATGTTATCCAAATGACAGAACTTGCAAATCACCTACTAACTCACCCTTGCCATAACCGAATTATTGCATTACGTATTGGTGGCAATGATTTAATGAATGTTATTTCTCTTAGACGTAATCGCCAATTAACACTTTATGATGGCCCTATGGGTTACGTGATAAAAATGTTGGTTGCTGTCTTTGGTGCTCGTCAATTTGCCCTCACAGCACCTGTTTGTGAACATATTGATGATCACCATATTATGGATAAAGAGCTTGCTCTTGATATTGCCAATGGTCTTGTCGGTAAAACGGCGATACATCCAAAGCAAATTCATAAAATTGAACAAGCTCTGATGGTTTCTCAATCCGACCATTCAGATGCATTGCGTATTTTAAATTCAACGCAAGCCGTCTTTAAATCACAAGGTGCGATGTGTGAACCTGCAACACATCGTCGCTGGGCATTGAGTATTTTAACCAGAGCTAAAATTTATGGTATTATTCCTAATCAACAAAATAATGCTCAGCGTTTTAACGCAACATAAAATATTCTATAACAGAGCTGTAATCTCTATGAGATAAAATAATTATCTTATATTGATTTCAATTTATAAGTTTCTAGTTAAAGCATGTTATCTTTAACTAGAACTTATAAGAATAACGCGAATTTTTTTATTTAAAAAAGTACATTTTTATTTCAATTATTAATTTATACTACATTTAATAGGAAGCTTATCTTATTTACTCTTGTCCACACAGAACAAGAATAATAAATATTATTGCTGACTATTTTAACACACAAATAACAGAATAAGTGGTAACTAAGCATGCAATTAAGCACCCGTCAGGTCAGAGTCTTTACACTGGCAATCCTTTTAAGCTCAGGAAAAAAGGTTCCAACTATTAAGATTATTTCTGCTCTTGAATGCTCAGAGCCTACATTAACTCGCGTATTAAAAGAGATAAGAGATTCTTATGGTGCTGAAATAAAATACAGCAAAGCCTCTCGCGCGTATCAAATGACTGAACGAGGCCAACTCGATAGTAAGGCATTACGTCGTATGCGTGAGGCATTATCCGCCAGTGAAGAGCTTCGTCACAATGGGATGACAAGCAAAGTTTATCTCGATAAAGATAAAAAGAAATCAGTTTCACTTTCATTAAAAATGTCAGCATTACGCAAGATCGATAGATTATCTTATTTAAATAATTCCACACGTAGTGAAGCTGTAGAATTATTAGTTGATCACTATATTGAAAATTTAATTCAATCAACACTCGCTGAAATAGCCGAGAAAGAAAAAGAAAAAAAGAATTGAAAGTAAATAATAAAAATTAACTTGATACTTCGGTATCAAGTTAATTTTTTAAAAATAAGAAAAAATAATAAAATATATAAAAACACTTATCTAATAAAATCATTTTATATATTTTCAACACTTTTACTTTATTTTAAGTATATTTAAAAACCAAAAAACAAATATATTAATCAATTGAATTTATTAGCTTTTATAATTATTATTATTTTTAGTTGAAATACGTATTTACACCTAATCATTATTAACCATTCAATTTTTGCCACACTTATAAATACGGACTGAATAAAACAGGCTTTCTTTAATAAAATTATATCGCTTCGTCACTCGATTTAAGAGGGATAAACAGGCCAATTCCTCTTTTATTTTGCTTTTCATACTATCTTCATTCAGATTAATAATATTGGACAATCATCACTGCGTTTTTTCTCCAATTTAATTAAACTAAGCATAATCTCAATTGAACACCTTCATGAGTCGGTTAGTATATTAATCGCTTATTTCTATCTCACTCACAGGATAAATGCATGAGAAGATTGCCAGTTTACCTTTTACTTGATACATCAGGTTCTATGTATGGAGAACCTATTGCAGCAGTAAAGAATGGCGTTGAAATGCTCTTATCAACACTACGCCAAGATCCTTACGCACTAGAAACCGCCTATATTTCTATCATCACCTTTGACTCAACCGCACAACAGATTGTGCCACTCACTGATTTAATCAATTTCAAAGTTCCTGATTTAGTCGCAAGTGGAACAACAGCATTAGGTTCTGCACTCACTTTAGTTTCTAATCGTATTGAAAAAGAAGTACAAAAAACCACGGCTGAGACAAAAGGCGATTGGCGTCCATTGGTTTTCGTGATGACAGATGGCGCCCCCACGGACGATTGGAAAAAAGGCGTTGAGAAATTTAAAGCAGCACGCACTGGCGTTGTTATTGCGTGTGCAGCAGGACAATCAGCACAAACAGATGTACTAAAAAATATCACTGAAATTGTATTACAGCTAGATACGGCAGACTCCAACACGATTAAGTCTTTCTTTAAGTGGGTTTCAGCCAGTATTTCTGTTGGTAGTCAAAAAGTCGATTTAACTAAGAAAGATATTAGTGATCTTGATGACTTACCGCCACCGCCCCCTGAGGTTAACGTTGTACTTTAAATAAAAAAGGAATGAATATGTCTGTTAGTTTAAAAAAAGGACAAGGTGTTAGTTTAAAGAAAAATGAATATGACCTTTCCTCTGTTACTATCGGTTTAGGCTGGGATATCAACGAAGAAAAACGCGGATTTCTTGGTGGTCTCTTTGGTAAAAAAAGCGAAGAATACGATTTAGATGTTATCGCCTTCTTATGTGGCGAAAACGGCAAAGTCAACGATTTGGGTAAAATCGAAGATGGACGACCTTCTCTCGTCAATGGCGATATTATTTTCTTTAATAGCCTACAACACAAATCAGGGCAGATTTGGTTAACAGGTGATAATCGAACAGGTGCAGGTGATGGAGACGATGAGCAGATCATCGTGAAATTAAACACACTTGATCCTAAATTTAGCAAAATCGTCTTTATTGTGCAGATTTACAATGGTCGAGAACTACAACAACACTTTGGTAAAGTACAAAATGCCTTTATCCGCGCCGTTGATGCCAAAAATATAGAAATGGCTCGTTTTGATTTATCTGGAGGCGAAGCCTTCAACAATCAACGTTCAATGCTGTTTGCTGAATTAGTCAGAGAAGAAAATGGCTGGAAACTTAACGCCATTGGTGAGCCTTCGAGTTCAGATAGCTTTATTTCTTACTTAAAGGACTTCACCTAATGAGAAGACTGCCTGTTTACCTGTTAATTGATACTTCAGGATCAATGAGAGGAGAATCAATTCATGCCGTTAACGTAGGGATACAAACAATGCTTAATGCATTGAGACAAGATCCTTACGCATTAGAAAGCGTTCATATCTCAATTATCACTTATGATAATGAAGCACGTGAATTTATCCCATTAACTGCATTAGAAGATTTCCAATTCTCTGATATCACCGTACCTAGCTCCGGCGGTACTTTCACGGGTGCTGCGCTAGAATGTTTAATCCAATGTGTCGATCGTGATATTAAGCGTTCCGATGGTGACCAAAAAGGTGACTGGCGTCCTCTCGTCTTTTTGATGACTGATGGCACACCTTCTGATGCTTATGCTTATGGTGAGGCGATTAAAGAAGTGAAAAAACGTTCATTTGGTTCGATCATCGCTTGTGCTGTTGGCCCTAAAGCCAAACATGATCACCTTAAAGAACTCACACCTCAAGTGGTCGCTTTAGAAACACTAGACTCTAATGCCTTCTCTGGCTTTTTTAAATGGGTCTCTGCCAGTGTCGCATCAGGCAGTTCAAGTGCAGGAGTGAATACGGATAAAGATACCTTACCGCCACCGCCTCCTGAAATCCAACTTGTACTGTGATCCGCAAAAGCAAAGTGCTCCAAAAGGCTTTGCTTTTATTTTATTCAGGCTTTGGTTTATCTACTCCAATACATAACAGCCACGATAAAGTAATAAGGTATAACAATGAGAAGGCTACCCATTTTCTTTGTTTTAGATTGTTCAGAGTCGATGATAGGTGAAAACCTAAAAAAGATGAATGATGGTCTGACGACTATTATTAGCGATCTCAGGCGAGATCCTCACGCTCTTGAAACTGCTTGGGTTTCTGTTATCGCCTTTGCTGGCGTTGCAAAAACCATTGTTCCACTCACTGAAGTCGTCTCTTTTTATCCGCCTCAGCTTCCTTTAGGGGGAGGCACTTCATTAGGCAGCGCGTTACGAGAACTTGCTCACCAAATCGATACTCAAGTTAGAAAAACCACGATTGAGCAAAAAGGTGATTGGAAACCTGTTGTTTATCTTCTTACTGACGGTAGACCAACCGATGATTACGCACAAGAGATAAAACGCTGGAAAGCCCACTACGCCGATAAAGTTAACTTAATTGCGATTGGATTAGGCTTAAGTGCTGACTTACACGCGTTATCACAATTAACTGAAAATGTGCTGTTATTTACTGAAGCACAAGAAGGCGATTTCACCCGTTTTATAAAATGGATAACGATGTCTGTGGTTTCTCACAGTCGCAGTGTTGGCGAGGAAACACCTCCACTTTTAAGCAAAACCGAGCAAATTGTTCGCCTTGCTAAAGATGATGTAGCTCGTGCCTATGATGAATCTTGTGTCACATTTGTCGGCCGTTGTAGCCACACTCGATCGCCTTATTTAATGAAATATGAACGCCCACCAATGAAAGCCTCTGGGCTTGATTTTAATCTCAACCTCAATGGGTTTAATTTAACGGGCTGCTACACCTTAAACGAAGATTACTTTGCATGGAGCGATCTCAGCGCTACGGCATATCAAGTGAATACCAGTGAACTTCACGGCACTCCTGGTTGCCCCTATTGTGGCAATGCCACCGCCTTCGCTGTTTGCCAATGTGGCAAATTACTCTGTGTAAATGGCCCAGAAACTGTTATTTGCCCATGGTGTGATAACAGCATCACCTTTGGAAATAACAGCAATCAATCTGACTTTGATGTCACTCGAGGTAAAGGCTAATGGATAAAAAAGCCCTACTCACAAAACTGATTATTGATGATACGCTAACTTCGCAACGCATTGCGATACATGAAGAACTGATTATTGCGTTATATGAAGATGCAGAAATCGCTCAATACATTGATTTTATTATTGGTAAAATCAAAGCAAAAACAGCAGAAAAAATTACACCACAAGATAAAGTACAACCTATTCTTCTGTTATTGCCACCTGCCCGCGAGTTAGCCTCTGAAGAAATATCATTACCAGAAGAGCCCCCATTAAAACCGGGGCAAATTCCCACACACTCATCACCAATGCCAATAGAAAAACCGATTATTCACCGCCCTACGGCCAAAATTACCCTTTCTAATGCCAAAGTCGGTACAGCGTTCAATTCTACACTCAGTATCGAACTAGATACCCTCGAAATTGCCAAAATTGAAGCGGTTGATTTTCCAGAAGTAGTTGGAATAAGCTTTGATCCTGAAAGTTGTTGCTTAGTGGGTACGCCAACAAAAAGTGGCAATTTCACATTGATTGTCCATTGGTCTGTAAATGCCATTCGCTATCACGATGAAGTCTTATTAATCATCAATCCTGATTCTCGTAGCTTATGGCAAATCAATGAGCCTCCCGCCGATAGCCTTTACCCCAAAGCGCATATTGATAGCAAACTTATTCTTAAAGATGACATTCGTATCGCAGGTGCAAGTCGTCGCGGTCGCTCTCATGAACATGCGGGCACATTCCGTGATGACGATTTTTATATTCATCACGATAACCAAAGCCAATGGAATATTTTAATTGTTGCTGATGGTGCTGGCAGTGCGCGCTATTCTCGTGAAGGCTCTCGGATTGCTATCAATACCGTAAGCCACTATTTAAAATCGCAATTAAGTGTGGAAAATAAAGCGCTTAAACCTCATCTTGAAACCATTTATCAATGGAATGACAATCACGCAATTAATCAAGTGGGAAGCTTCTTTGCTCAACTCTTCCGTAATGCAGCTCAATTAGCGATTAATAACCTCAAAAACGAAGCCATTCATATTAATGAGCCAGTAAAATCTTTTTCTACTACGTTATTAGCCACCGTTTCTTTGCGTATCAATGACGAGCTATTTGCGGCCTCATTTTGGATGGGAGATGGTGCTATTGCCGCTTATGGCCCAGCGGGAAAAGTCCGCATTTTAGGTATTCCAGATAGTGGTGAATATGCAGGACAAACCCGTTTCCTTGATGATAGTGCGCTCAACGATGCTGAATTTAATCGACGCATTATTATTGGTAAATGGAAAGAAATTTCACATCTTATTTTAATGACAGACGGCGTTTCCGATCCGATATTTGAAACGGATAATGGCTTACAAGATCCCAATAAATGGGCAGCGCTTATTGATGAAATATCGCCTTGTTTAGCCTCACCAGAAACCGCAGATCAAAAACTGGCCGAATGGCTAAATTTCTTTTCAGCAGGCAATCACGATGACCGCACTCTGGTTGTGGCTTGGTGATCATCAAAGAGAAAATAGGTGAGTTTCATGGCAGAGATCATTACCTGTACAACGCAAAGTGGAAAAACAGTTCAGTACGTCAATGAGATTATTGGCTCTGGCTCAATGAAAGATGTCTATTTTTCCCCTGACAAAACCTATGTTGTTGCCTTTTATAAGACAAAACAAAACGCACAAGCCAAAGATAGAATCGATATGATAACAGGCTCTTATCGACATAATATCTTTGAGCAAAGTGGTGGAGAATATTGGAAAAATCTCTTTTGCTGGCCAACAGATTTTGTTGAACATCAAGGCAAAATTGGTATTGTGGTACCAACGTATCAATCCCACTTTTTCTTTAAATATGGCTCTAAAAACAATGACTTTCTTGCCATAAAAGGCCGAGAAAAAGAAGGTAAATGGTTTGCAAGTGCAAATAACCAAAATAAATTTCTCGATCCTCGTGAAAGAGGCAATTTATTAAATTACCTGAAAGTCTGTTTATTGCTCTCTCGTGCTGTACGCCGAATGCATGCAGCAGGCTTATGCCATAGTGATTTAAGCTATAAAAACGTGCTTATCGATCCTGAACAAGGTCATGCTTGTGTCATTGATATTGATGGTTTAGTGGTTCCTGGGAAATACCCACCTGATGTTGTCGGAACACCTGATTTTATTGCACCAGAAGTGGTAAAAACCAGTCATTTACCGAAAGAAGATCCTAACCGAATCTTACCAAGTATCACCACTGATAGACACGCCCTTGCGGTATTAATCTATATGTATCTGTTTTATCGTCACCCTTTACGTGGCGGTAAAATTCACGATCTTGATGATGAAATGCGTGATGAGACACTCTCTATGGGTGAAAAAGCGCTGTTTATTGAACACCCAACAGATCGTAGCAATGCGGTAAAACTTAATCAGGTAAAACCATCATCTCTACCTTGGGCTGATCCTGAAAAAATCCCATACACGATTATGGGGCCATACCTGACGCCTCTTTTTGAAAGAGCCTTTATTACAGGGTTACATGATCCTTCGCAACGGCCTACCGCTGATGAATGGGAAACCGCTTTAGTCAAAACGGTAGATTTGGTTCAGCCTTGTCAGAATAAAGATTGTGAACAGCAATGGTATGTTTTTTCTGGAAAAACACAGCCGGTTTGTCCTTATTGTCATACGCCATATAAAGGGCAATTGCCGATTTTAAATCTCTACTCTTCCCGTAAAGCTGGTAGCTTCAGACCAGACGATCACCGCTTAATGGTTTGGAGTAATCAATCACTCTTTCCTTGGCACGTTAATCGCCTGATTGCGCCTAATGAGCGCACCACAGATGAACAAAAAAAGCGTGTAGGCTATTTTGTTTATCACAATTCAACATGGTGGCTGGTTAACGAGCGTATTGATGGATTAATGGTATTGCCAGAGAAAAGGAAAATAGCGATTGGCGATAAAATTGCATTAACCGATGGATTGCAATTTGTGTTATCGACAGAAGAAGGCGGACGGCTTGTTGTGGTGCAATTAGTCTCAAATTAATAAAGTAAGAGAATAATCCGTTTAGTTTATTGCGGGTTATTCTCTTTTTATCAATTCAACCTTTGTATTCATTTTTAAGAAGAACGCTTTTCGACCACTGATCTGAACGCTATGATTATATTTATTTCTAATAGTATTATTTAGTTAAGAAAAACTGTCCAATCTATCAAACTTTAGCCTTTAATTTGATATCAACGCAAAATCACATTTTCAGTGAGAACCCCTCAATACTTTTCTAACCTTCAATATTGGATACCAAGATCCCAGTTTATTAAGCCCTAGCATTTACAATACCGCATAGTGATAATTGGAGGGGCTAATGAATATTAAAAATAAAATCAATGTGCTAGAACTTATTTCACCAGAAATGAAGCAAGTTATGCAATATTATGCAGATAATCCGCAACCTGCGCCGGAAAGTAATGACTACCCTTCTATGCGCCTTGCTTATAATCAAGACAGACGTTATTGGAATGCAGACGCACCAGAGATGTTTAATGTAAAAGATATTTCGGTTAGTACTTCTTATGGAAATGTATTAACGCGTCTTTATCAACCCAAAGAAAAAACACCCGCAACTCTCTATTATCTGCATGGTGGCGGTTTTATTTTAGGGAATTTAGATACCCACGATCGCATTATGCGACTGCTTGCCAGCTATACTGGCTGTACCGTTATTGGTATTGATTATTCACTGTCACCGCAAGCGCGCTATCCCCAAGCCATTGATGAATCCGCACAGGTTTGTCAGTACTATCATCAAAATGCAAAACACTACAATATTAATACTCAATGTATTGGTTTTGCTGGTGACTCTGCAGGTGCCATGTTATCACTTGCCACCGTGTTATGGTTGCGTGACAAACACATTCACTGTGGCAAAGTGAGCGCAGCTTTACTTTGGTATGGATTATATGGCTTACGTGATTCCACCAGCCGCCGACTTTATGGAGGTGAATGGGATGGATTACGCCAGCAAGATCTCGAAGAATATGATAATGCGTATTTAACCGCACTTGGCAGTCGTGACGCACCTTATTATTGCTTATTTAATAACGATTTGACGCAAGATATTCCACCTTGCTTTATCGCCAGCGCACAATACGACCCACTTATTGATGATAGTGTGACGTTATTTAAAACGCTAGAAGCGCATCAATTACCTTGTGAATATAAAATGTATTCTGGCACATTACATGCCTTTTTACATTATTCACGTATGATGAAAGTGGCTGATGACGCCATCCGAGATGGCGCCGATTATTTTGTTAAACAACTCAAAAATTAAAACTCAAGATTACGAATAAAACGATAATCTGCCGACGCCTCTTTGAGTCGATATAGACTTGCAGGGCGTCCTCTCTCTGCCCGTTTTTCACCAGTATCAATCAATAAATCTGCCTGTTCGATGCGTCGTCTAAATGATTTTTTCTGGATCTCTTTCCCAATCAAAATTTCATGAACATGTTGTAATTCAGGCAAGGTAAACACCTCGGGTAATGCAAATCCGGGAACAATTGAATAGAGTGATTTTTGCTTTAATCGCTCTCTCGCTTGTGTAATTAATTCTTGATGATCAAAGGCTAAGCTTTGTTGTGTAACCTCATCAATAGGGCACCACATTACCGAATCCACAGTATCAATATGTGCTTCACAGGCTTGATGTGCAATCAACGCGGTATAACAAACCGTCACTGACCAACCTCTTGCATCACGCTGGCTATTTCCCACTGAACAGAGTTGCTCAATATAAGGGGGGATCACACCCGTTTTCTCTTTTAATTTTCTGAGCACTGTATCTTCAAGGCATTTGTCCTGCACTTCATCAACAAACCCACCGGGTAAACCCCATTTTCCTTTTTCAGGATGCTCTCCTCTTTTCACCAACAACACTTTTAACTGCTCTTCATGATAAGTAAACAGCACGGCATCAACGGTGATTAGTGGAGATAGGAAATCACGACGGTTATAACTGGCTAAAAAATCTTGTTCATTCATGACGGAAACTTTATTAGAAAACGATAAGGCTATTTTAAGGTTAAACAGCAAAAAATCAAATTTTGTCATAAAGACACTAAATCAGTTGACAACAATAGTGTCGATAGGACACAATCAAATTATTGTCACAAAGACACTTAATAAGGAAATACTATGTTTAACTTAAATTATTTTAAAGCTGACTCATCAACATTCATCATTAAATCCGTTAATGGCAAAATCCGCCAACAAGGTAAAGGCTTAAGTTTTTGGTATAACTCAGCCACAACCTCTATTGCGGCATTACCTTTAAACGCTCAGGAAGCCCCTTTTATTTTTAACTTCCAAACCGCAGACTTTCAGGGTTTACGCATTCAAGGGCAAATTTCATTTCAGGTCAAAGCGCCTGAAAAAGCGGCAGAAGTGCTCAATTTTAACTTGAGTAAAAACGGCAAGTCTTATGCCTCTGAAGATCCACTCAAACTCAGTGATCGCGTTGTACGTATTGCACAAACCTTAATTCAAGCAAAGATCCAAAGTACCCCACTTAGAGAAGCGTTATTACTCAGCCAATCATTAGTCACCTTGGTAATGGAACAATTGATTGAACACTCGTCATTAGAAGCATTAGGTATTGCAATTTTAGATGTCTCTATTGCGGCAATCACACCATCACCAGAAACATTAAAAGCACTAGAAGCCGAAGCGAGAGAATCGTTACTGAAAGAAGCCGATGATGCCATTTATGCTCGCCGTAAATTCTCAGTAGAACAAGAACGCACCATTAAAGAAGCTGAGTTAGAAACCGATTTATCCGTTCAACGTAAACGTCAAGAAATTGAAGAAGCACGCTTAGAAAATGAACGTACATTATTACGAGAACAAGCCGAGATTGAAAAAGAGCGCCTTGAAGCGAAGGTTAATGCAGAAGCAAAACGCAAAGAACTGGTCGCGTTAAGTGCTGAAAATCAGCGAACACAATCAGAAGCCGATGCTTATGCTATTGAGGCGACTATGCGTGCTTATCGTGAATTACCCGTTGAAAACCTAAAAGCTATGGCGCTAGCAAAAATGGACTCACAACAGTTAATGGCCATGGCATTTGAAACCTTAGCGCTGAATTCAGGAAAAATTGGCGAACTAAATATCACCCCTGATTTATTTAGCCAATTCATGAAAAAAGGGGGTAAATAATGCAACGTAATAACGATTTTCGCTTCGTACTGGTGATGAGAAAAAGCCGTTTACAGGAATTAATCGAGCGTTTTAATACTTGGTCACAAGCCAAATTCTATCTAGAACACAACAATGTTGAGGTAAAGGATTACCTCAATGAACACAATTTATATCAAAAACAATTAACAGAAGCTGAACTGATTTTAAAATCATTAGGGCGTTTTCAACTTTTAGAAAGGGGTTTATTACCTAGCTATCAATTCTCCCCCCACGACATTGTGGTGGTGATCGGTCAAGATGGATTGGTTGCTAATACATTAAAATACCTTAATGGACAGCCCATTATTGCCATAAATCCTGATCCATCAAGATGGGATGGTAAATTATTACCCTTTGAAATAGGGCAATTAAAAGAGACAGTCATTAATACCATTAATCAAAAAATGCCATTTAAAACGGTCACATTCGCGCAAGCGACAACCAATGATGGTCAATCACTATTAGCAGTGAATGACTTATTTATTGGCCCTAAAAGTCACACCTCCGCACGGTATATTTTACAATGGAGTGGCGCTCAAGAAGCGCAATCTTCATCAGGCATTATTGTATCAACAGGGCTGGGATCAACAGGTTGGTTTCAATCTATTCTTGCTGGTGCGATGGCAATTACAGGAGAAACTTCGCACCCTCTGTTACAAGGTTTTAACTGGAGTGAACGAAAATTACAATTTAGTGTAAGAGAACCGTTTCCAAGCAGAACGACCGGAGTGGCACTCACTTTCGGCACAATTGAGCCAGATTCACCGTTGCAATTAGAATCTTTGATGCCAGAAAATGGCGTAATTTTCTCTGATGGTATAGAAGATGACTATTTACAATTTAATGCGGGTTGCATTGCCCACATCGGTATCGCTGACATACAAGGCCAATTAATTAGCCCAAAAGGATGTCAGCATATTTAGATGGATGATAAAGAAAAAAGTGAAGATCAAGACAAACATCCCTGTTAGCTTGATCTTCGATTACCGTTATTAACATCCGTTGTTTTAACGCTATATTATCTCGATGCCATCCTTGAGCAATCCAAACCAAACTAAACGCCAGTATTGCGATCCATGCATATAACGCTTGTTTGTTGAACATGACCTAACTCCTTAGTCATTCGAGACAAAACTGACTTTATCGACTTTTTATGATGAAAATATATTGCACTTTTTACTTGGTATCCTCTTTTTCTTTCCCTGAAAAAAATTGATTACCTCGTTTACGTAACCAGATTTCGACTAACTGATAACCCACAATACCGAGCGCTGAGCCAATCCCCATTACTGCGACAGAATCAATTCCAGGCCATAAAATAAGCAGTGCGCCAGCAACAACAGAAACCGCCGAGCCTAAAATAATTTTGCCGATAAACAATCTTAATGTCATTGTTTCATTCGCAACGAGCATCTTTCCTAATGCAATAAAAGCGCCCACTACCACTAACGATATCAATGTGCTGTCATATTCATCCATGAATACACCTCATCTCTGATCACACTTTTTTTAACCGTAAAAAGAACCTTCTTCTCCCAACATTCATCAGATAATCTGTAAAGCGTTACTTATCTCCATATGGTTTAACGTAAAATCATTATCGACAAAGTTTGTATTTCAGACTAGTAAGTTTGTTCGGTTATTGTCGGTTATCATGCCTTAACCGACAATAACCGAACTATTCACACCGAACAATACAAATAAACTTGTTTTAAGTACCTTTAAACAACCATAAAACAAATAGTTATATAAAAAAACAATAAATAGGCTGGTTATAATACAATTTTAAGCTAATATAGAAGGTATCCGATAGCCCTTAGTAAAGAGAAAAATAATATGCGTGTCTTAACTATCTTTTGTCCTGAATGTGGTGAAAAAGCGCTTATAAAGAAAAGTAATCGTAAACACAAAGAGTTATCCGATCTCTATTGCGCTTGTCGTGATCCTGAATGCGGACATACCTTTGTTTTAAACCTCACGTTTAGTCACACCCTTATGCCTAGCGCAAAAAACAAGAATACGTTGTTATTAGATGTCATTAAAAATCTTTCTCCAGAGCAACGAGATAAAGCATTGACGCTTTTGCAAGACATGTAACCATCATAAACAGATACTCTTTTTCATTTATTTTTATGATCTTGCTCCCATTCTGACAGGTTATTTGACTAACTTATTCTTATAGAAAGATAAATGATGTAGATTCATTTTTAAGCTAAATAAAAATAATTCTTATGTTTTAAATAAAACAAACACGCCTATTGATACTGTGTTTGCCAATCCTTTAATAAATAATTTGTCAGCCCCCAAACCAGAACCCCTATTTCTAGTTTGAAGACTAAACACAAATTTCAAATGGAGCATTTAAGATGAAAAAGCTGATTAATCGAGTTGATGATGTGTTATCTGAACAACTACAAGGCTTTGCAAAAGCCCATCCTGAAATCAAACTTCATCCCTCCTCTTTTTATGTCACGCGAAAAGATGCTCCAGTAAAAGATAAAGTTGCGCTATTGTCCGGCGGTGGTAGCGGGCATGAGCCTATGCATGCAGGTTTTGTTGGTAAAGGAATGCTTGATGGTGCATGTCCGGGTGAAATATTTACGTCACCAACACCAGATAAAATGTATGACTGCGCCAAAGAGATTGATAGCGGTGAAGGTGTTTTAATGATCGTGAAAAACTACACCGGTGATGTACTTAACTTTGAAACAGCAACAGAACTGCTTCATGACGACGGTGTAAAAATCGCAACTGTATTAGTTGATGATGATGTAGCGGTAAAAGATAGCTTATATACCGCAGGACGCCGTGGTGTTGCCAATACCGTTTTAATAGAAAAACTACTAGGCGCGGCAGCAGAAAGAGGCGACTCTCTAGATGAACTGGTTAAATTAGGTCACCACATTAATAACAATGGTTTTTCTATCGGTATCGCCTTAGAAGCCTGTACGGTTCCAGCCGCAGGAAAACCCTCTTTTACTTTACCTGAAAATGAAATGGAGTTTGGTGTCGGTATTCACGGTGAACCGGGTATTGACCGCCGTAAATTTACTTCTCTCAATGATACCGTTGATGCCATGTTTAATACCTTAATTGAAAATGGTCACTATCAACGAGTGATCCGCAATTGGGATCGTGAAAACGGCACTTGGATCGATGAAAAGCAGGAAAAACAGCCGTTAAAATCTGGCGATCGCGTCATTGTCTTAGTGAATAACCTTGGTGCCACACCACAATCTGAACTTTATGGTGTTTATAACCGTTTAACTCAATGCTGTGAAAAATTTGGCTTGACCATCGAACGTTCTTTAATTGGTTCTTATTGTACTTCGCTCGATATGACAGGGATCTCAATAACGTTATTAAAAGTTGATAATGAATTACTTACCTTATGGGATGCCCCTGTGAATACACCAGCGATGGTGAAATAAGTCTTTAATCACAAGAAAAGGAACAAAAAATGGCTTTAACACATGCTCAAATCATTCTTTGGTTACAACAATGCGCATCACTTTTTGAACAAAATAGTGATTATCTGACAGACTTAGATCGTGAAATTGGTGATGCTGACCACGGTTTAAATATGAACCGAGGCTTTAGAAAAGTACAAGAAAAACTACCTGAATTTGAAGGACAAGATATTGGTACAATCCTTAAAACCACAGGTATGACATTGCTCTCAAATATTGGCGGAGCAAGTGGTCCACTATTTGGCACCTTCTTTATTCGTGCCGCCAAACCCACGGCTGCATTGCAAAACTTAGAACTTAATCAACTTGTTGAAATGGTAACAGAAGGTGTAGAAGGCATTGTAAGCCGAGGAAAAGCAGAGCCAAATGACAAAACCATGTGTGATGTTTGGTGGCCGGTGGTTAAGTCATTAAAACACTCGAGTGAACAAAATCTTTCTATCAAAGAAGCCCTCAATCAAGCACAAGTTGTCGCTGAAAAAGCGGCTGAAAATACCATTCCGATGCAGGCTCGAAAAGGGCGAGCAAGCTACTTAGGTGAGCGCAGTATCGGACATAAAGATCCCGGCAGTGCTTCTGTGGTACTGATGATACAAGCCCTTGCAAATAGTATTAATGCATAACTGACCAAGCAACCCATAAAGGTCTACCATGATAAATATTGTTATTGTTTCTCATAGTAAACATCTCGCAGATGGAGTGGCAGAACTTGCCAGTCAGATGCTTAATCCAACTCATTGTCAACTTACGATTGCCGCAGGTGTCAACGATGACGAACATGCCATTGGTACTGATGCCGTTAAAATTATGACGGCGATAGAATCGCTTTCACCAGCACAATCTATTGTTGTGATGATGGATTTAGGTAGTGCAATACTAAGTGCAGAAACTGCGATTGAGTTACTTGATCCAGAGCTAGCTGAGAAAGTCACCCTCTGCTCAGCGCCTTTAGTTGAAGGAACGCTTGCTGCGGTTGTAGCCGCATCTTCAGGCGCATCACTAGAAAAAGTGATTGAAGAAGCTTCAAATTCTTTATATCCAAAGAAAATCCAACTTGGTGAAAATATCGTTCAATCTAAAAATGATATTAATGCCACTGTCAAAATTCACGGTAAAGAGGCAAGTTGGGTTGTTCGTAATC
This sequence comes from Proteus sp. TJ1640, assembly GCF_003144445.1. NCBI lineage: Bacteria > Pseudomonadati > Pseudomonadota > Gammaproteobacteria > Enterobacterales > Morganellaceae > Proteus > Proteus sp. TJ1640. Next base: position 171,556 of record NZ_PENY01000022.1, read on the forward strand.
CCCATGGTCTACACGTCAGACCGGCTGCAACGTTAGTTGAGGTACTTTCTGCTTTTCAGGCTGATTATCAATTAGTTAAAGGGGATAGGCGTATTAATCCTCTCAGTTTAAATCAGCTTTCATTAATACAAATTCGCCAAGGTGATGAGATAACGCTAATTGCCTCTGGTGAACAAGAAGAGGAGGCGATTGCAGCTTTTCTTGAACTTGCCCAAAATGGCTTTGGAGAGGAGTTATCTTCTGATTCTAATACCCTAACATTAAAAGGCATTTTAGCCCCCGTCACCCAAATTAAAGCCCCTGCTTTTATTTGGCATGAAATAGAACTTTCACCTATCGAAAACTTATCTGAACCGATTGATATTGATGCTCAAATCGGCAAACTAAAATTTGCAATAAAAAGCACGCTAAAAGCACTAAAACAGAGTGCCAATAAAGCTAGTGAAAAATTAGGTGAGCATATCGGTGCCATTTTTAACGGCCATATCATGATGTTAGATGATGATGAATTAATCACAAGTGTGATTGATCGCATCAAAGAAAAGAAGATCAGTGCCCAGCAAAGTTGGTCAGATGAAATGCAAGAAAGAACACAGTTGTATTGTGCTCTCGCCGACCCTTATTTACGCGCACGTGAACTCGATCTTCGTGATCTGCGTAATCAAGTACTTTATCATTTACAAGATAAAACTCGCCCAAGCTTTACCCCTTCACAACCCGCTATCTTGGTCGCCAAAGAGATTTTTCCTTCCACATTAATTCAATTGGAATATAAAAAATTCGTAGGAATAGTGTTAGCCAAAGGCGATGTCCTTTCTCACAGTGCCATTATCGCGTCTGAAATGCATTTACCCATGTTAGTAAATTTGGGGCCTGAACTATTAAAAGTGACTGAATCTCAGATGCTAAAATTAGATACAAATAAGGGCGAGTTAAGTATTGAACCAATAATGACATAACCCTTTTTTCAATTCATCTACACAAAAAACCCGCACAATAGTGTGCGGGTAAGTCAACGAAAAACACTATTGGTAATAGGTCATTATTGGCTCTTATAATTATTAAAAACATGCTGGGTAAATCAAACTTTTGGCTTATAGCTATCTTTATCGAGATCATGTTTTTTCATTCGTAAATATAGCTTCTTACGTGGAATACCCAAATAATCCGCCACATCACTCACTCGACCCGCAAATAAATATAACGCATCCTCAATTAATCGACGCTCATATTCATCCACAAGATTATCCAAAGGGCCTTCTGGTGGGATAATGGCTCGATGTTGTTCACTATCAACCATTTTCACAATGCCTACCGCATAGAGTTCAGCCACATTTCGTAACTCACGAATATTTCCTGGCCAATCGTAACGCTTTAAAATATCGAGGTAATTACGATCAATCTTCGGTACTGCAATACCGAGTCGTTGCGCACTTTGTCTCAAAAATGCTCTAAATAGCGGAATAATATCAGGGCGTCTTGCACTTAACGGAGGCAATGAAAAAGTGATTTGTGAAAAATAGTAATAAAATTCAGGGATTAATCGCCCTTCGGTTACCAGTTGTTGTGTATTATTTTCTAAAATCGCAATCGTTCTAAAATGGCGTTTTCCTTGACGTTCCATATCTAATAGATAAGAGCTTAGCCAACGTTGCGCTTCTGATGATAAATCATAAGGAGAACGCAAAATTAATGTTCCGACTTTATCCGCTTCAATTTGAGCAATAACCTGTTTGATATCCGATAAACTTTGGCAATCAACTGTTTGGATAGTTTTATCGCTGTGCGGGCTTAACTCATGTAAGAGTTGAGCGAGAAGGTGACGTCCCGTTCCCATCTCTCCTTCTATCATTAAATCTTTATCAATATCGGCAATTTGTTGTACTTGTTCTCTGATCGCGGTGATTTGCGCACTATCTCCCACTAATCGCTCTTGTGTCGTGCTGATTATGGCATTTCTCAGAGAAAGAATGGATTGACGCTCTTTATAAGCCTTCGCCACTAACTCTAAGAAAGCAGGAGGATTAATTGGCTTTTCAATAAAATCATAAGCGCCTTTTTTTACCGCTTCTACTGCTAACGGTATATCGCCATGACCAGTGATCATGATAACGGGGATACGAGGGTCAATTTGTTTAATGCGCTCTAACACTTCCATACCATTCATTGCTGGCATATAGATATCAAGCACAACAGCGCCTTGCCATTCTGGTGTTAAAAAGCTTAATGCTTTTTCTGGTGAGTCAGTTACTCTGGCAATCATTCCCGCAAGATTAAGCAAATGACGATAAGATTCGAGAATATCTTCATCATCATCAATTAATAAAACGTCAATATCATGCATGTGTGATTGTGTCATCTGTAAACTCCAAAACAACCATGGCGCCACCCTTTAATGTAGAGGCCAAGTAAATTTCATAACCAAACCGTTGCATAATTGAACGGCAAATGGATAACCCTAACCCAAGCCCCACATCTTTTGTGGTTGTAAATGGGGTAAATAATTTGGGTAAAACCTCTGAATTGAATCCTTTTCCACTATCAGCGATCGCCACTAATTTTCTTTTGGGATCAACAGATAAAAGATCAATGGTGATCTGACTTTCACCAAGACCCGCAATAGCATCCATCGCATTAACAAACAAATTAACTAAGACTTGTTCAATTTGTGTCGGATCTGCACAAATAGTTAATTCATCAGGAATATTATTCTTAATAATGCATTGCTCTCGTTTAGAACGAGACTCTACCAACACCATCGCGCTATCTACCAGCTCTTTTAATGGTGCTGATACAAAGCTAATTTCAGATGAAGATTTACGTGAGAAATTACGCAATGCAGTAATGATTCGATTCATTCGTGCGCACAACTTTTCAATACGTTCGATTGAATCAGGTAATTGATCATATTTCCCCATCTGCATAGTCAGTTTTGCACTGTAAAGATAGGTGTTAATTGCAGAAAGCGGCTGATTAAGCTCATGTGCAAGGCTTGTCATCGCCTGACCCACAACCGCCATTTTAGCAGCCTGTACAAGCTCTTCTTGTGTCTGAATTAAATGTTTTTGTGCCTGTTCACGACGCAACATCTCTTCATTTAATTGCTGGTTTTTATCCTGTAAATCTTGTGTTTTTAATGCCACCAGCCGTTGAAGCTCTAATCGGCTTAACTCTTGGCGCGTAATATCTGTGATAGTTACAATATATTTGTGTTCATCTTTATGTGGATATTCTCGAATATTAAATTGTAAGAAATGAGGCTCACCCGCTTTTACCATTCGAATAATACATTCACTCAGCCCTAAGCGATAAAGCTGACTGGTTAAGTCAAATTGCGCTTTAAGCATTGTGCTCGCCTCACCGCTAAATAGTAACCAAAGCGGCTTATTGCTTTGCCCTTTTCCTGTTCCTAATAACGTTGCCGCACTTGGATTAACCGTTTCTATCCTGCCATCGTGATGACAGGTAATTAAACTCGCATCCGTGTTATTAATAAGATTTAACGCATTACTGGCTTCAACTTCTTTCATTTGACGCCAAAATCGACGAAGTCGCCGACTTAATAGACCAATTTCATCTTGTCCTTCAATCAGTACAGGCTCGGTTAAATTACCGTTAGCGACATGCGCTAAGTCATCACTTAATTTATTCAATCTTGCGATAAGTCTTCTATCGATTAAGATTTTCATCACAATAATACTCAGCAAAAGTGATGCAATAATGATGACAACAATAACGATTTTCCCCGTTGCCATCAGTTTACGAGTATTATCATTAAGCTTATTTAGCGCTTCACTGGTCGCCAAAACATTACCACTTACTGCATTATCAAATTGTGATAATTTTTCATTCAGTTCTGGGGTTAATGCTTTGAGCTTTTTTTCATTTTCTACATCATCAATCAATGTCTGGTAGATATCACCGTCATAACGCGTAATGGCAATAATCTCTTGTAATATCTGGCGGTGAGCAATAGTTGATGGATAGCTTTTTAGCTTTTGATTTAAGGCGATTATTTCATCAATCTTAACACTGATATAATGAAAAGCGACATCAATATCACGGCTATAGCGTTGATGAGCAATTTCTTCAACTAAACTAATTAACTCATTTTCCGTAGTAAATAATTCTTGTAATAATGTGGATTCAAGTAAAAGTTGTAGGCTGTTTTCCTGTACATTTTTCTCATTAATCATTTGGCTAACATGCCACTCAATTTCATTAAGTAGCGGTTTAATATCTTCACCAACAGCGTCATGCATCCATGCTAATTGACCTAATAATTGAGCAAGCCTATTTTCCAATTCTCGACGCTTATCCAGTAACACATCTTGCTGATCAATTAATGCCGACAGTTCGTCAACAAGTTGAGTATAAAAATCACGTTGCGGTGTTTGTTCAATAGGGAATTCACGTAAATTATCTAATAACTGATGAATTTCCTGCTGTTGTTGCTCTGAAACTGATTTTCTCTGTGTCTGTTCTCGCTCTTTTAATAGCATTTGTAAATTGGTGCTATAACGTTCCATATTATAGCTAGTGGTTAACATCGGTAGAGACTCCCCCACTGACGCATTAATCTGTGTCGCCAATTTTCCCCACATAAAAAAGATCACCACACCAATTAATAGGGTGAGTAAAGAACTAAAGATAAACGCCATATACAAACGTCTACCTAATTTACCAAATTGTTTAGGCACTAATAATTTCATCCGTAAGACCTTTCATAAAAACAGCGCTTCCTGCTGTATATCTGAACCACAAGGCGGTTAGGGTGATTTGTTTTCTCTTAATAAAGCGCGTGCTTGTTCAAGTTTTTCTGCTTCTAATGTACGCCATTGATAAAGAACGGCTAACGCTTGATCGGAATACTCTCGTTGATCTGCTGCTTTTGTAAAAAGTGCCTGCAAAGTTGGTGAATTAGCCTCATTTTCACTAATAAGCACCGAACTTGCTATATTGCGTGCTTTACTAATCGCATCAAGACGTTCTGACGTTTTATTTTCCTGTCTTTCAGCTTCATGGATATCACTCCAAACTTGGCGCATTAACGGAAAATTATGGGTGATCATTTGATCAAATAACGCATTAACGACTTCACGACGATGATACGCTTTATTACTATCTAGAATAAAATCTGTTGAATCAGCTAATTGAGAATTAGTACTTAATACATTTTCACTTAGCGGGATCTTTGCCATATCACTGTTATAAACAATCTCTTGTCCCTCTTCAGAAAGAAGAAAAGAAATAAAAACACCCGCTTCAACGTGCTTATCACTTTCAGCTAAAATAGCAACATAAGCGGGTAAAATTATTGATTTATCAAAATAGTCAAAATCAATAAAATCAAACCGTTTTTGATGATTGAAAGCATAATTATCAATTACAGGCCCAGCACCAACAATTCCTCGAGCAACAGCATCGCTGACCCTAGCACTTCGTGCTGATATTGATGCTAAATTACCATTCAGTTCCAATAATATTTTCCAGCCCTCTTCCCAACCGTTTTCCTGTAAAATATTTTCAACCATTAGCTGTGTCGTGCCCGAATTAGCGGGTGTTGTCATCGTCAAATGACCTTGATAAATAGGATCAGTGAGATCTCTCCAGCTTTTAGGCGATGGTAAATTATGTTTCTGTAAATATTGTGTATTACTAATAATCCCAATGCCGGAATAACCAAATGCTGTTACCTTATCGTTTATAATACTACTATGCTTCAATAACCACTCAGGGGTTTCATATTTAATAGGCAAACGAGAAAGCAAACCTTCCCTATCAAGATGATGATAAAAATTTGCAGAAGAAGACATTACAATATCAATAGACTGATAAGGATAATTTTTTATTAATCTTTCTGCGATTTCAACACGTCGATAAACAACTTGTGTTTTAATATCTGGATATTTATCAGCAAAAGCTAGCATTAATGGGCGCATTACTGTATCTGAATGTGTAGTCAAAATAACAAGCCGATCATCTTTTGCATTTGCGCCGAAAATAAAAAACAAACAAAAGAATGACAGAATAAGTTTCCCTTTCATTTTCCTCACCATAATAGTTTTCTTAGAATTGTGCTCAGGATCATAAATTTAAAATTTCATGATAATTATTTTATTTCGATTGTGAGTCAACTATGACCCAATCTTTTTGTAGATACGCTTATATTCTCTTCTTTTGATACTAATATAAATTACCTAGATTACAGTTTTAACCCATCGAATTAAGGTAATGAGTCAATCGTGACCCATTGTTAACGTTTTGCTGTTATTCCTTCCGACTCGTTAGTATCACTCCGACTAAAAACTTTCAGCTTTATCTATTTTTTTCGGAGCTATCTATATGTTTAATTTCTTTAAAACAAGAAAAGATCTCCCTCTATTAGAAGAATCTAATGAAAAGATCAGATCAATTTATAAAAAATACCAATGGCAGGTTTTTATAGGGCTTGTTTTTGGCTATGCCATGTTCTATGTAGTTCGTATGGCACTGGGGGTGGTAAAAAAACCCATGCTAGATGCGGGTATTGTAACAACAACTGAACTGGGCTTAATGGGTTCTGCGTTCTTCTTTACTTATGCATTTGGTAAGTTCTCTAACGGATTCTTATCTGATTATGCCAATATTGGACGCTTTATGTCCATCTCGTTAATTGCCTCCTCAATTACCTGTATTTTTATGGGGATGTCAACCGCGGGTCTATTCTTCGTCCTATTATGGGGTATTAACGGTTGGTTCCAATCTGTCGGTTCTGCTCCTTCTTGTGTCTCTATCTTCCAATGGTTCTCACCAAAACAGCGCGGTAGTGTTTATTCTATCTGGGGTGGCTCGCGTAATATCGGTGAAGCAATTACCTGGATCTTAACTGCTACTATTGTAAGCTTCTTTGGCTGGCGCGCAGGCTTTATCGGCGCAGGTATTGCTAGTTTAGCTGCTGGTATTATCTTATTAATGCTATTAAAAGATCGCCCTCGTACTTATGGTCTGCCAGATCCAGCAACTGCATTTGGTGAAGAAGCTGAATCTGCTAAAAGTAACGATCCAAAAGAAACACGCCGTGCACAATTATTCATATTAAAACAACCTACTGTATGGATCATCGCAGCAGCTTGTGCCGCAATGTATATCTCTCGCTATGCAATCAGTTCATGGGCAGTCCTTTATTTACAAGGTTCAAAAGGTTATTCACTGATTGACGCTGGTTTTGCGATGTCAACTTACCCAATCGCAGGATTCTTTGGTGCAATCTTAGCAGGTATCGTATCAGACAAACTGTTTAACGCTAACCGTCATATTCCAACACTGATTTATGGTATTGCCAATATCGCAGGTTTTGCTCTGATGTTCTGGGGACCACAAAGCCGTGTTATGGATGCGATTGCATTAAGTATGATTGGTTTTGCAATTGGTGGTCTGGTTGTGTTCTTAGCAGGCTTAACCGCTTGTGACCTGATGCCGAAAAATGCAGTAGGTGCAGTAAAAGGGTTTATTGGACTATTTGCTTACATTGCAGCCTCAGCACAAGAACTGATTTCTGCATCATTAATTAAAGTCACTGAAATTGATGGTGTCACTCACTATGACTTCAGCACAGTACAGTATTTCTGGATTGGTTCTGCCATCGTATCCCTGCTCCTCGCAATGATGGTCTGGAATGCGAAAAAAGTAACCATGTAATAATAAAGTTGTCATCAAGGGATACCTTTAGGTATCCCTATTTTAAAAAGAGAATGTCACTATGCGTAAGACAAAAATTGTTGCGACACTTGGGCCTGCTAGCTGCTCAGAAAACATGATTGAAAAACTAATTTTGGCGGGTGCTAATGTATTTCGTTTAAATTTTTCACATGGCACTAGAGAACAACATCAGGTAACAGCAGCAACTATCCGTCAGGTCGCAGAAAAACATCGTGTATTTATCGGAATATTAGCTGATCTCCAAGGGCCTAAAATTCGCATCTCTAATTTCCGAAACGATTCAGTTAATTTAAAACCAGGCGATACATTTACTCTAAATGCAGATCTTGATCCAACATTAGGCGATGAGCAACAAGTTGGGTTGGATTACCCACAACTTGTTCAGGAAGTCACACCAGGGAATATTCTGCTACTCGACGACGGTAATATCCAATTACAAGTCAGCGCAGTAAATAATAATCAAATTGAAACAAAAGTGACTGTAGGTGGAAAACTCTCTAACCGTAAAGGTATTAACTTACTCGGTGGCGGTTTATCAGCACCTGCGTTAACAGAAAAAGACAAACAAGACATACACACAGCCGCCGCGATTGGAGCTGATTATATTGCAGTGTCATTCCCACGTAATGGTGCTGATATTGAATATGCGCGCAGTTTAGTGATTGCGGCAGGAAGCCATGCCAAAATCGTTGCTAAAGTCGAGCGTGCTGAAGTGGTTTCTTGTGAAGCCAATATGGATGACATTATTAAAGCGTCAGACGTCATTATGGTGGCACGGGGCGATCTCGCTGTTGAAATCGGTGATGCCAGCTTACCGGGAGCACAAAAACAACTAATCGCACGTTGTCGTGCATTAGGCTGCCCTGTTATTACAGCAACTCAAATGATGGAATCAATGATTGAAAGCCCAATGCCAACCCGTGCCGAAGTCATGGATATTGCGAATGCTGTTGGTGATGGTACTGATGCCGTGATGCTATCAGCCGAAACGGCGGCAGGAAAATATCCAGTCGAGGCGGTTAGTGCAATGGCGCGTGTTGCTGAAGGAGCCGAACGCTCTTTTGCAGCTAATGCTGAAAACCCATGGCAATCACCGTCTTATTACTCACAAACAGGTCGTTGGATTGCTCTGGCAGCTGCGACAAGCGCCTTCCATGATGACAAGCATTTAAGTGTTGCAGCATTAACAGAAAATGGTAAATCAGTGACCTTATTGTCACGTTTTATGCCAAACAACAACGTATATGCATTAACAGATAATCCCACACTTGCGGGTCAATTAACGGTATTACGTGGTGTAACACCTGTGGCTTATCAACGTCAAAATAATAATGACTGTGATGAAAACATCATGCAAAAACTGCAAACAGAGGGATTATTAACAGACATGAATTCACTCTTGATCACCCGTTTATCAACCTTTGAAAAAACCGGTGAAAGCGACTGTTGTCATCTTGTTCCTGTAAAACAAGTTGAAGCAACAACGGCTTGAGTGTCTTCCATCAAGGGGCTTATGAGAGAGGCAACCTGAAGTAAATAATAAAAAAAAGAGCACACCAAAATCATTTTAGCCACAGGGAATGTGGCTATTTTTCGTCTAGATACTGCTATCAGCATGGCAAGGATAAGCATCTTGTAATGCTAGAATATAAATTAACTCCAACGGCGTTTCTTGTTGTTTGTTCTTCACTTCAGGATTTTTATCTAAATAAGCATCAATATGCTTAACCATAAAATCGCCATTTTGCTCTATTTTAGGCGGTGGGCAATAAAGAGGACGAAAATTATCGTTATCTTGATTCTCAATTTTTACAGCAACCGCATAAAAATTAAATCCATTTGCGATACCGTTTAGATAAGCTTGAGTCACCGATTTTAATTGTTTATTAGCAGGATGCTCGAGGGCTAATAATCGTTTTACCTCTAGATAACCGCTTAATGTCACTGCCTGTGAATACAGTGGGAATAACAATAGCATCCCTATGACCCCTTTTAATAACATTCCTTTTTTCATGCTGATTTTCTCTTTAATTCAATAGATATTGATTTCATTCTAGTTGTTTTACTGCATTAAGAATATGTGCAATGAATATATACATTGAAGATCTTTTAAAGGCTCCCATTGTGCAAATCAAACGCATCAAATTGTGATCACAAACCCATTTAGGATGGTTTCCAAACTAATTAGCCGTTTTTCACTTTACAAAGTAAATAAAACGGTGCATAACTATCAATCACAGACGATTTAATATAAAAAAAACATCTTTTAGTTTTGTTTCTAAACAAATGGAGTAGTAACGTGACACCGAACGTACCCAATACATTACGGCAAATGAATGCCTCGCTTGTATTAAATGTCATTCGTCATCAAGGTCCTTTGTCACGGGCTCAGATAGCCAAAATTAGTGGAATTACAAAAGCGACGGTGTCTGAAATTATTAACGATCTCCTTGAAGAAAAAATCGTTTATGAAAGCGGTGTTAGTTCGCCAGCAGGACAAGGTAGAAAAGGTATTTTAGTTAACTTCGATCCTCAACACAGTTTAGGTGTCAGCATTGATTTAGGCGGAACCAAAATCGCCTATGCTGTTTTTAACTTAGATGCCGAATTGTTGTATGAATATCAAGAGCCTACCTTTGATACTGACGATCGTGAGCACTTTATTACGCAATTTGCACAAAGTATTGAAAATGTGATCGAAAAAAGCGGCGTAGACCGTCAAAAGATCAATGTTATCGGTGTCGCCACACCAGGGATCATCGATATCAAAAATGGTGTTGTGCTAGAAGGTTCCCCTAACTTACCTCAATGGGATAATTTACCATTAGCACAACAGCTTACAGAAAAACTCAATGTACCCGTTGTACTCGAAAATGATATTCGTGCAGCACTTGTGGGTGAAATGTGGAAAGGCCACTGCCGTCATACGCACAGTTGTGCGCTAATTGGCATCGGCACAGGATTAGGCTCCGCCTTGCTAATGGATGGAAAAGTTATTCGTGGCGCAAACAATGCAGCCGGTGAAATCGGCTATATGATGTTTGCTCGTGACCATCTCTTTCGAAATTGGCGCAATAAAGGATGCTTTGAGAGTTTCTGTTCCGGTTCAGGTTTAAGTGAACGCATGGCGAGCTTACGAGGGGAAAATCTTAGTGCAATTGAGATTATTCAAGCCTCACAACAAGGCGATCCTCTGGCTCAATCCTTAGTTGAAGAAATGGCAGATTATCTTGCTATTGGCATTATGAACTTAGTCGCCATTGCAAATCTGGAAAAAGTGGTATTAACAGGCGGGATCACTCGCTCTGCTGATACCTTTTTACCGCGTGTTCAGGCAAATCTAGATAGACATTTATTTGCTAACACCAAAGTGAATATCGAGCTGTCTGAATTATGGGAAAAAGGCCCGCTTTATGGCATTGCCATTCTTGCCTTGGCTACGGTTTATCCATCAATTCAATTTATGCCCGAGATCCAATTGAGATAACCCTAATAAAAAAGCACCTAAACGAGATGGGAGCAACTCATGGCAGGAATACATCTTCACCCACATGATATTTTAGACGAAGGCATGCCCGCTATACTTCAACGCCTTGATGGCATGAAGCATGTCGAGCATTTATTTGTCGAAATTAATACCATTTTTGAACGTAACCCTTACCCTGTTGGTGATTTACCTCATAACCCTATCCATAATGTGGTTATGGGAACAGGTACACTACACATCAACACTCATACTGATTTCCCTCGTCTAAGCCAACGTGTTGATCCAACTATTTTAGCGGGTGCCGATCCGCTAATGACGATAAAAAAAGCCACTGATGGCGGAAAATATAAAGTCATTCCATGGGCAAATATTCTTAATGGCGATTTCACAGGGGATGTAGAAAACAATCAGGTTGTCGATTTTAAAGGCCGTCCACAGACACACTGGCTCTGCCCTAACGCCCCTGATGTCGCTCAATTGTGGCAAAAGACATTCACAGCATTAAAACAAAACTACGGTTATGACACCTTTTTAATTGATCGAATTCGTTTCCCTGATTGGGCAGGTAAAGAAGTTAATCCAGCTGGATTATTTACCTGTTTTTGCCCTCACTGTGAAAAGAAAATGGTACAGCAAGGTTTACCTGTTAATGAAATCAAACAGCGTCTGGCGGCTTTAGCTGACTCATTGAAACAAGCGGATTTCGAAACACCTGTTGCCGCATTAAAAGAAGATCCTTTGTTAAAAGCGTGGCAAGTATTTCGCCAACAAAGTGTGACTCAATTAGTTGAAAAATTACTGTCTGATGCCAAACAAACTGCGGGTGGTATTACGTTATGGCTTGATCTATGGCCACCAGCTTATAGTTGGATCTTAGGTCAAAATTATCATGAATTAACGCGTTACTCTTCAACACTCAAGCATTTCCCTTATCATAAATTAGGGGGAGGAGCAGATGTTCAAGGGTTAATTAATCATTTTGCCCATGATAGCGAAAGCCAAGAGCGTGCATTTACTGCGTTCAAACGCTTATTTGAATTACCTTATGACATTTCATACGAAACCTTTAAACAGCAAGGTTTTCCTATTCACTTTGTTGCAGAACAAAATAATAAAGTTCGCCAGCTTTCACAACCAAATACCTTTATTTATAGCGGTATTCAAATGTGGAATTTACCTGCCCCTCAATTAATTGAAGCCGTTATTGCAGCAGAAGAAAGTGCTTGTGATGACTTACTTTATTATTGCTATGGATGGGCTACTCAAGAATTATTTGATGCAATTGGCGAACACAATACACCTAACAATAACGCCTATAACAACACGATTAAAGAATAATACACCGCGGAAAATCAGGATAAAATTATGGCTAAACAACAAAAATGGAAAGTCTTTTTCCTTCTGTTTGTCACGATGTTTTTACTCGGTGGCATTCAAAATACAAAAGGGCTTATTCTTGAACAAGTACAACATGATATTTCATTAAATATGAGCCAAGTTGGCTCATTAATTACCTTTTTCCAAATCGGTTTTTTAATTGCCAGTTTATTAACAGGCTATTTTACCGATAAGAAAGGGTTAAAAGTCATGATGTTTATTGGCTCATTAATGATGGCGGTTGGTTTAACAGGAACCAGCCTTGCTTTTAATGTGATGCTATTTTTTGGCTTTTATCTGGTAATTGGTTTAGGTATTGGCTCGATGCTTGTCTCTATCGTGACCGTTATTCCGACTTTCTATAAAGAGAAAGCTGGCATGATGTTTAACGTCTCTAATGCAATGTTTGGCGTAGGGATGATTGTCACTCCGCTAATTTTACAATATCTATTTTCACACTCTATTTCATGGCGTACTTTTTATGTGGGTGTTGCCGTTATTGTTGCGGTCATTATTCTCGTATTGAGTACATTAAAAATAGAAAACAGCGCACAAGTTGATATGAAATTCAGTGACTTTTTAGAGTTACTGACACAAAAATCGCTATTATTAGTTATCTTATTTATTACGCTGTACGTTGCTGCTGAAGCCGCTTTCTTAAACTTCTTCCCTATTTTCTATACCTCTATGGATATTGGAAATATGAGTAGCGCACAAAAAGCAGAAACAGCCGCTTATGTGATTTCCAGTTTTGCTTTCTTATTTACTATTGGTCGTTTTATTGGTGGCTTTATTAACCTTGCATTGGGTGATCGCAAAACGCTTATTCTGTTCTCACTGTTTTCTCTAATCGCCATTATTGTAAGCCGTATCTTTGTGCAAGATGTTGTTTATCTGTTTATGGTATTTGGTTTTGCATTATCAGTGCTGTTTCCAACAGCCGCCGCCGTTGCCACAAAATTAACCAGCAAAAGTGGCTCGGTGATGGGGTTGATTTATGTTGCTTCTGGATTGGGTGGTGCGTTAGCAGGTTCATTAATCGGTCAGGTTTCAGAAAGCTATAATGTTTCTGTTGGCTTTAACCTGATTATTGTATTCGTCGCCCTCTTCTTTATTATTTCTCTATTTATTAGAGAACAAAAACAATAACAACAACCGTTATGCCTCTGAAATTTGCCCCTCCATATGAGGGGTTTTTTATTTCTATCGTGATAAATTAAGGTACATTTTCCTTTTGTTTTGTTGATTTTTTCGCCATCGCCCTAATAATAGTATTTATATTCACTGTTAAAATAGGAGAATATGATGGCAAGTGGATGGGCTAATGATAGTGCTGTTCAAGAGCAAATAGATGCCACCATTGATGATGCAATTGCCAGAGCTCGTAACCAAATGGCGCAAGGTGAAAGTGCAGAGTTTTGTGATGAATGCGGTGAGCCAATCTCTCTGGCTCGGCAAAAAGCCGTTCCTGGTGTACGTTATTGTTTAAACTGCCAAGAGGCATTTGATAAAAAAAATAATGCCTTTAGTGGGTATAATCGCCGTGGTAGTAAAGATAGCCAACTCAGATAATCTGCAATTATTATCATATAAAATAAAAACTGTACTTTAATATGGATTTCCTCGATTAAAGTACAGTTTGTTTTATTTAATCAGACAATAATTTAGTTAGATTTTCGCAACCTTTTTTGAGCTCATATTTTGACTCATTTCGGTTAAAATCTTCATAAAATTATCAATATGAGCACGTTCAGTATTTGGATTCATAAATACCGCTTTTTCACCTGGAAGATAAACATAACGGTTATTTTTCGCATATTTCGAGCAAGCAATAGAATCTACCCAGTTAGTAAATAATCCTTCTTTACCACGTTGTAAGAAAAGTTTTCTATGCCACTGCGTATTATGAACCATAAAGTCATATGCTTCTTTATCTATAGAGCACGTTAACTCTAAATCAAAAGCAACATTAGGATCTTTGACTAAATTTGGATCATACAGTTTAAAACCTACACTTGGGCCCTGGTTTTGCGGTACGATCACTTTCGCATTCCCCATCTCTAACAACTGATGGCGCATGTAGTTGGCGTTTTGCAAACAGTGAGCAATAATGGTTTGGTAACCTTCAATCCCCATATAGTGCATTGCAGAATAAGCACCAAAGATACCCACACCACTACGTGTACATTCAATAGTAGATTGTAAGTGAGTCTGCCCTTCTAATTCATGTTCAAAATAGGTGAAGTTTTCTGGATCGTTTTCCAGTGCCACGAAGTCATTGCCATTTTTCACCAATACTAAACTTGAGGTATAAGGCACATAGCCCCATTTATGGAAGTCGATGGTAATGGAATCGGCATATTTCAGATGTTTAAATTTCTCAACGTTCTGACGTAAGCCTTCTAAGGTGACATCATTAATTGCCAGCGGATTACTGCTAAAATCATATTCTAAGAAGAAGATAATCGGCCAACCAACAGCTGCATCAACGTGAACATGGGGCTTAACAGGGATCTCGAATTCTTCACATAAGCGATCACGTAATTCACAAACCCCTTTCACATCATCCACACCAAAGGTGTCTGTTGTTCCTGTGGTTAACATGATAGTGGGTACTTTGCATTTAACAGTAAAGCACGCTCTTAATTCACGCTCTAAGTGTTCTAAATTGATGGTGTTATCTTCAGACACTTTAATACGGATAGTTTTGTTATCAACATCAACACCTAATAAGGCCAGGTTAGTCATATTTGAATAGTGACCACCTTGGGAGTTAATGATGCGATAATCTTGATCTGCTGCCATGCCTAAATGTTTAGAATTAGGCATAGACTTGCGTAATCCAAAGAGATAACCATATAAGTTACACATGGTGCCACCTTGAGTGAACACACCTGAGGCAACTTCAGGATCGTAACCAACCAATTTAGCGACTTTTTTTATCGTCACTTTCTCTAACGCATCAGCAACACCAGAATATTCGCAATACACCATGTTAGGGTTGCCCATTAACCCTAAGATTGAACCATAAACCCCCGGATCACTTGGCATTGCAATCACGTTTTCAACAGCTAATGGATTTTCCCAGTTTTTACACAGTGTTGAAACTAACATCAGTAGTTCATTAGGATCATTTTCTGGGTAATTAATGTTTTGTTGGATTTGCGTATCCGTCATTAGACGTTCAAATAGTTGTTGCCCATTTGAGTAACGTTGTAATTGGTCATTATCGTTAGAAGTTGTTTTTCTAAACTGTGTGATCGATTGGATTGTTTTATCCTGAAATATCGGCCAATACTTCGGATCTCGGCTAAAAAAGTGAGCAATAACGTCGTGGTATTTCTTCTCAAATTCCGCATTCAGAATGTTAGCAGAAGATAGACCTAATAAATCTTGATTTTTCACTATATTCTCCAAATAGAAACCGAAAATAACTTAATTGAACAGTATAGCAATACTATACATTTCCTAATTAATTTAGTTAGTGCTTCATGTGATCGCATAGGCTCTACTCATAACCACACAAAACAAAATATTTTATTTAATATCAATAAGATACAAATATTCGGAAAGCTAAATTTACAGATATTATTATTTCATATATATGCTTATGTGACTGACATCACAATGAAAATTAGGCCATAAACAAAAACAACCCCCGTAATACTATTAACTATTTGAAATATAATCAAAATACAATAATAACCAGCTAACCATATGATATCATTGGAGTCTCAATTTAATTAATTATATTAATCTGTTATTTCCGCAATTAGTACAGCTAAAATTACATTAAGTTTAGTTACTACCAATGAAATCAAACGAAATCACTATAATATTTTCCATAATCAGATAATTAATTACAATTTTAACTATTATTAGGTACAAAGTATGGGTTAAGGCTAAAATAGAAGGTAGTCACTAATGAAAATATAAAAAAGAAAATAATCATAGGGAATAATTCTGCAAATAACGAAAATACTAGTTGAAAACAAAAGACAGTCACCCTGCTAAATAATCAGAATATTTACTCTACATATTTTGCTTCTTTTGCCGATACTTAAAGTAATAAAGTAGGTAATTAACGGAGAAGACAATATGAAAGCACGTATCGCGATTGCTGCTGTATTCGTATTATTATCCGCAAGTGTCTATGCTGAAGAATTTACCTGCCAACTTGAAAATGGTAAGTATGTCAGCGTGTTCGTTGAACATGGAAAGCCGCCTGTTTATCGCTATGGCACACTTGCAAAAACAGAGATCACACTACCTGTTCCTCAGCAACCCAATAATAATGTCTTTTATGGGCATCAAATGTTTGTTGCTGGCGCATCGGCTTATATTCGATTTAAGAATGGAAATTACAGCTACGTTGTTTATGACGGTGAAGGTAGAGGATGGAACTTTAACGGTATAATTGTTTATAAAGACAATAACATTATCAGTAAAAAAGAGTGCAAACAGCCATTAACACCCAGCTTAGATAATTTAAAAGATTATTCAATTAAAATGGACCCTTATTTAGAAACCTATATTTATGCTCCTTAATTTCTAATTTAATTAAACATATATACATAAAAAAACCCAATTCTTAAATTGGGTTTTTAGTATCTTTAAGCAACGAGATGTATTGATTAGTCTTCTAATAACAGAACAGATTCTAATGCAATTTCAATCATTTCGTTAAAGGTAGTTTGACGCTCTTCTGCTGTAGTTTGTGTACCTTTTTTGATGTGGTCAGATACGGTACAGATGGTCAATGCTTTTGCGCCGTATTCAGCTGCAACACCGTAGATACCTGCAGCTTCCATTTCAACACCTAAGATGCCGTATTTTTCCATTACATCAAACATTTCTGGATCTGGAGAGTAGAACAGATCAGCAGAGAAGATATTACCAACGCGAACTTTAATGTCTTTCGCTTTTGCTGCATCAACAGCATTCTGAACTAATTGATAATCAGCAATAGCGGCAAAATCTTGGCCTTTGAAACGCAGGCGGTTAACTTTAGAGTCTGTACATGCGCCCATACC
The DNA here is from genome assembly GCF_003144445.1 of Proteus sp. TJ1640. Classification (NCBI taxonomy): domain Bacteria; kingdom Pseudomonadati; phylum Pseudomonadota; class Gammaproteobacteria; order Enterobacterales; family Morganellaceae; genus Proteus; species Proteus sp. TJ1640. Next base: position 189,154 of record NZ_PENY01000022.1, read on the forward strand.
AATAACAACATCACGCAGTTCAACATCTGGTAATACTGCACCACATGAACCCACACGGATGATAACTTTCACGCCGAAATCTGTAATTAATTCTTTTGCGTAAATTGAGCAGGAAGGAATACCCATACCATGGCCCATAACAGAAACTTTACGGCCTTTATACGTACCTGTAAAACCTAACATACCACGAACATTGTTTACTTGACGGACGTCTTGTAAAAAAGTTTCAGCGATGTATTTAGCACGAAGCGGGTCGCCCGGCATTAAAACGACATCAGCAAAATCGCCCATTTCTGCGTTAATATGAGGGGTAGCCATAATTCTTCCTTTTAATTGATCTTTTTACTATTCAAATATCATTCGGTAGGCATATTACTATACCTACCGAAGTTAAATTAAAACATTGCCTTACCATAGTCGACCGGAGATAAACCGAAGTATTTCACAACAGTTTGGCCGATATCAGCGAAAGTTTCACGGTGCCCCAATGAACCCGGTTTAACTTTTGGACCATAAACAAGAACAGGAATGTGTTCACGAGTATGATCAGAACCAGGCCAAGTTGGGTCGCAACCATGGTCTGCTGTTAAGATAAGAATGTCATCTTCTTTAACCAGTTCCATTAATTCTGGTAAACGACGGTCGAATAACTCAAGTGCTTCACCATAACCCACAACATCACGACGGTGGCCGTAAGAGGAGTCAAAATCAACAAAGTTGGTGAATACAATTGTGTTATCGCCCGCAAGTTTCATTTCTTCAAGTGTTGCATCAAACAGTGCATCAATACCTGTTGCTTTCACTTTTTTAGTGATACCTACGTTTGCGTAGATATCAGCAATTTTACCAATAGAAACAACATGGCCTTGTTTTTCATCAACCAGTTTTTTCAACATCGTTGGTGCTGGTGGCTCTACAGCTAAATCATGACGATTACCTGTACGGGCGAAGTTACCCGGCTTGTCACCGATAAATGGACGCGCAATAACACGACCAATGTTGTAATCACCTTTGTTTAGTTCATCACGAGCAATTTCACACAGCTCATATAATTTATCTAAACCGTAAGTTTCTTCATGACATGCGATTTGGAATACAGAGTCGGCTGAGGTATAGAAAATCGGCTTACCGGTTTTCATATGCTCTTCACCCAGTTCATCCAAAATCACTGTACCAGATGCGTGACAGTTACCTAAGTATCCTGGTAATTTTGCACGTTTAACGATGTTTTCTAGCAGTTCTTGTGGGAATGAGTTTTTCAGCTCTTTGAAGTATCCCCAATCAAACAGAACAGGCACACCCGCAATTTCCCAGTGGCCTGACGGAGTATCTTTACCAGAAGAGATTTCACTCGCGTAACCATAAGCACCGATAATATCTGCATTTTTATCTAAACCGACAGGGAATTTGCCTGTTGATTCTTCCGCAGCTTTACCTAGACCTAAGCGGCAAAGATTAGGTAAATGGAGAGGACCTTTACGACCGTCTCTATCTGCTTTACCGTCAGCAAACGCTTGTGCGATATGCCCTAAAGTGTCTGAACCTTGGTCACCGAATTTCTCCGCATCACCGGCAGCACCGATACCGAAGGAATCTAATACCATGATATGTACACGTTTCATAATTCTCTCTCCTGTGTCATTCTCCGTAGACCACGGATATGTCACTGATAAATCGTAATTGAGTTCTTATTCGCTGATTTGGCGGTACACCATTGGTGAAGCTTCGCGTTTGCTGTCACCAATTACCATCGCTTTACGGACTTCAGCCGCAGCTTCTTGCCATGATTTTTCACTGTTCGCATGGATCATCGCTAACGGAGTGTCTGTATTGATTTCAGCACCAAGCGCTACGATGTCGCTTAATCCCACACTATAATCAATTGCATCAGTGGCTTTACGACGACCACCACCTAATGTCACAACAGACATACCTAATGCACGTGTATCCATTTCTGTGATAAACCCAGCTTTCTCAGCAAATACAGGTTTACTTAATACCGCAATTGGCAGGTATTTATTGTAGTTTTCAACAAAATCAGATGGGCCTTTCTGTGCTGCAACCATTCGACCAAAGACTTCTGCCGCTTTACCGTTATCCAACACATCTTGTAGTTTTTGACGAGCTTGTTGACGATCATCCGCTAAACGGCCTGATACTAACATTTCAACACACAGCGCCATAGTGACTTCAAATAGACGAGGGTTACGGTATTCACCTGTTAAGAATTGAACTGCTTCACGAACTTCAACCGCATTACCTGCGCTTGAAGCTAGAACTTCATTCATATCCGTTAACAGTGCCGTAGTTTGACAGCCTGCGCCATTTGCTACTTGGACAATTGACTCAGCCAGCTCTTCAGACTTCTGATAAGTTGGCATAAAGGCACCCGAGCCCACTTTAACATCCATCACTAATGCATCTAAACCTTCAGCTAATTTTTTACCTAGAATAGAGGCTGTGATAAGCGGGATTGAATCAACTGTAGCAGTAATATCACGGGTAGCATAAAAGCGTTTATCAGCAGGTGCTAATGAATTAGTCTGTCCGATAATAGCAACACCCACGTTACGAATAATATCGCGGAATTTTTCATCATCAGGGAAGATATCGAAACCTGGAATTGCTTCGAGTTTATCTAATGTTCCACCTGTATGACCTAATCCACGACCTGAAATCATAGGAACATAACCGCCACACGCGGCAACCATTGGCCCTAACATCAGAGATGTAACATCACCTACACCACCTGTTGAGTGTTTATCAACAATTGGGCCGTTTAAATTTAGGCTTTTCCAGTTCAGTACTGTACCGGAATCACGCATAGCTAATGTCAGAGCAACACGCTCAGGCATCGTCATATCGTGGAAATAAATAGTCATTGCTAATGCAGCAATTTGACCTTCAGAAACAGTATTATCTCTGACGCCATTAATGAAAAAACGAATTTCTTCCTCTGTTAAAGGATGACCATCACGTTTTTTACGAATAATCTCTTGGGCAAGAAACACTGCAACCTCCTGGTTTTATAGCATTGATAACGCCCACAATAAAATGTGGACGTATTACACGAATGGATTAGTAACCACTAGACGATTTTTGCTCGCCATGACCTAAAGTGGCTAGTAAATTACCTAACAAGCTTGATGCGCCAAAACGGAAGTGACGGGCATCAACCCAGTTGTCACCCATAATGCGTTTAGCCAATGCAAGGTATTGGGCAGCTTCTTCAGCGGTACGTACACCACCAGCCGGTTTAAAACCAACTTCTTTGCCAACGCCCATATCGTGGATCACTTGGATCATTAACTCAGCGCTTTCCAGTGTTGCATTTACAGGTACTTTACCTGTAGAGGTTTTAATAAAGTCTGCACCTGCTTTGATGGAAATTTCAGATGCTTTACGGATAAGCGCTGGATCTTTCAGCTCACCCGTTTCAATAATGACTTTCAGTAAAGCGCCTGCTTTTGCACAAGCTTCTTTACATGCTTTAACGATATCAAAACCGATTTGCTCGTTACCAGCCATAAATGCACGGTAAGGGAAAACTACGTCAACCTCATCTGCGCCATAAGCTAATGCCGCGTTGGTTTCTGCTAATGCAATATCTAGATCATCATTACCATGAGGGAAGTTAGTTACGGTTGCGATACGAATGTCAGGAGTGCCTTGTTCGCGTAACACTTTACGTGCTAACGGAATAAAACGTGGGTAGATACAAATAGCAGCAGTATTGCCTTCTGGGCTTTTAGCTTGATGACATAATGCTGTCACTTTTGCATCAGTGTCATCATCATTTAATGTAGTTAAATCCATCAAAGACAGCGCAAGGCGCGCTGCAGCGGTTAAATCTGTCATAAAACTCTCCAACGATGTTTCTCAAGCCCTCTTGGGCGTACGCTTAAGGTTAGCGATTAAATTTGTTGGCGAGCGGACTTGGTTCCTTGAAGATGTTGTTGCAGCTTAATACCACAACGACAGCTGAGCTCCCTCTCACCGCGCTATGCTCACTTCGGCGACCCGTCATTGAGCTTTCGCCATTCCATGAAGTTTCAGCACATCTTATTTGAACACGCTAAGGAACAATTAGATGTGCTTTTCGTCACACTAATTAAATGCAACTTGCAATATATAACATAAAAATGTGATAAATATCACAGTTAAGTCGTTTTCTGGTTTAATGTTACTCGAATAGCGCCTTTAAGTCGTCTTTATAACGCAAAAAAAGCGTGAGCAATATAAAATGATATCGTTATTAACCCTATTCAATACAAATTGCGAAATATCTCTCACAATAAAAGTAGTTAACATTACAGCAGAAAACAAACATAAAAGAGCAGATAGGCAAAACCCATCTGCTCTGCACAATAAAAATTAATTAAGCAACAACGGCCATTGCTGTTAATGCAAAGAAGAATCCTGCAATCGTTGCACTCATTAAGTTAGAGAGTGTACCTGCAAGTACTGCTTTCATACCTAAACGAGCCACATCTTGACGACGATTTGGTGCCATTCCCCCTAAACCACCTAACAAAACAGCTACGGAAGAAAGGTTAGCAAAACCACACAGTGCAAAGGAAATGATTACCTTTGTTTGTTCTGATAACACCATGAGTCCAGAGCCCGCAACAAGCGCATCCTCTTTGAGGTATTTACTAAATTCAGAGTAAGCATAGAACTCATTGATAACAATTTTTTGTCCAATAAATGAGCCTGCAATGGTCGCTTCACTCCAAGGCACGCCAATTAGGAAGGCAATAGGTGCAAACACCCAACCAAACACGAGTTCTAATGAGAAATTCTCATAACCAAACCAGCCACCAATACCACCGAGGATACCATTAACTAATGCAATCAATGCAACGAAAGCAAGTAACATGGCACCGACGTTAAGGGCAAGCTGTAAACCTGAAGAGGCACCTGCAGCTGCAGCATCGATAATATTGGCGGGTTTTTCGTCATCTGCCATTTTATCAAGCGCATCTTTTTGATCATCTGGTGTTTCTGTTTCAGGGATCAATAATTTAGCAAAGAGTAAACCACCAGGAGCCGCCATAAAGGAAGCCGTAATCAGGTACTCCAACGGTACGCCCATGCTAGCGTATCCAGCAAGCACAGAACCCGCAACAGAGGCTAAACCACCACACATAACAGCAAAGAGCTCAGAGGTTGTCATTCTTGCAATATAAGGGCGAACAACAAGCGGTGCTTCTGTTTGTCCAACAAAAATATTTGCAGTTGCAGACATCGATTCTGTTCGTGATGTACCCAGTACTTTTTGTAAACCACCACCAAGAATTTTGATGACGATTTGCATAATGCCAAGGTAATACAACACTGCAATTAGTGAAGAAAAAAACACAATAACAGGCAGTACGCGTAGGGCGAATACGAAACCGCCGCCACCAAATAATTCGAACATTTTATCTGATACTAAGCCCGCAAAGAGGAAGCTCATCCCATTATTGCCGTAATCAATAACATTCTTAACGCCATCAGAAATCGCAAGAAGTACCTCGCGACCACCGTCGGAATAAAGAACAAATGCACCTAAGCCAATCTGAATAAGGAATGCGCCACCAACTGTACGTAGTCTAATTGCACGTCGATTGCTGGAAAACAGAACGGCTATCAATATTAATGTTGCCATTCCGACCAAGCTCATAATGAGTTGCATTGAAGGATCCCTGTTCACATAAAAATTTAATGGATTATCAATAATGCCCTTGCCAGAGCTTATTGACTCTTTTTTGCCAGATAATTATACCTAGTCTAAGAAAAGAACCCTCAACATCCATCACAAATAGGGTCTGAAAAAAGTAACAAAAAAGTCACAAATGAGAAGTTGATCACACAAAAAGAGGGGAAAACCGCATTATTGAATAGGCAGAATAGAGAGAAAACATCATCCGATTAACAAACCATGTATTCAATTTTAACCAGTAAAGTTAAATTCAATTCAACAACTAGATATTATCTTTTAACCGAAATAATTGTAGGCTATTAAAATAGAGTTGCTGTGCAATTACCTCAGAGGGTTCTTGACGTAGTTCACAGAGTTGAGAAAAAACATATTGAATTCGTTCTGGGCGATTGGGTTCACCTTGAAAACCGCTCACAGGCATATCGGGCGCATCTGTTTCTAGTAATAGCGATTCAAGCGGCAATGAAGCCATTGCTCGACGGGTCTTTTGTGCTCGCTCATAAGTAATGGTTCCACCAACGCCAATAAAATAGCCTTGTTGAATAAACTTTTCAGCTTGTTGCTGGCTTCCTGCAAAACCGTGTACAACTCCTTTACGAGGAACATCATAACGACGTAACAAGGCACTTAACTTATCGTGAGTTTTACGTGAGTGTAAAATAACGGGTAAATCAAACTTAGCCGCTAATTTAAGTTGTGCAATTAAAAAGCGCTCCTGCTTTTCTGGTTGCGGGTTATCCATATAGTCATCAAGCCCGATTTCTCCGATAGCAACACAACGAGGTTCTATTTTCAATTTCTGTTCTAATTCAATGAGATGTTGTTCTGTATGCGCTTCAATATATAAAGGATGCAATCCTAATGCACTATATAATTGAGGATATTCATTTGATAACTCAGTCACCACATCAAAATTCCAGCGAGCAACTGCAGGAATAATGATTTTTTTTACTTGCGCTTGATGTGCTAAAGATAAGCTATTTGCAATATCATTATAAAAAACCGGAAAATCAAAATGACAGTGAGTATCAATAAATTTATCCATTCTTAAACCTGCCTTACATCAGGGTGCACACTTCTTGTTCCTTGTTGAATAATTGAAGCATCCTCCGCTTTATCCGCCTTTGCTTCTTGCTCAAATAGGCTAAAGATTTTTTTATCGTGCTGTTTGAATTTTTGCTTAGAAAAATGCTGGCCTATTGTCGCTAAAAAATAGCGCCCACAACGTCTACCCACATGATAATCATGATTTAATGCACTTAAACGACTTCCTAATGCACTCGATTGTAGCGTCGTTGGTGGATAGATTTCGATAACTACAACATCTTCTGGGGGCGATTGAATAAATTTAAGTGTTTCGGTATAGGTTTCGATATGGACTTGCGCCATCGCCATAAAACGTTGTAAACGGCTATTTTCAAACCATTTTCCCATACGGTCGACCCATTCTGTTGTGTATTGATATTCAGAAGGAACAGTACGAACAACAACAATAGTACGACAACCACGTCGATAAGCTTCTCTCACAGGAATAGCATCGCTGATACCACCATCATGATAAACAACATCATGAAATAAAACCCCATTACGATAAAAAGCAGGAATAGCACTGGACGCTTTGATTATCTCAAGCCAAGTCAGTTCATCGGGTTGAAAATAGTTGGCCTGAAAATTATCAGAACGACTTGCCACCATATAAAATTCGCGCCCTGTATCAAACCGCCGTAGTGCTGTTGGTATATCAAGAGGCATTTCTTTGGCTGTCGTGTCTATATACCAATCAAGATCGAGTAAATTGCCGCCACGGACAAAACGAATGGGATTGAAGAATTGATTATTGGTTGTATAGCGATTAATAATTTTACGTGCATATCCACGCTGACCACAGGCAAAAGCAGACAAATTTTGTGCTCCCGCAGACACCCCAAGTAAAACATCAAAGGGATCAAATCGTGAGCGCATAAATTCATCAAGGACACCCGCAGTAAAGATCCCGCGTTGACCTCCGCCCTCACAAACTAAAGCAACTTTACCTTGTGGTAGTGAGGATTGAAATTCGAGTGCAGCAATATTATTTAATGTGACAGGTATATACTTCCCCATAATGTCTCCTTAATACAACTTAACAAAGGATACCCGCACATTTTTTTGACGTCATTCTTTTTCCGTACTCATTCAAATAAATTAGACAATATATTCTTAGAGTGTAACGAATATAAAAGAAAATCACGCTTATGATTTGATATTTACATCTGAATCTACGCTTTTAACACCTTCAATTTTTTCAATAAATTGTAAGATTTTTTCTTCTTGCGCTTTACTATCAACAAAACCGGAAAGAAAGACATGCCCAAACTCAGTACGAATAGAAATATTATCACTATTAATATCTTGCATTGGTAATAGCGTATCTTGAATTGTATTAGAAATAGAAGTATCACTTAAATAGTGACCCGTATTATTCCCACTTTTATTAATCTCGCTATACCACGATGTTTCAGCTGACGCGCCCATACTGACAAAAGCTAAGCCGATTGACATTAATAACGCCAATTTTAGCGTCTTATATTGTTTCATTGCTCTCCCCCTAATCACAATAACTGAGATAGGAAATATACGTGTGTTTTAATGTCTGTCTTTTTATTAAGCACTACAAAAATTTAACAATCTAAGCTATTACACTAATAAGCTATCCGAGTTAAATAAAGTAAAAAATAGCAAATAAAGACTAATCCTAATAATTTTATTCTAAAAATGAAAAATAAATCTATAAAAAATTTTACATATATTTATAAATAAGTGTAAAAACAGGCATCATGTTAACAGAAAAAAAAAAGAGTAATTCCAAATGAAGGAGGGTTTTTCGGTAGGATATTAGGGATATACAGAGGATATTTAACAAAGAAAATCGAGTCTCTCACAGCGATGGGTTTATTAAGAATAAAGACTCAATAAAGCGAAGCAACAAATAAGGCTATATTAAAAAACATAGCCTTTTCATTAAGTTAAATGTTCAAAGTATGAACACACTCTTACTCTAAATAATTCAAGCGACAACTTTAAGTATAAGCATGAGAATACTATTACTCTGAATAGTTCAAGCGACAACTTTAAGTATAAGCATGAGAATACTATTACTCTAAATAGTTCAAGCGGCAACTTTAAGCATCAGCACGAACATGCTATTACTCTAAATAATTCAAGCTGCAACTAGGCGACAAGTGAATGAGTCGCTAGTCACATACATAAGTATGTGACTAGTGCGAATGAACGTAGTCAACAACGTTGCAGCTTGAAGTATGACGAGTAATTAGTGCTCACGGGTCTGATGGAACTCAACATCAGGATAACGCTCACGTGTTAAATTCAAATTGACCATCGTTGGTGCGATATAAGTTAAGTTATCGCTGCCATCAAGTGCCAAGTTTTGTTCATTTTTACGTTTAAACTCTTCGAGTTTTTTCTCGTTATTACATTCAACCCAGCGTGCCGTTGAAACGTTAACGGATTCATAAATCGCCTCAACGTTATATTCACTCTTAAGTCTTGCAACAACCACATCAAACTGAAGTACACCGACCGCGCCGACGATTAAATCGTTATTTGCCAGTGGTCTAAAGACTTGTACAGCACCTTCTTCTGATAACTGCACCAATCCTTTAAGTAACTGTTTCTGTTTTAATGGATCACGTAAACGAATACGGCGGAACAATTCTGGCGCAAAGTTTGGAATACCCGTGAATTTCAGAATTTCACCTTGAGTAAAAGTATCACCAATCTGAATGGTACCGTGGTTATGAAGACCAATAATATCGCCAGGATAAGCATGTTCAACGTGAGAACGATCGCCTGCCATAAAGGTTAATGCATCAGAAATCACCACATCTTTTTTAATTCGAACTTGGTGTAACTTCATACCTTTATCATACATACCAGATACAACACGTAGAAATGCAACACGGTCGCGGTGCTTAGGATCCATATTGGCTTGGATCTTGAAGACGAAACCGGTGAACGTTTCTTCAGAAGCAGTAACTTCTCGTATATCAGTTTGACGAGGCATTGGTGCTGGCGCCCATTTTACAAGGCCATCAAGCATATGGTTAACACCAAAGTTACCTAATGCAGTACCAAAGAACACTGGGGTTAATTCGCCTGCTAAAAATGCCTCATGATCAAATTCGTGAGAAGCACCTAATACTAACTCTAATTCATCACGTAATTGACTTGCTAAATCGTCACCTATCGCTTCATCAAGCTCTGGGTTATCTAACCCTTTGATAACACGAGAATCCTGAATAGTGTGGCCTTGACCAGTTTGATAAAGATAAGTTTCATCTTTCAGAATATGATAAACCCCTTTGAAGAGTTTTCCGCAACCAATAGGCCAAGTAATCGGACTACACGCAATTTTTAATTCTGTTTCAACTTCATCCATGACTTCCATTGGATCACGAATATCACGGTCAAGTTTATTCATAAAAGTCAGAATTGGGGTATCACGTAAACGTGTGACTTCCATTAATTTACGAGTACGATCTTCGACCCCTTTAGAAGAGTCAATAACCATTAAACAGCAGTCAACTGCAGTTAAAGTACGATAAGTATCTTCAGAGAAGTCTTCGTGCCCTGGGGTATCTAATAAGTTAACTAGACAATCCGCATAAGGGAACTGCATAACTGAGGTTGTAATAGAAATACCACGTTGTTTTTCCATTTCCATCCAGTCAGACTTTGCATGCTGATTTGAACCACGGCCTTTTACGGTTCCTGCACGTTGAATTGCTTGTCCGAATAACAACACTTTTTCAGTGATGGTTGTTTTACCCGCATCGGGGTGGGAAATAATGGCAAAAGTTCTACGACGAGCAACTTCTTGCTGAAAAATAGGATTAGACATCAATGGTGATCTTCTGGTTGATAGACGAGTGAATGTAAGACACTGATATATTGCTATAAGTAATAATTAACGTGACTATAAAAACATTCAACCCGTAAGTTAATCTTAATTGGCGCTTATTTTCGCCTATCTTGTCTGTATAAACAATCAATGGTTACTATTTTATCTACTTGAGGGAGTGATGCCTAGTGTTTGAAAAAATTAATCGTACCTACTGCCTTATAGAGCAACATTGTTTTCATTGATACGCTCAGCATACCTATGTTTACTAAAAATTCTACAAGCTACCTTTATGAGCTAACAATAAAGCAAAGCGTTAGCCTATTTATTTTCGGTCCAGGATTGAATATAAGGATCTAAATAAACATACCTTCATTTAGATTTAATTTTGTCTATATTTAGAGACTAATCACTTTATTTAAAATAAAAGCAAATACTCAACTACTTCTTTTAAATATTATTCACCTTTTTAACACCGTTATAATCACCTGACGTTTTAAAATTTAACAATGACAAAAGTGAAATTAACTTGATAAATTTACATTAAGTAAAAATAAAGATAAATTTCAAATAAAAATAATGAAAAAATAAAATTATCATTCTTCAAATAAAACAAAAAACGCCTAATAGAAGGCGTTTTAAATTTAACTTAAATAAAGATTTAATTAGAAAGAAATAGGATAAGCCATGATAATCGCATCTTCATTTCCCGTCTTCGTTGGGTAATAGTTTTTGCGTTTTGAAACGAAATTAAATCCTATAGATTCATAGAGATTGAATGCTTTTTCATTAGATTCTCGCACCTCTAACCATAAGGTAGTAATATTTTTTTTCTCAAGTGTTTCAATCAGTTCCAATAAAAGTGCTTTACCGTAACCTTTCCCCTGATAATCAGGATGGATTGCGATATTAAAAAGTGTTGCCTCATCTAATATTAATTGCGTAATTGCAAAACCTACAATAATATTATCAATGCAAATTTTCAGATTAAAATAATGACTACCTTGGTTACTATAAAATGTTTCTTCACTCCAAGGGAATGAATGACTTAATTTTTCAATTTCCCATGCTAAAGGTAAATCAGCAGGGTTTAAGAGTGAAATGGTCTTCATATTGATAAATTTGTTTCCAAAGATCGCGTTTTGCATCAGCATCAAAATATAACTGATGTAATGAAGGGCTTCTCAGAGAAGTATATTCAGAGGGAAGTATGAGATCAGTGCCTAATAACCAGCAGGGAAGATTGAATGATTCTGTGAGCATGCTCACATCATCTGTTGTAATACAATAGATTTCGTCTTTATCTATCCCCATGGCGCTAAAAATATCAGAGAAAAGCCCGTTATTTAGATCAACGGTATCATCAGTAATGATAAGTAAACGTGTTGTATCCGGAAATTGAACAGAATGCTCGCCTTTTAACACAGCAGGCTTATGAAGTACCCACTGACGAATTCCAAGTTGGGATAACATTCTGTCTTTACGGCTCATTATGTTTACCTATCAAGTGTAGAACAACGGTACATAGTATCAGAGGGCATAAACTACGCCAATAAATAGCGTCGGTTTCTTTATATCTGATATCATGCGTCTCATGTTTTTTAAGGAGTAATAATCATAATGTCCTCACTGTCCCCTGCTAGCGAAGTTATTCTTCGTCACCTAGATCATTTCGCAGACAGGCATGTACTTATTGCAGGTGATCTTCAAGATACTTTTGCGGCGCAAATTCAGGCAAAAAGTGTCAGAGCATATACCAACCAATATCACCAGTGGCTACCATTACTAAAATCAATGGGGGATAATGCACTCTTCGGTTTAGTTGCAGATCAATCCTTTGTGAAATATTGCAATACCTTGATCTATTTTTGGCCTAAAAATAAAAACGAAGCCACTTTCCAACTGCGTAGCCTTTGCTCTAACTTACAAGTGGGTACTGAAATTTTTATCGTCGGTGAAAACCGTAGCGGTGTTAAAAGTGCCACTGAATTAATGAACGGCATCGCTAAACTTAAAAAAATAGATTCTGCACGCCGTTGTAGCTTATTTTTTGGTACTCAAACATATCAAACACTGTTTGACCGTAATAACTGGTGGCAAACCTATCGCCATGACGACTTAACCGTAATGGCATTACCGGGTGTCTTTAGCCAAAATGCATTAGATGAAGGTAGCCGTTTATTACTTTCAACTTTTGATGATGCAATGGTTGGCGATTTACTGGATATGGCATGTGGTTGTGGCGTTCTTGCTACAGTCTTAGGCAAGAAAAACCCAATGTTGAAACTCACCTTGTGTGATGTAAATGCAGCGGCAATTTCTTCCAGTATTGCGACATTAAATGTGAATGAATTAGAAGGCCGAGTGATTGCGAGTAATGTCTATTCTGCCGTTGAAGAAACTTATGATTGGATAATCTCAAACCCGCCTTTCCATGATGGTTTAGGTACAAGCTATACTGCTGCTGAAGATATTATTCGCCTTGCACCAAATTATCTGAAAAAAGGCGGTAAATTACGCATTGTAGCGAATTCGTTTATCCCTTATCCAGATATCCTGGATCATGTATTTGGCTCTCATGAAGTGCTTGCATCAACAGGTAAATTCAAAGTTTACCAAGCCACCAAGAAAGACTAATCACAAGCCCTGTTATTTATGACAGGGCTTTATTTTTCATCACCAAGATATTTATTGATAAAAAATAATTGATGCCAAAAATAATTGGCATAGAATTCGCGTTCTGTCTGACTGCGAGGATGGCGGAATTGGTAGACGCGCTAGCTTCAGGTGTTAGTGTTCTTACGGACGTGGGGGTTCAAGTCCCCCTCTTCGCACCACTCAATAAACCTTTCTTTTCCTTTGATAACCCCAGTTAATAATCCTTTATTGCTCTCTATTCATTATCCAGAATATGTGACTAACAGTGTCATTAAGCTATAAGTCAACACAACACCAGCCGGGATCATCACCCACATCTGCAATTTCTTATGGAATAACATCAATGTTGATAGCAGCATTGAAACAACTAAAACTAACGTAAATGCAGATGTTCCAGCAATCGAGTGCATAATGACGGTAAGCAAAGAAGAAACCGCTAACATTTCCCATAAACTGATACGAGATGCCCAAGAAGCGACTGAAGATAAACGTGTTAATTTAGCCATAATAACTCACCATTAATGATAATGATTTTCATTATTATATACAGCACCAATACTAAATCAACTTATATAAAGAAAAAAAACGCTCTATATCCTTATTTTTTAAAAGGTTAAAGCATTTTCTAAAACATAAAAAACGCCTTCTCATTCTCACGAAAAGGCGTTTGATTTTATAATATTATTAATAAACGAAATTAAGCGTTATTTGGCTTTATAAAATAAAAGACCATATGAATATCTTCTGGCTCTCTTTCATAAAGTTCAGGATCAGGAATATCAATTAAACGACACCCTAAATGCTGATAAAAATTCACGCTGTTTTCAGAAGGTGTTGATGAAATATATAATCCATCCGCACCGTTTTCCTTCGCATATTCCACACAATAATCAAATAATATTCGCGCTAAGCCTTGCCCACGTTGCAGGTGGCTGACATGTAAAAAAGAGAGTTGAAGCAGACTACCATTTTTACCGCGCTTTTTCGGATCAACACTTGCCGCAGCAACCAATCGATCATGTTCAAAAATGCCCCAAAAAGGCGCTCCTCGATCAAAGCTTTCAAGTAAAACTGGGGTGTAATGTTCTGCTTCACCTTCTGGCCAACCTTTCATATCAAAGCGCTGCTTTGATAAAAGCAACTTTCCTTCTTTCAATACATATAGCTTTTCAATAAGCTCCGTTCTATCAATTTCCCATACTTGCGGAATTTCATTTCTTGTTAATTGACGAATATTATTTTTCATTATTAATGATTAACCTGTTCTGAAGATGATTCACTTTTTTCTAATGCGTGATAAGCCACCGCACAGAATAAGGAATTCAACCGTTTCATATCACCAAGCAAACTGGTATGCAAAGAACTGGTTTCAATGCTTTGCATATTATGCAAATGAAGACGTTCTACATGTGCAAACGAGTAACGTTGGTTGAGTAAACGGAAACGATGTTTTGCTCGACGTAACTTACGAGCATGTTCCATGTTGCCGGAAACAAATACCGACATCGCCAGATTCAGATTACTTTGCAGACGCTCAAGGAGTGTCTGTAATTCACGACGTCCTTCCTCCGATAAAAATAAGTGGTGATTTAAACCTTTACTCACCACTTCAGCCGACATACGCGCAATGATAGCGGATGATTGTTGTAAATTCATCGCTGTATCAATAATTTCAGCCCAACGTCGGGAATCTTCCGTACCTAGATCATGCTGTTGAATTTGCGCCATGTACAATTTAATGCTGCTATGGAGCAACTCCACCTCTTCTTCTAACTGACTAATTTCCCTTTTCTGCTGACGATCACCTTCCATTAATGCAGTAAAACGTTGCAACATTTGTTCTACAACATCACCTAATCGTAGTGATTCTCTCACCGCATTAGCGATAGCTAAAGATGGAGTATCAATAGCAGATTGATCCAAATAACGAGGCGCAACTTCCGATCCTGTAGCTGGTAATTCCGGAATAAGTCGCTGACATAATTTTGCCATTATGCCGACAAAAGGGATCATCAATACACAGCGTGCAAGATTATAAATAACATGAAAATAGATAACGACTTCAGCCGGTGAAAATCCATATTGCTGGATTTTATTTGCAATTATAGTTATCCAAGGTAAAACCAATAATGCACCAATTAATTTAAAGAAGAGACTTCCTAATACGACTTGGCGTGAAACAATATTTTGTCCCCGACTACTCATTAACGCAAGTAAGCCACTGCCAATATTAGAGCCAATCACAATGCATAAGCTGATATACAAAGGCATTAGCCCAGTTGCGCTCAATGTCGCGGTCAATAACACGGCCGCAAGGCTTGAATAACTCACCATGGCAAACAGAGCGCCCACTAAGAGAGCTAAAACAGTGTCTCCACTTAATGATGTAAAGATAGCTTGTACCGCACTGGCATGAGTGATTGGCTCAGCTGAGGTAACTATCAATTGCAAAGCTAAAATAATTAAGCCAAGGCCAATTCCCACTCGCCCAAGTTGCCCGACGCGCTCTTTTTTACGACTTAAAAAAGTAATCACCCCGACAAGAATAAGAAGTGGAGATAACCAAGAGAGATCAAACGTCAGCACTCGTGCCATAAGTGCCGTACCTACATCCGCACCTAACATAATAACAAGTGCAGGTGTAATCGAAATAAGTCCTTGCGTCACAAAAGAGATAACCAAAAGCGCCGTCGCATTACTGCTTTGGACTAATGCCGTTACCCCAAGACCTGCAAGGAAAGCGTTGGATTTTTTATTAATACTTTTACCTAAAATTCGGCGTAAATCAGAGCCAAAGACGCGCATAATGCCTGTACGAACAATATGTGTTCCCCAGACAAGAAGCGCAACTGATGAGAGTAAATGAAGCAGTGTCAGCATAGAAATAATAACCTTATTTTTATCGTTGTTTGTTTGACTCTGTTCTCCTTCAATCTCATAAAAAGAGAAAGACCATGAGCAGATACATCTGAGAAAAGATTTTTATTGGTAATGCCTTAATAACACATAAGGTGACTAGGCAAAAAGATATTGCAACTTAAGTGCAATAATCAATGGAGAAATTGAGAATATTACATAGATTAATTTGTGAATTCTGTTAATTATAACAGAAAATGTGTCACTTTCAAAATCAGCCTATAAATAACCTATTGATTTATTATCATTTTATTTTAAATAGGCTCAATTTTTAATAAAAAAACGCGACCAGAGGGTATCTCTCTAAGTCGCGCGAAAATACAACAATTTAGTAAGGCAATTCGACTACAAGTTCAGACAGACTATAAATTCAACTGGAATTTACTTCAGACCCATTGCATCACGCATTGTGAAGAACAAGTCTGTTTGGTCAGTTAACCCGACCACATTCGCAGCATGCGGGCCATAAGCAGCAACACGTAATTGCGCACCAGTATGCTCTTGAGATCCTTCTTCAGAGTTACCGTAATTCACCACCATAACCGCACCATCTTTAGTGATAAGTGCTTGTGTTAAGCCACTTGATTTCACATCAGCTTCAATAATCTGGCTTGAATGCGCATGGTCAGCGGTAACAATAATCAAAGTGTCGCCGTTTTGTTTAGCAAAATCTAAACCGATTTGTACTGCTTCATCTAACGCAACAGTTTCACCGATTTGTCCGCAAGGATTAGCATTATGATCTTGCTTATCAATAGAAGCACTTTCGACTTGTAAGAAGAAACCGTTTTCATTAGTTTTCAGTAAATCGATCGCTTTTTTAGTCATTTGTGCCAGTGTTGGCGCATTTGGATCGAGTTTAGAGTTAGGTTTGCACTCTAATGGTGGATTATTCAAATTACCATGATACGTGGCTTTTGGTCCTTCCCACGCCACGGCCATATTACCTTCATGGAACAAACCTAATACCGGCTTATCCTGATTTGCCAAAGTAATTGCATCTAACGATTTTGCATCTTTGACGATTTGATAACCACGCTCGATAGCTTGTTGCTCTAACGTTTTACCTTTGTATTCTCCCGCAGCGGCAGTTTGAGCAAAACTTTTTGCACCGCCCCCTAATGTAACGTCTGCACGAGTCACTAATAGTTGCTCAGAGATAGAACCTTTGCCGCCATTTTCTAATGCATTAGTTGAGCATTTTTCTAAGGTTTCAACTGGACCATAGCATTTACGTCCAGTGACATGAGAAAACAGTGCGGCAGGTGTCGCATCTTGAATTTCAGATGTAGTCACGTTCCCTGTTGCCTTTCCGTTGGCTTTTGCTAATTCCAAAATGGTTTGGTGATCCTTACCAAATACATCAATCCCTAATGCACCATTATAAGTTTTCACACCAGAAGCCCATGCCGTTGCTGAGGCTGCCGAATCTGTTACATAGTTAGGTTTTTGTGTTTTTCTATCTAATGAATAGTGTGTGTATTGACCCGTTATCGGTAACGCATCGATACCTTTAAAAAAGCCACCTGCACCTTCAGCGTAGTTACGTGCAACAGTGATTTCAGAATCCCCCATACCATCACCAATAAAGAGGATCACATTTTTCGCTTGATTATTATTTAAAGTTGCTTTTAATGCCTCAGTTTGATCTTGAGTCATACGGCGAGCACCGCCAAATTCCGTGATATTACCTTTTGCTGCGCGATCTTGTGCCAAAATTGCATCGGCAGCAACGGGAGCTGCAAAAGAAGAGAAACTCGCACCAGCCAATAGCGTTGTTACAATAACGGATAAAATAGAACGTTGGTAACGATGAGACATAGCTTTTTCCTTGCACTCTAAAGTAAAAAACAGGGTTAATGTTTTAAGTCAGGAAAAGCTTACGGCAGTTAAATGACAGAGAAATGAAGGGTAAAAGCGATTTCGATGACAACTTTATGACACCTTGATGACAAACAAAAAGCTTATACTGCAAATACGTGTATAAGCTTTTGTTATATTAAAACATATTGTTAAGGCGTGATCTTAAACTCGTCATTCTCTTGAGTTAATGCTTTTGCCCCTAAATACAGGGTTTCACACCAAGAAATATAATCATGCCCACTGGCCATTTCGAGTGATTGAACAGGATAGCCTTTTTGCTCTAAAACCTGTTTCAAGTGGCGATTATTATTTAAAATCCCGCCTTTATCACCACGACTTTCAAATAGCCCTGCTTCTAAGAAAAACTGTAATGGCTTTTTATCTGCTTGCTCAAATTGTCGAATAAGCCATTCAGGCTCTTCATTTTCAGGCGCCCACCAATAAGAGCCGGACATACTCAGCACTTTACCAAAGCGATCTGGGCGATTAAATGCAACCCATGAAGACGCTAATCCTCCATAACTTGAGCCTGATACAATCGTTTCTTCTGCTGATATGTGAATACCTTTCTCTTTTTCTAGCCAAACAAATAATTCATCTGCCAAGAAACGGTAAAAATCAGGATTTGGTGGTAATTCAACACTACGGCGATCGCTATCAATACTATCAACAAATAGGATCATCATCGGTGCCAATTTCCCTTCCTCTATCTGTTTATCAAAAAACTTATCAATACCATATTGGCGACGATAAATTTGACCATCAAATAATACGAGGATCCGTGGTGTTTCCATTTTTTGGGCTGGCCGGTAAAGTGCTATTTCACGATCATTATTTAAGATCTCACTGTGAAAGCGAACAATCTCTGTCTTACCCTTCATGGTTCTATCAAGAATATCAGGCAACTGGCATTCACGCTTACTGTCTAACGACAATAGAGAAAAGTGATTATAGATATCCTCAGATTGACTTGGTGAATTTTGGGAATTAAATGGATCGGCTTGTGCTGTGGTTAAAATCGCGCGGCGTTGTTCAAAAGGCGCTGAATTTTCAATAACAGGTACATCAGGCGCTAATTTATATTGCATTAATGTGTCGTTAGGCACGATATAACTACGATACCAAATATCACTATTGGCTAAACGTGTTAACGGATCATGATTACCATCGGGTGATCCCAATAAATAAACATTCTTTTTGGCACCTTGCCATAGAAAAGTGACTCGCTTTTTACCACTATCATAAGACTCAATCAGAGGAGTCCCTTCCTGACGTATTTGTTGCCAAAACGCCTGAATATTTTTTTGATCAAGTTGTTTAGCGAGCGTTTGTAAACGAGGGCTAGTTAGTGCAATACCGGCATCTTTATCTAAAGGTTGATAAGGTTGTGTTGTTAGCATGAGTTGCCATGACTTCCCCTTCTCACCTTGTGCAACCAATTGATAACTAGACGTTTTAGGCAATAAAAAACGGATTTTTTGTTGTCCATCAGCGGGAACATCTTTCAATAAGCTACGAATATGAGTGCCATATTGTGTCTCTAACCGTAGATTTTGTATGCCTTTTACGTTTAATTCAACATAACGTTCGCGCTCTAAATGAGTAGCAAAACACACCGTATTGTTATCAAACTGGCCTGTTATTTCATTACCTTCTGTTACAGATAAACAATTAGCAAAACTAGGAAAGGATGCCATTAGTGCACATATCATCAGAGGAATTCTCACTATATTATTCTCGTTATGAACTATTGTGAGAAACAATAGTAATGATAATTGTTATCATTACAATAAGTAAAAAGGTAAAATTGCTACATATCATCAAAACTATTTTTCGCATCAAATAAAAAAGCTCAAATAAATTATTTGAGCTTTTTTATAATGCAATATTAAATCAACGCTCTTCTAATGGATAACTACGGAAACTCCATAATCCTAACGCTTTTAAGCCATCACGATAAATACCCTGTATATCTGATTTACTGGCTTTTTGTAATTCCGCTAATGGCTTATCAGGTGCGACAACTGTTAGGTAAGAGATATCACTTGGGCCACTTTGCCAACTCGCGATAGTGAAAATCGCATCAGCACGACGAACATGACTACCAGAGCTAATAATCACTGCTGTTTTAATACGATGCTTGGTTAAAGCATAACGACTAAATAACGCATTTTCGACAGTTGTACGTGCGTAGTTTTCTTGGAAAATACGTTCCGGTGCAATACCGTTTTTCACCAACCAATCCGCCATTAATTTGCCTTCCGTTTGATGTGCTTTCGGCACACCTCCCGTAACGACAATCATGGCATCAGGTAATTGTTTAGCCACTTCTAAGGTTTTATTTAAGCGTTCAATTAAAATCTTATTCATTGTGCCATCGGGATTTAAGGCATAACCCAATGTCACAATCGCGTTGTTATCTTTGGTTTTATTTAGTTTTGCCAAATCTGCCGGTGTCAATTTATCACTTAAAGGCATTTTACTGACGCGGTCAATCTCTGCGAAAAAGCGATTAATCTCTTCAGCTTTAGCTGGATTTAATGATTTCAATTTATTGAAATACGCTTCACTTTCTTTGTCTTTTCCTTCAAAACGAGTCCATGAAGTGACATAAATTAGCGCATCAATATCATCAGGAGCGGCTTCTAAAATTTGTTTATAAATAGTAATCGCGCGAGGAACATCATTGTTATAGATATAAGCACTCGCGGTGCTAAATAATAAATCGAGGCGGTAAGGTTCTAATTTATAAGCTTGTTGCAGTTTTTGCGCCACAATTTCCATATTGGATGGCAATTTCCCCGTGAACCCTGCATCTGACACTCGTGCCGGAGATTTAAAGGCATCTAACGCATCTTGGATCAAGCTATCAACGGTTTGACGCTGAGAAACATATTGCTGATAACTATTATCTGGCTGATGCACTTTTTGGTAAGACAATGCAGTTGATGAAACGGTAAAACCTAAAGCAGCAATCGCTAACGAAATGACCGTTTTCTTAATACGATGTGAAACACGGGAAGGTTGCGCCATTATCTTGTCCTTTTACGAAAAATAGTCTGCTTCTTCACCTGAGCGAATGAAGATAGAGAGTGTGACTCCTCACACCTAATGGTAAAAGAAATACACACCGATAAATCTATACCTAATATTTATAATAAAGATCTCCGCATTAATTTTCAGTAACCTTTCTCACCTTATTGAAAAATAATAGCATTATTAGGTAAATAGCTTATTTGACAGATTTCTTTATGTATTTTTATCTTTTAGTAAGTAATTTTGTTCTGATAGCTCATCAGTGATAAAGAATAAAAACACTTTATTCTTTAGTAGAAAGTGAGAAGCTTGCATTTAAGTTAATTCTTTAATGTAAAAACGCCACTAATGGCGTTTTTAATCATAACGTTACTCAATATGTTTTGATTGCATCATTAATAATTCTCTGACTAATTCGACGCAACTTAAGAAGCGCTCGTCATAATCAGGTGAGTTAACTTTAATATACTCAATATTGTTTTTATCTAACATTTCCATCAGTAAAGTTTGGAAACGACGACGATCTTTATCACTGCCTAAACTACGCAAACCATCAGCTACCCATGGCGTGTTATTTTCTAGCAAGATAACTAAATCAAAACGGTATTCATCAATCAAAGCTTGAACAAAGGGGTGCTCTTTACCTTCATAACGTAAACAAAATGCCTGCGTTGTGACAAAGTCCGTATCAACAAAAGCTACTTTATTGGCATATTTAACAGCAAAATCAATATATTGAGCATGTCCCAATGCGATTTTATCGTAGTCCGAATATTGTAATGCCATCTCGTCTCCACCTAAATGAGAGAAAACATAATCGCGACCATACTCCCATGCACTGGTTGTATTGAAGATATTGGCAAGCTTATTGACTAGTGTTGATTTACCGCTAGATTCACCGCCTAAAATAGCCACGGTACGCACAAAGAAGGGTTTAACTTCTGTTGGAATATATTCCCAATATTTAAAAGGTGCTTGGCGGATTTGGCTACCACTAATATTCATAAAGGAACGTTCAGGATCAATCAATACCGTTTCAATACCCAAGAAAGCATTATATTGTTCTGAATCTTCTCGTTCACTGGTATAGATAAAATCAGGGGTTATCTGCTTTTCGTGCAAAAACGCTTTGATCCCTTCACTCCACATTTCCCAACCATGGGGTTGTGGTTCAATTCCGTGCTCATCAAACTCATGAATACGAATATTTTTTTGATATTTAAAGGTTTGTAATAACCAACGTAATCTGTCACTGACAGTCGGTTGTTGTGACATCGCACTATTGATAAATAAGTTTTTATCACGAGGCTCGTCATGACACAAAATGACATGTAATTCATCCACTTGACTACAAGCGCGTTGAATTAAATAAATATGCCCTGTATGGAGTGGATAAAATTTGCCGAAAATCACACCGATGGTTTTCTTTTTCACTGGGTATTCTAACCCCAAGAATTGGTGTAACGCTGACATTTTTTGCGCACTGGGGCTCTTGATTTTATTATTAATCAATTGGCTAAGATAGCCTTTCGTCATATCACTTTCATCAGCAACTTGTTGTAATGTATATCCATTTTTTCTGATAGCCTGTTTGATATAATCAAAAGGTCCCATAATTAGCTCCTTTAGAAATCTTCTAAATCATCAAGAACAGATAATGCATCTGACAGCTTCTTCACACCATACACTTTCATATCAGGAGGATTTTTTTTCGGCATATTCGCACTCGGTACAATCGCCCGTTTAAATCCATGTTTTGCTGCTTCTGCAATACGCTCTTGTCCACTCGGTACAGGCCGAATTTCTCCCGCAAGGCCAACTTCACCAAATATCACTAAATCACGCGGTAAAGGACGATTACGAAAACTTGATACTAATGATAATAACAAGGCTAAATCAGCACTGGTTTCTGTGACTTTAACCCCTCCCACCACATTGACAAAAACGTCTTGATCAGACATTTGTAATCCGCCATGGCGATGTAAAACGGCAAGTAGAATAGCAAGACGATTTTGCTCTAATCCTACCGCAACACGCCGAGGATTCGACAACATTGAATGATCAACTAAGGCTTGTATCTCCACCAGCAAAGGCCTTGTTCCTTCCCATACCACCATCACAGAACTGCCTGATGTGATTTCATCTCCTCGGCTTAAAAAGATAGCAGAAGGATTACTCACTTCTCGTAATCCTTGCTCCGTCATGGCAAAAACACCTAATTCATTAACGGCACCAAAACGGTTTTTATGACTGCGTAAAGTACGGAAACGGGAGTCTGTCTCACCATCCAACATAACAGAACAGTCAATACAGTGTTCCAGTACTTTAGGCCCTGCCAATGTGCCATCTTTTGTCACATGGCCTACCATAATAATGGCAACATCATTGGTTTTAGCGAAACGAGTTAGATAAGCAGCCGTTTCACGCACTTGAGCAACACTGCCCGGTGATGATTGAATATCCGCCATATGCATCACTTGAATAGAGTCAATCACCATCAATTTAGGCTTTTCTTGTGACGCAATTAAGCAGATTTGCTCAATGCTGGTTTCTGACAACATATTCAGTTCTGCTGTCGGTAAACCTAATCGATGAGCGCGCATAGCAACTTGTTGTAGCGACTCTTCACCCGTGACATACAACGTTTTCATTTCAGTAGCTAAACGGCACATAGTCTGTAGTAATAAAGTACTCTTACCTGCGCCGGGGCTTCCCCCGATTAAAATAGCACTTCCGGGAACAACGCCACCACCTAATACACGGTCAAACTCTTTAAATCCTGTTGAGAATCGGGGTAATGCTTCAAGGCTAATTTCCGATAGCTTTTGAACACGGCTAGCACCTTTTGCATCACCCGCAAAGC
Organism: Proteus sp. TJ1640; assembly: GCF_003144445.1. Taxonomy (NCBI): domain Bacteria; kingdom Pseudomonadati; phylum Pseudomonadota; class Gammaproteobacteria; order Enterobacterales; family Morganellaceae; genus Proteus; species Proteus sp. TJ1640. Next base: position 213,094 of record NZ_PENY01000022.1, read on the forward strand.
CACTGAAACGCTCGTTACGGGAAGAAGAGGTTGCGGCAAGGCGCACTTCTGTAATTGTATTCCACGCATGGCAAGCCGAGCATTGCCCTTGCCAACGAGGATAATCTGCACCACATTCATTACATACAAAGGCTCTTTTTGCTGCTTTTGCCACACTTTTCTCCCAACAATAACGATTTTAGAAAAACACACTTAGCGCTCTTCGTGTTTTAAACCACCACTTAAAATACACATTACACCCATTAAATCAGCATGACGAATAGCGACTTTTGCTTGAGCATACACTTTCGGTTTTGCATGATATGCAATGCCAAGCCCCGCCTTTCTCAGCATTTTAAGATCGTTTGCACCATCACCAATGGCAATTGTTTGCTCTATTGGGATCTCTAAATCTTTCGCTAAACGCGCAAGCACTTGTGCTTTATATTTTGCATCAACAATCGTACCTTTGACCTTACCTGTCAGTTTGCCATCTTTAATTTCAAGATGATTAGCAACAGCAGCTACTAAGCGTAATTTTTGTTTTAAATTATCAGCAAAATACGTAAAACCACCCGATGCAATAGCAATATGCCAGTCCATCGCTTGAAGTTTACGTACTAAGCTCGTTAGCCCCGGCATAAGAGGTAAATCATCCATTACTTTTTGCAAGATAGAAGCATCGGCACCTTTCAGTTCAGCAACACGGAGTTTTAAGCTTTCACTAAAATCCATTTCACCTTGCATAGCGCGTTCTGTTATTGCCGCAACTTTATCACCCACTCCCGCAAGTTTGGCGATTTCATCAATACACTCAATTTGAATAGCCGTTGAGTCCATATCCATCACTAAAAGTCCAGGAGAACGCAAGCGAGGGATTTCACCTAATGGAACGACATCCAGGCCACATTCATCAGATAAACGGCGAATTCTACGGGTTAGGCTACCGGCAATACGTACCACTTGGTAATCATCAATACGCCATGAAGAAACCACCACAATTGCCACGCCTAATTTATGTTGAAACTCGCTAATTCTTTTTTTATCGAGTTCTCGTCCATAAAGTAACCACCCACTATCGCCAGCACGATAATCCAGTGGCATGACTTCTTCACCACTGAGTGATAGTGGCAGACCTGGCCATTTACGGATTTCATCCGGTAAATAGCAATAGGTCAGACTATTTGACATACTTATTCTCCTGTTTTCCCCTGTCTGAACAAAATAATCGTTATTCAGCCTATTCTATCTCTGACTCATCTGGCAACATGCACATACTTGCTTACGCAAAAGGATGAACATGCTTAAAGACAAACTAAAATTCAAACTACAAAAAACGGCGATTATACTGATTTGTATCGCACTATTGGCATTTCTTATGCAAGGCGCGTCTTATTTTAGCCGTGCTAATCAACACGCCCGTATTACTCAGTTTGAAGAGCTTGCAAAAACGCTGGCAGAACAAGTTGCGTTCTCTTTATCCACTTATTTGGATGACAGTAGCAAAGATAACGTAAATCCCCTCATTATGGCTAATTTAAATCATCTCACTCACAATAGTCGGGTACTTGATGCCAGCCTTTATTTAGAAGATGGAACACAAATAGCGCATAGTGGTGAAAATGTCACTGTTAAAGAACGATTAGCACTAGAAGGACAGAAGAGTGGCGGTTCGTTTAATCACCAACTTGTTGTTCCTGTACCGGGTAAAGATAAACCGAAGGGATTTTTAAGGCTGACATTAGATACTCACCAGTTGATCACTGAATCAAGCCAAGTCGATAACACCACTAATTTATTGCGAGTCATGCTATTAGTCGCACTTGCGATTGGCTTTTTGCTTTCTCATAACCTTCTTCAACTAACTCCCGTTCATTGGCAACAGTCTCCTTATTTATTAACAGCTAATTTACCACCTCGTACTGAAAAAGGGGAAGATAAAGAAAGCCCGGATGAAAATGATGAAGAAAATGAATCAAAAGAGGGTGTCAAAGAGGAAAATAACGACACTGACAATAAAATAGATAAAATATAAATTCTTATTTTTTAGCAAACTATTCAGTGAGTTTAGTGAATAATTAACTAAGCTCACTTTTTTCTATTTACTTATTTAGATATATCTAATTTATGCGTATTTTTGTGCTATTTCCTTAATCTTTAAGGGGGTTTTGTTTAAAGTCACGGTAAATTCTGACCAAGTCATTAACCTAAAAAGATAAGTTTTAAATCTTTTTCTGGCTCTTTGAGTACTGAGGTGGTTATGACTGAACAATCTGCTATCCAACGTTGTCGACAAATCGTAGAAAACCCAACCCTTTCCCCAGAACAAAAACGTCATTTTCTGGCGTTAGAAGCTGAGAATATGTTGCCTTATCCGTCTCTACCTGAAGATGCAGCTAAAGCGCTTAATGAACGGGTTATCTGTGATATGTATGAAGGTCATGCCCCTTATAAACCACGTTATGTCCTGCCTGATTACGCGAAGTTTTTAGCACAGGGCTCTCGCTATTTAGAACTCGAACCTGCGCAAGATTTTGACGACGCCTTAAACATGCTGACTATCCTTTATCACCATGTTCCTTCTGTAACTTCTATGCCTGTTTATTTAGGGCGTATTGATAAAATTTTACTGCCTTATGTCGGCGAGCTAACCGAAGAACAGCTTTACCCTAAATTAAAACGCTTCTGGCGTTATCTCGATAGAACACTACCCGATGCTTTTATGCACGCCAATATTGGCCCTGAAGACTCTGTTCTTACACGTTTAATTCTTAAAGTGGATGTTGAACTTCAGCAAGTCGCACCTAATCTCACCTTTATTTATGATGCGAATTCAACACCAACAAACCTACTTCACCAAGCCATCACCAATATTTGCCACAGCAGTAAGCCTCATATTGCTAACGGTATTTTGCAAGATGCGGTATTTGGAAAAGATGAATACGGAATTGTCAGTTGTTATAACTCTCTGCCGCAAAGTGGTGGCGGTAGCACTTTAGTACGGATTAACCTTAAAGAAGTCGCTAAACGTAGCCAAGATAGCCAAGATTTTCTAACTCAGGTTTTGCCATTTTATATGCAGAAACAGATAGAGATTATTGATGCACGTTGTGAATATCTCTATGAAAAATCGAACTTCTTTCAACAAAGTTTCTTAGTAGAAGAAGGTTTGATCTCACCTAATCGTTTCGCGCCCATGTTTGGTATTTATGGCATGGCAGAAGCCGTAGCACTTCTACTTGAAAAAGAAGGTAAGCAAGCTGCTTATGGTGATAATGAATCTGCCAACAAACTTAGCTATATGATCAGCGAAAAACTGGCACAATTTGTCGCTGATACACCTGTTAAATATGGTTGGAAGCATCGAGCCATGTTACATGCACAATCAGGTATTAGTTCTGATATTGGCACAACTCCTGCGACTCGCATTCCTTATGGTAAAGAGCCAGATCCTGTTACCCATTTAATGACGGTTGCTCCTCACCATCAATTTTATACCTCAGGGATCAGCGATATTTTGACTGTTGATGAAACCATCAAACAAAATCCTGATGCGTTAATGCAACTCTGCTTAGGGGCATTTTCCTCCGGATTAAGAGAATTTACTGCCAACGTAGGGGGTAATGATTTAGTGCGTGTTACTGGTTATATGGTGCGTTTATCTGATTTAAAAAAATACAAAGAAGAAGGCTCCCGCCTTAATACCACTTGGTTAGGTGATGAAGCCACAGCAAACTGTCATATCGCTGAACGTAAACCTAGAGTTATCAGTTATGAACAGCAGATGCGTTTCGATAAATAAGATACTCCCCTTCTCTTGTGTAGATGGGCCAGGCAATCGTCTGGCCATCTTCCTGCAAGGGTGTAATTTGCGGTGTAAAAATTGTCACAATCCCTACACTATGGGGATCTGTGACAGTTGCGGTGACTGCATTGCGACTTGCCCACAGCAAGCGCTTTCATTACAAAATGGTAAGATAAGTTGGAATAGTACAAGCTGTGAACAGTGTGATACCTGTATTCAACAATGCCCACGACAATCAAGCCCGATGACATTAACCTATACTGTTGATGAACTAATGGCTCTTACACGCAAATATGCAGCATTTATTAATGGTGTCACCATCAGTGGTGGTGAATCTACGTTACAACTGCCTTTTTTGATTGATTATTTTAAAGCAATCAAAGAAGCACCCGATCTGAAACACCTCTCCTGTTTAATTGATAGTAATGGCACATTATCAATTAATGGTTGGCAGAAAATTGCCCCCTATATGGATGGTGCTATGATCGATTTAAAAAGTTGGCATGAAGAATCACATATTTATTTAACTGGTCGAGGTAATCAACGTATTAAAGAATCAATTAAATGGCTCGCGAACAATAATTTACTTACAGAATTACGCCTTTTATATATTCCAGAAAAAACAGATTACTTAGAAAATATTGGATTACTTTCTCAGTTTATTAATTCACTAGGAGAATCGATATTAGTAAGAATTAATGCCTTTCATCAACATGGTGTATATGGTAAGGCGAGTAATTGGAGAGCAGCACAAAAACAACACATTGATTTATTTAAAAAAGAATTAAATAAAAGAGGCATTATCAATATTAAAATACCAGATATATATTCATAATTATAATAAATAAAAACTTAAAATAACAATTTTCAATTATAATAAACATAATTAGCAATGCATTTTAAAATAAAATCCATTTATATTGACAGAAAAAGAATATCAAATTAGTCTTCAAAAAAACCTGCCAATACACATGGAATAATAATTTATGCTTATAAGTCAACCAAAAATAAAACTATCAATTATTGCTTCAATAATAATTAACTCGACATATAGCTATGCCGTAGACTCTCCAAAAGAATTAATCGAAACAGAAAAAAACAAATTCGAATTCCAATTTATTGATCGGCTTTCACTTAAAGAGTATCCAAATAACAAACATATTCATGGTAGAATGGAAACAAGAAATATCCCCGTAATTTTAACATCTAAATACCAAAATACAATAATAGTTTTTGATAATAATAAAATTAATATAAGTCACGACTTAGGCAAAAGCTTTAATCCATTAGAAATAAACGGTTTTAATAATATTAAAACGCTCTCTCTTTCTGAGAATGGTCGTTACTTAACAGCTCATGGTAAACATAAAAATAATAATATTGGTATATTTTTTGTGTATGATATTTATTTAAAAGAAATAACTTTATTCAATAATAAAAATAATATTAATTACTTTATTGATGACAACTATTATCTTACTACAGAAGATGGCTTATTTAGCCTTTACTCTGAAGATAAAAATCCTCAGCTACACTATCGCCCAATAAATGAAAAAAAATTTTTTATCTTTGATAATAAGAATAAAAAAACAGTTCCATTGAGTGATATAGATAATACTGAATTAAAAAATCACATTGAAAAAAATAGATTTATTTCATTTAATGATTTAAGTATATTCAATAATTACCCCTTAGACCAAAGCCCTAATATTATGGGTATCTCTTATAGTGGAAAATATATTTATGGTACACAACAAAGAGATAATCAAAACTCACCCTATATAAGATTAGCTTTCATTTATGACAAAGAAAAAAATAAGATTGAATTGCTTTCAAACTCAGAGTATGGCTCATCAAAAATAAATCATTTTTCTAAAAATGATATTGCCGTAGGCTGGGTAGAATCACTTGTTAAGCGCAGAGAGGAAATTAATGAGAGATTAATTCGGCAAGCTTTCATTTACAATCCAAACACTCAAAATAACGATAAATTTAAAATCCCTCGAATTAATAGTAGCATTAATTACTATAATTCAGAAGCAACAGCTATTTCAGAAAAAGGTGATTTTTTTGTTGGATGGGCCGAATACGGTGATGGTAATTCAAGTGAAATAGGAGAATTACATTTATTACAACATCCTAGAAAGGCTTTTGTATACTTTATTAAAGATAATCGTTCTATTTTATTACCAAATTTTCAAATTTCAAATCACAATAAACACGAAGAATCAGAAGCACACTCTATCTCTAAAGATGGTAATACTATTTTTGGAACCTCTAAAAAAGAGAATGATAAATGGTATGCGGTCGCTTGGCATTTAGATAAAAAGAAAATCAACACAATAGAACAAGAAAAAGAAAAAATTAATATATTCTTAGATACTATTTTAGCGAAAAAGGATATTAAATCTGCACAAGATCATTTTAATACAACAGAAATAAGACTAAATACAGCCCAAACGGAATATGATCGTTTGTTTATTGGTTTAGAAAATCAACTGCAAGATACAATTAAAAAACATAATGAAGCCATAGAAAATAAAGAAAGAATAGATAAACTCATGGACGATCTGAGTGATGAAAGTTGGAGGAAATATTCACATAAATATAATGAATATGATAATGATGTAAAGTTTTATAGCGCAAAAAAAAATAATTTACAAGAGGAAATATCAGAATTAAATAACAGCCAAATAGGCCGTAACTTACAGATTGTTAGCTATGAACACAAAAAAAACCAACAAATACTGGCTGAGTTACAAAAAGATAAGCAAACCATTAATATCGAACCGAATACAAAAGATGATATCGCTGAGCAAGAGCGCTTAGCTAAAGAGCAAGCCGATAAAGCTAAAGCTGAGCAAGAACGCTTAGCCAAAGAGCAAGCCGATAAAGCCAAAGCTGAGCAAGCGCGCTTAGACAAAGAGCAAGCCGATAAAGCCAAAACAGAGCAAGAGCGTTTAGCCAAAGAGCAAGCCGATAAAGCTAAAGCTGAGCAAGAACGCTTAGCTAAAGAGCAAGCTGATAAAGCCAAAGCAGAGCAACAGCGCTTAGCCAAAGAGCAAGCCGATAAAGCCAAAACAGAGCAAGAGCGTTTAGCCAAAGAGCAAGCCGATAAAGCTAAAGCTGAGCAAGAACGCTTAGCTAAAGAGCAAGCTGATAAAGCCAAAGCAGAGCAACAGCGCTTAGCCAAAGAGCAAGCCGATAAAGCCAAAACAGAGCAAGAGCGTTTAGCCAAAGAGCAAGCCGATAAAGCTAAAGCTGAGCAAGAACGCTTAGCTAAAGAGCAAGCTGATAAAGCCAAAGCAGAGCAACAGCGCTTAGCCAAAGAGCAAGCCGATAAAGCCAAAACAGAGCAAGAGCGTTTAGCCAAAGAGCAAGCCGATAAAGCTAAAGCTGAGCAAGAACGCTTAGCCAAAGAGCAAGCTGATAAAGCTAAAGCTGAGCAAGAACGCTTAGCCAAAGAGCAAGCTGATAAAGCTAAAGCTGAGCAACAGCGCTTAGCCAAAGAGCAAGCCGATAAAGTTAAAGCTGAGCAAGCGCGCTTAGACAAAGAGCAAGCCGATAAAGTTAAAGCTGAGCAAGCGCGCTTAGACAAAGAGCAAGCCGATAAAGCTAAAGCTGAGCAAGCGCGCTTAGACAAAGAGCAAGCCGATAAAGCCAAAGCAGATGCTGAAGCTAAAGAACTTACCCCTGTAGAAGATGAACTAGCACAGCGCGCTAAAGAGAAGGCAAAAGAGAAAGAAACGGCAAAACCATCGATTACTATCAGCAGACCTATCGACATTGAAAATACCTATAAATCAATGCAATTGATGGCTGAAAATGGCTATAAGCTTATGGATATGCAGCAAGGGCAACTGCATTATTTAGCTTCTGCAACTTGCTCTGTTGGTACTGAAAAAGCCTGTATCAGTGGTTTTGCACACTATCAAAACGTAAATAAAGCTAATGCAACCCAAACTGGGTTAAGTGGAGCCTATCGTTTTGATGTTAACCATATTCCATTGGTTATCGGACTTGCCATTGATACTGATGTCTATTCCTCATTACCTAAAGGCTATCAATATCAAGGTTATGCATTACCTTTAATCGGTTTTAGCTTAGATTTAATACCATCACTCAATCCTGAGTTAAAGAGCAATGCATTACACCTGTCGCTAAAAGGTGCTTACTTAAATCGTAAAATATCCATCGAAAGACAAGTATTAGAAGATACAGAAGCCGGTAAAGGCAACGCTAGGATCTCTGGATATCATATTGATTTACAAAGTTATTATCCTTATTCATTGGCAGATGATTTAATGCTTACCCCATTTATTGGACTAACATTTAACCAAGTTTCTCGTTCAGCATATAGTGAAACTCAAAATGCACAATTTGCAGCACATTACGATGCACTTAAAACGCACTCACTATTAGCCAAAATGGGACTAGGTATGGACTACTTATTAGGTTCATCTTTCATATTGAATACTAAAGCGGGCTTATTGTGGAATTTATCACACCATCAAGGTGATTTCCGTAGCCATATTGATTATTTAGGTCAGCAACACATTGATTATTCAGAAAATAAAAAGCAGTTAAAACAACGTCCATTTGCCAAAGTAGGATTGACTTATCAATTAGATAAACAATCTTCTGTTAATACATCAGCAGATTGGGAAATGACCACTTATCGCAATCACGATATGCAGTTTGGCGTAAGCTACACTTATCGCTTCTAATTCCTTGTTATTATATTTGGGGTTAACTTTAGCAGTATTATTTGGCTTCCTATAAAAATATAGGAAGCTTTTTTTATTAAGCTTAATAATTATCTATTCTAACCGTAGAAATGTTCTTCTTTATCCACCCACCATACTTTAGTCGAAACCTTTTCAAGTAGTGCTTTGTTGTGGCTAAAGATAATCAAGCTTAAAGGTCTTTTTTGACTTTCATCGATTAAAACTTTCCAAATATCAGCTTGGGTTTGCGCATCTAATTGCGCCGTGACTTCATCCGCAATTAATAGTTGAGTACGCGGATCGAGCGCCCTTAATAAGGCAATACGCGCTAATTCACCACCGGATAATTCATTAGGCCTACGAGTTAGCCACTCTGATTTTATTTTTAACTTTTCTAACCAACTATCATCAGGGTGCCATGCATCACGGACACTATCACCTGTCGAACGAAAAGGATTAAAACATTTATCAGGATGTTGAGGAACTAATTGAATGGGACAATAACCCTTTTTAGACAATGGGTTACCATTAATAAGAATTGAACCTTGAGTTGGTGCTTGCCACTGCGCTAAAACACGACCTAATGTCGTTTTCCCTGTACCACTTGGTGCTGAAATACCGAGTCGCTCTCCCGCATCTAACGAAAAGGAGAGAGCTTGCCATAACACCTTACCTGCTTGCTCCACAGATAATTGTTTTAACTCTAAAAGTGGCATAAAGATAACTCCAGAAATAACAAATAAAATGTATAAAAATAAGACTTAAGAACACCATATTATAATGAATTAAGTGATGCTTCTTTGGTATTTATAAATTGTTGTTCAGGTAATGCATTCCAGAGTGTCTTCAACCACTCACTACCTTCATGACGATTAAGCACATTAGCAGGGATAATTTCGTTAACCTCCCCCTGATTAAGCACGGCTATTGTATCCGCAAATCGTGCTGCTAAGGCTAAATCATGTGTAACCCAAAGCACTGATTTACCTTGATTACATAATTCTCTTAAGTGCCCTAATAACAAACAGGCATGTTCATCATCAAGCCATGAGGTAATTTCATCAGCCAGAATATATTGTGCATTAGAAAGTGTTGCATTACAGGCTAATACGCGTTTTGCCATTCCACCAGACAGTTTGGCTGGATACGTTTTAACTAACGATCCAGAAAGATGATACAGACCCAATTGCTGCACAATATCATCTGACGTAACGTCTGCACCACTTAAACGCGCGGAGCGACTGAGTTGATCACCGATACAAATCAAAGGATTAAGTGCAGTGACGCCCTGAGGAATATAGCAGAAAGTATTTCCTCGATAAGCAATCAGTTCTCGCTCACTTAATGCGTGACCATTAAGTTTAATCGAACCTCGTACACGCATATTGGCAGGTAAAAGCCCTAATGCACTTTGTAATAGCAAACTTTTACCTTCACCACTTCCTCCCACTAATGCCAACATTTTACCCGGTTTAATATCCAGAGAGATTGATTTTAGCAACGGTTGCCAATTTCGTTTTCCCAACCAGCGAAATTGTGCAATATCAATGGAAAGCTGTTCAAAACTTAACATCCTGCCCCTCTTAACCACAGTTGTTGCATTGCCTTAGCAAATTGATCGAAAATCAAGACCAAGCACATCAAAATTAATCCCGGAAATACCACCATCCACCAAGAGCCTGTACTTAAATAACGCAGTGCATCAGATAACAATAAACCTAAAGATGGCTCATGTGCCGCTTGCCCAAACCCCAAAAAACTTAATGCTGCGCTATGCAATACTGCATGAGGAAACATCAATAACGTTCCTACAATCCACTGCGGTAATAACATGGGAATATAGTGTTTTTTTACACACTCAAAAGGTGAATTGCCAATACGACGTGATAGCATGACGTAATCCGCCTCTCGAATACGTTGAATTTCACCACGTAAAATCAACGCAAGCTTAGGCCAATGAGTTAATGCCACAGCCCAAATTACCCCTTGTTGCCCACCACCTAAAGTAAAACAAATCAAAATTAGTAGTAATAAATGAGGTAATGCTAAAAGCGCATCAACAACACCTCTAACAAAGAAATCACAATAACGATTAATTGACGAAATACCCGCGAAAATGAGAGCGATAGCACCACTAACAACCGCACTTGTCACCCCAATATTTAAGCTACTTAGCATGCCTTGAAAACAGCGTAGCCACAAAGAACGACCTAAATTATCAGTACCAAACCAATATTGTTCTGAAGGAGCTTGGTTTCTGGCCAAAAAATCCATTGCAATATCAGTATGAGAAATAGAAAAACCGTAAGCGACTAACCCAATTAAGGCGAGAGTCACGAATAAAAGTTTCAATAAAGGCTTGTTTGGATCGTAAATCATGAGTCTCGCAAAATTCCTTTATTAATACGTCGTAATAACCCGTTAGAAATGCTATTACCAAAGAAAATCAAAATAGTACTAAAGACAACAATTCCCATTAATAGAGGAATATCACCTCGCAATCCTGCATCAACGGTGGCTTGCCCTAATCCTGGGTAAGCAAAAACTTTCTCAGCTAAAAGAGAACCACCGAGTAATTCACCAATAGATGCAAACTGTAAACAAAGTGCAGGTGTAATGGCATGACGTAGAACATGAAATAGCATCATAGCCCACCCCTTATCACCCTGAGCCTTAGCAAAATGGATAAATTCACTGCCCATCACTTCGGCTACTTTCGCGCGAGTATGCAGTGCGATATTTCCAGTACCTAACAATCCAAGAGCAATCATAGGTAAGATAAGATGGGAAAAACGCTGACTTAACGTTGCGGTTTCGGCACTACTTCCCATCGGCCACGCACAACAAATTGGTGCCCAATGTAAGGTGACAGAAAACAGTGATAGCAGCAGTAATCCCACCCAGAATGTTGGTAAAGAGGCTAACAAATAAGAGAGTGTAGAAATAATTCGATCGGGCCAGCGGTTAAGATATCGACCCGCAACTAATCCCATCACAACACCAATAACGCCAGAAAACATCCACGCTGAAAAGAGCAAGATAAATGAAGGCCCCGCCCGTTCGCGAATAACATCAATAACAGGCATGTTATACAACATGGAATAGCCAAAATCTCCTTGAATGATTTGGCTAAACCAGAGCCAAAATCGCATCCATAAAGGTTGGTCAATGCCCCAACGTGCTGCAATTAAAGGATATTGCTCAGGAGGAACATTCAATAAATCACTACCGATATACGCCTTGATGGGATCGATCGGTGAGAAACTTAATAAAATAAAAACACCTGCTGTTGTTACCAACAGCAGGCAGAGTAATCGCAGGAAAAAACCTGCACTTTGACGTATTACTGACAAGTCCACTTCCAAGTATCTACGCTATTTAATAATGACCATGAACCATGAATTTCCGGCGTTCCTGTCCCCAAATCAACACAAGGGTTAGTCAGGTAAGTGTGTTGCACATTCATCAGCCAAGCCCAAGCAGCGTCACCTTTCACACCAACGCCATTTTTACCATCCCACTCAACCGCTTTCCAATGAGGAACGGCTTCTTGCCATGTATGGGCATCGAGTGCAGCTTGCAGATGTTTTTCAACCTCAGGGTTTTTGTAATAACCCGGATTATAATAACCAACACCCGCCGCATTTTCGCTGTAGTGATGATATAACTCCATAGGATCAAGACTTCCCCAACCAAATAAAGTTGGATTTGAGTGCATATAGCGCTCTACGGTATCCCAACTTCCTGATTTAAGATCCATTTGAATACCGAGAGGTTGCACTAACGCACGAATTGACTCGGCTAGATCGCGACGAGTTGCATCACCACTGGTATACCATAAGGTCAATTTTGCTTCTAAGCCGTTTTTTTCACGAATACCATTTTTATTGAGTTTCCAACCAGCATCTTCAAGAATTTGCTTCGCTTTTTCAACATCCCCATCTTCGAAAGCAGCGTCCGTTTGATCCCAAGGCAAACCTTTTACACCGGTATATGCAGGAACCGCATAGCCATCAAGAACTTGCTCTGATAACAATTTACGGTCAAGAGCATAGTTAATTGCTTTACGAATAGCGATATCTGCGGTGATATCATTACCAATATCATAACCTTGAGCGTTTTTCTCGCCTGATTTTACCATTGGAAAAACAATACCGCGGTTTTCAACACTTGCTCTTTCCCACAATTTGGTATTGGGTAAATTTTTAGCGATTGCAGCCGTTGCTGGTGGAATACGCACAATACCTAATTGTCCACTTTGAGCAGCTGCAAAAGCGGCATCTTCATCAAGGAAAACAAAAATCAGTTTTTCAAAATCATTTTTCTTGCCCGCATAATAAGGATTAGCTTCAACAATTAATTGCTGACCTGGCTGGAAACTTACCATGCGATAAGGGCCTGCACCAATTGGCTTTTGTGCGTAAGTTTTTTCATCATACTTATCAGCAGAAACAATACCTAAAGAACCCAGTACGTTCACAAAAGTACTTTGTGGTGCTTTCAATGTAATAGTGACATGTAAGTCATCATCGGCTTTTGCAGAAAGGAAGTTACCCATATCAACTTTACCGCCACTTGCAGCCGCATTGTTATAGGTAAATACAATATCTTTTGCTGTAAGTGGTAAGCCATCAGAGAATTTTAAATCTGGCTTTAACGTTAATTTCCATGTCTTGCCATCTTCACTTGGCTGATAATCACTTAACATATTGCTATACCAAGAGAGATCCGCATTTTGCTTTAACAATGGGCTATGGAGAAGTAAATAGCTACCATGGCTCCACCCTAACATTGGGTCAAAACCTTCTGTTGGCTCTTCACCAATAGCCAGTTTTAACGTTTGAGCAGATGATGCAAAAGGGACGCTTAACGCGGCTAAGCAAGTTAACGTTACTAATGACTGACGCCAACCAAACCGAATAGACATAAAACATTCTCCGATTTTTTAGATACGACTTATCATCAGTCTCTATCTAAATAAGATAAAGAGGCTGAAACAAGATAAATAACAATGATGATTATGATACTCTGTAATTGTTGCAGATAAAGGTTAAACCAGTGACATCATAATAAAGTTTTTTATTCAACTACTCGAATAATATTCGACAGTTTATTGATTTTACATAAACTTTTATTAAGCAGTAATACTCATTATGGCAAAATTCTAGCAAGTGCACAGTATTTTTCTAATAAATAAGTTATATATTTATCATTGAATTTATCAGTGAGCGTAAAACTAAATAAAGTGACTTTTTAACGAAATTAGATTATTTCATTTTATTTAATATGCATTAAAAATAAAAAAGGCACATCATTGTGCCCTTCTTGTATTTATGAATTTAATATTCTTTTTAATTTAAAATAGCGTCGCCCTAAACGCCAACGTAACCTAAAATTTTTCGCATTTTTCCAAATTAGTGACCATATTCCTCTATCAAAAAACTCTTTAACCATCTGTTTTTTAACTTCAATAGACTGAATAGAATCAATTGAATGAATAATTCCCAAACCTTCTTTTGCGATTTGCCAATAACATGCATTGATATTTTGAGTCACATCTTTATATTTTTGATTAATAGCATCAAGCATTTCTAATATTTTCATGTAATTATGAATTGTTCTAACATGAATAGTATCATTAGGCGTTGCATGAGAAACAGAACCAGAGTGAATAAAGTAATCGTAGTAACGCTCATCAATATATTTAACGCGTTTAGCCGTTAATAATGCTTCTGTTGTCCACGGAATATCTTGATGATGTAAACCGGGTTCAAAATAATAACCATGAGCAAGTAGAAATTCACGTCGATAAATATTTAACCAAGTGACATGTAAGAATTTCTTAGAATCCAATGCTATTTCTAGCCATTGTGGCCCAGTTAAAACGCCCGTAGAACGTAATCTATTTGAAGGGAAAATAGGACGTGAGGGCCTTCCGTCTGCATAAACATAATTACCGTTACAGGTTAAAATATCTAAATTATCATCTTTAGCTATATTAATCATTCTATCATACATATTAGGATGAATTACATCATCAATATCTGGGAAAGCAATATATTGCCCTTTCGAAATATTGAATCCAACATTACGAGCAACAGAAACGCCTTGGTTTTCTTGATCAATAATAGTGACTTGAGGAAATCTTTCTTTCCATTCTTGTAATATTTTAAGTGAGTTATCTCTAGAGCCATCATTAACTAAAATAAGCTCCCAATTATTCAATTTAATAGACTTTAACCCATTGAAAAACTGAGATAAAAACATTTCACCATTATAAACAGCGACCACAATACTCAGTTGAGGTAGAGAAGAAAACATAACCAACCTTTTATATTATTAGCTAAGAAGTTTCCCTTTAAATAGTTAGTCTTAAAAATTAAAAAAAGAGCAATGAAATAATAGAACCGTCTTAATTAATTCTTAATTAAAAATTAATTTTTAACTAATTAAAGATAAAATTGATATTTAACGAGGTTAATTATAATTAACTTCTTTTTATCTCTTATGAAGAAAGGGTTAAGGTGGTTTGTTTTTTAAAATAAATAACTAAAGGGAAAATTAAGGTTAGTGTAGAAAATAAATGTTATTAATGAGCGTTCTGTTCATTAACGAAAAACATCCGCTAAGCGGATGTTTTAGTCTTTATTTATATCAATAATATTAGGATACTTGTTTTGTTATACTCTTATTCTTCAATCTCTTCTTCATCTTCATCGCAGACTTCAAGTTCTGGAAAGTAATCAACTCGCCAAGACTTGAGCCCTTGATACACTTCATCAACAGCATTCTTTACCGCTTCAGTCATTGGATAATAAAAACCAACGAGATCGGGTTGGATCCCTAAGAACGTAATATCTGGAATATCATCTTTTAATTGATCAATAAGAAAATTCAGCGGCATATTATGGGTGCTCATAATAAACATTTCCGCTATATAATCAGGGTCTATCACCCTAATCTCACCCGGTTTTAAACCAATGTCAGCAGCATCAACAATGACAACACATTGCGGTTGTAGCTCTCTTACTTGGTAAGAAACATTCTCAGGCGCACTTCCCCCATTGATAACAATCCATCCATCAATTGGGTTTGTTTCCATTAATTCAGCAAGCAGAGGGCCTGCACCATCATCGCCCATCATACTGTTGCCAACCGTTAATACCACTTTAGGTGCTGTCATTGCTTCACTCATGGTTTTCTCTTCACAATCAAATAAATAGCAGGTTCTGCATGGATCTCACCCAGTAATTTAATCAGCGTTTGACTCCACTCACTAAAAATAGGATCGTCATTTTTCATAATCGGATCAAATGCTAACGCTAATAAATGAGTATGCTCTGAGTTAATATTGATTTCACCAAATGTCAGTAATCCTTGCATTTTGCGTTTGGCTTCACCTTCAGGTAATAAATCAATCCATGCTTTATATTTTTCTAAAGGGCAGACTAGCTCTGTTTTTAAACAGTCGATCATTCCTACATGGTGGCCAATTGCGAGCGAGTAATACATCACCTGTTGTGCTTGTTCAGGAATATCATCATCACTATCTACAAACTTTTGTCTTAATGACCAAAAGTAAACTTTAGCGTCATCAGGCATATATGCCTCCTTGGCTTAAAGAGTAAACCAAGCGTTTCACAATCTCTGATAAACGAGGATCGTTAGCTTGTCGTAACCATTCATCAACACGGCCACTCACTTCTTGAATTGTGGCACCTTCTAATAAGGTGAGAAAATGATCACTAATTTGTCTTCCCTGATAATAACCCGCAAGACGACGAGCCTCACGCTCAATCATCACTCGAGCATCTAAAGGAATAGAAGGCAGAATGAGAGATGCTTTTTCATTCTCTACTTCAATATGCGATTCGCCTTTTAATTTTTGGTCTAACAAACCTAGTGCAACAGCAAAACCATAAATCGTTGCTGCTGGCGTTGGGGGACAACCAGGGATCCAAACATCAATAGGCACGATAGATTCGCTACCCCCCCAAACACAATACAAATCGTGGAAAATACCGCCACCACAGCCACAAGCACCATAAGAGATACAAATTTTTGGATCGGGCGCTGATTCATAAGCACGTAATGCAGGAACACGCATCTGGCGCGTTACTGCGCCAGTGAATAATAAAATATCAGCGTGACGAGGCGAGGCTACCACTTTGATACCAAAACGTTCAGCATCAAAAACGGGTGTAATTGCAGAGAAAATTTCAATCTCACAACCATTACAACCACCACAGTCAACACGATAAACATAAGCTGAACGTTGAATATCTTTCAACAATGTCTGTTTTAGCTTTTTAACCTGATCATCAAGGGTGATAGGTTGGCTAACATGATGATTAATGGGAATTTCTGGTAGACTCATTTTATTGTACTCCCGATCTCGCCCATACTAATATTTTCACGGCCATCAGATAATAAGTTATGTTTACGCTTACATTCAGGGCAGGTTTCAAATTGTGGTCGCATGGCTTCTACGGTTTGCTCATCCCAACCTGATTGCACTAATAGCGCCATCGCATAGTCAACTGATTTTCTCGGCGTAAAGGGTTGATGGCATTCACGGCAATTCAATAACTTAAACGTTCCTTTAATATAAAGGTCTGATTTTTTCGTTACTGCCGTTTCAAACATATCGGATAAAACAATCGCTCTTGTTGGGCAAACTTCTTCACAACGACCGCAATAAATACAGCGACCAATGAATAATTGCCAATGACGCTCGCCTGTTTCCAAATTCGTTTCCATCGTTAACGCATTAGCAGGGCATGCTGCGGTGCAAGCACCACAGACAATGCATTGCTCTGCATCATATTCAGGCTTTCCTCTGAAACCATCAGGTAAATCCAGGGGCTTAAACGGATATTTGGTCGTTGCTTCGCCTGTTTTGATTATGGTTTTAAACAATTTTAACATCGTTCATTCCCTCACTTGAGCGGCGAATTTTTACGTTCAATGCTGTAACGTTCAATTTCTTTATAAGAAACTGTTTTAGATTTACGTTTTTTCACATCGACGAGCGTTACCCTGTCAGTACAGGAATAACAAGGGTCAAGGCTACCGATAATCAATGGCGCATCGGATACGGTATTTCCTTGCAACATATAACGTAATACAGGCCAGTTAGCATAAGTAGCTGCACGGCAACGCCAGCGGAAGAGTTTTTGGTTATCACCCAACATACTCCAGTGAACATCTTCACCGCGTGGTGCTTCTGTAAAGCCCAGTGCAAATTTATAAGGTTGATAAGTGAAGCCTTCCGTTAATAGCGGGCCTTCAGGCAGGTTATCTAAGGCGTATTCAATCATTGCCATTGAATCTAAAACTTCTTTAATTCGTACCATTACACGGGAGAATACGTCACCGCCTTCATAACTAAAGAGAGTCAAAGGAAGATTGCCATAATCGGCAAATGGGTGGTCAAAACGTACGTCACGTTTAAAACCACTTGCTCTTATCATTGGGCCGACAGGGCTAAAATCACGAGCCACTTTTTTGTCTAAGATACCCACACCCACAGTACGTTGTTCCATATTAGGAGCAGAGAGAAGAACATCGACAAGTTCAGTCACTTCGCGACGCATTTCTCTTATTAATTGAATAGTTTTAAGGCGCTGATCTTTTAAGATATCGCGACGAATACCCCCAATTAAATTCAAGCCGTAGGTTTTACGCGCACCCGTGAGCATTTCTGCAATCTGCATTGATTTTTCACGAATACGGAAGAATTGCATAAAGCCAGTATCAAAACCTGTAAAGTGGCTCGCTAAACCAATATTTAATAAATGGCTATGAAGGCGCTCAACTTCTAATAAGATGGAGCGAATGGTATGCGCACGACGAGGCACTTCAATGCCTAACGCATTTTCAACAGAAGTCACATAGGCCACGCTGTGAGTAAAACCACAGATACCACACACGCGATCTGATAAAAATGTCACTTCGTTATAACCCATTCGGGTTTCAGCCAGCTTTTCCATACCACGGTGAACATAGAACATGCGGTAATCAGCATCGACAATATTTTCACCGTCTACAAATAAGCGGAAGTGTCCAGGCTCATCCGAAGTAATGTGCATAGGGCCGATTGGTACAACACGTGCGTCTTGCTTACCTTCATTCACAAAAGGGTAAGTCTCAACTTCAGTCGTTGGTGTCGGACGTTGGCGATAATCCATCGCATCTTTACGCAATGGATACATCTCTTCAGGCCAGTCATCTGGAAGCACTAAACGGCGTTCATCAGGTAGACCAACAGGGATAAGACCATACATATCACGAATTTCACGTTCCCCCCACACGGCAGCGGGTACACGCGGTGTCACTGATGGGAATTCTAAAGTGATTGGGCTAACATGGGCTTTTACAACAACCCAGCATTTTTCACCCTCTTCCATTGATAATGCGTAATAAACAGCATAGTCTCCGTTTAAACTACGTTCATCGTTACCGAATAAAACAGGTAACCAACCGCCTAAACCGTAATACAGGTATTCCACCACTTCAGGAAGTGATTCCGTTTTTACTGTTATCGTCAATTGATCAGCGGTTTGTCGCTCTTCATCAAGAACAGCTGATGGGAATTTTTCACGAACTTTGGCAACATAATCTCCACCTAGTTCTTTTCCCTCTTTTCTACTGACATAATTTTGGTAGCTCACGTTACATCTCCTGAACCGATGTGGATGGATTACTGATTAAAGCCGTTGGCCATGTATAAGTAGGTGACTCACTTTTATCAATATTCATCACGATATTAGCGGCATTTTCTAACAACTCACTGACAGGCTTAGGAATATGAGTTCCCATTAACAGCATAAGTGCAATCAGAATGACCATTGGTAATGTGGTTAAAATTCCCAGTTCGCCTTTAGCAACAACATCAGGTTTTGGACCAAAGACAATTTTAGCCACCATACGAACTAGCCCACCTAATACTACGGTCAATAACAATAATAATAGGATAGTTAAGACAATGTGCTGAGAAGCTAAACCTGCCACAACAATCATAAACTCACTGATAAAGACATTGAAAGGAGGCATCCCCCCTAACGCTAAAGCACCACCAGCAAACAGAGCGGCACTTAATGGCATCACTTTAAACATGCCTTTCACGACATTTAAATCACGAGTACCGTATTTCAATAACACGTTACCAGAGCCACAGAACAACAATGCTTTCGCTAAACTGTGGTTTAAGGTGTGGAATAAAGCAGCCAAAATACCAATCGGTCCGCCAATTCCTAATGCGACGGCAATTAATCCCATGTTTTCCACACTGGAATACGCTAAAAGACGTTTCATATCACGCTGAATAAGAATAAAGAACGCCGCGATAGCAACAGAGAGGAAACCAAAGATTAACAGTAAGTTACGTGTAAATTCAGTACCAATTGCTGCATCAATAATGATGTAGTAACGAATGATGATTAATAGAGCACAGTTCAGTAACACTGCCGATAACAAGGCACTGACAGGACTTGGTGCTTCACTGTGCGCATCTGGTAACCAAGCATGCATTGGGAATAACCCCGTTTTGGTACCAAAACCGATTAAAATAAAGACAAAAGCTAAATGCATCAGAGTTGGATCTAACTGGTCTGTATATTTCAACACTTCAGTCCAGAAAATGGCCTGATCTGGATCAGGCATAAAGCTTGCGGCATTGGCATAAACCAAAATAGTACCGAAAAGACCAAACGCGACACCGACACTACAGATGATGATGTACTTCCACGCTGCTTCCAGAGAAGAACGTTGACCATAAATTCCGACTAAGAATGCAGAGCTTAGGGTTGTTGCTTCAATGGCTGCCCACATTAAAATCAAGTTATTACTGGTGATTGCTAATAACATGGTGAATAAAAACAGGTGGAAGAAGCCATAGTAGTTACATAAAGTACGTACTGAGATCTCACCCTCATCCACTTCGTGGCTCATATAGCCAATAGAATAAAGCCCCGTTAAAAAGCCAATAATGCCTAAAATAGCTAGGAATAATGCGCCTAGGCTATCCACGTGAACCCAATTAGCAGCCGCCAATATTTCGCCATGAGACATGACATCTGCCACAGTTCCTAATGCTGCGACTAACAAGACGGTGATACCAATTGCATGAATGCCTGTCACAATAGGACGCGCACCTGCTTTTAATAACGGACTCAGAAACGCCAATATTGAAAATACCAACGGCGCAAACATTAAAATTGTTAACATGGTTGTTTGGTTCATCTCCTCACCCCTTCAGCGCGGTCAGTTGATCCACGTTCAGTGTGTTGAGCGTGCGGTAAATCTTACGAGCCAACACTGCCATCACGATCACAGCAAAGATGGCGTCAGTGGCGATACCGATTTCGACCAGTTCTGGTGCTCTCCAAGCCAATAATGCCAGTGTTAAGTGAGAGCCGTTTTCCATTAAGCAGTAACCAAAAGCTTGTTTTAGGATATTGCGCTGAGTCACGATACAAAGCAGACCCAACATAAAGTGTCCCAAAGAAACTGCCAGTGCAGGTTTCAAATCAACAACCATTGGTATTTGAATTGGTTCAACCACAAACCAGCTTAAAATAACGATAACAGCCGCCAGCAACATCAATAGTGCGGGGCTAATAACACTGATATTCGCACTAGGATCGGATAACTTACGGAATGCAAATCCTAAAATAAGTGGAACAAGCAGAACTTTAGTAAAGAAGGCGGTCATCGCCCAAAGTGTCAGTTGGTGTGCATCTAACATATTGGCCAAGGTGACAAAAATCATCACCAAGACGAAAGATTGCAATGCATAGAACCAACATGAAGCAATCGGCTTTTTCGCGCCAATTACCAATAGCGAAGTTATCATCATTAACCCCGCCAAATTGTTTACGATAAGTGCTCCAGTCATGATTTATCTCCCTTATCCTAGCCAAGTGACTGCGATAACACTGGATGCAAAGGACATCACAATCAGTATTCCAATCACAATTTGCATTGCCATAGGAACAGGTTGCCCTTGTGCAACTTCTGTACTTGGTTTGCCAGGAACAACACGACCAAACCAGTAGATAAACCAAGTGAAGCTAGCCACAGACTCAATCAGCACTAGCACCATAATTGGTGTCATCACCCAGAAAACACTCGACAGTTCAAAACCTGCGGCAAAAATTGGGAATTTACTAAAGAAGCCATTAAGTGGTGGAACACCTGCAATTGCCAGTGCGGCGACACAGAAACCCACACCCAATAATGGATATTTATTAATTAACCCTTTTAAGCGCGGCAACATACGAGTACCACAGCTATAACTCAATGCACCGGCAACTAAGAAGAACAAGCTTTTAGCGAAGGCATGGTTAAAGATATAAGCAATACCGCCTTCAAATGCTTCACGCGGTCCAAAGATAGAGATAGATAATGCGAGGAAGATATAAGAGAGCTGAGTAATGGTTGACCATGCTAACAGGCGTTTCATATCTTTTTGTGGCAGATACATCATAAAGCCATAAATCAATGTGATAACTGCCATGGTAATACCCACCCACCCAATAAGATGAGGGACATCACCATCTGCTGACATAATCGCACGAGCAAAGATATAAACACCGACTTTCACCATTGATGCTGCGTGTAAGTAAGCACTCACAGGTGTTGGTGCTTCCATCGCATCAGGTAACCAAGCTTGTAGTGGTAGTTGAGCTGATTTACCCCAAGCAGCAAAGAGGATACCGCCAAACACAATCAGTTTGGTTGGTTCGTCTAAGGTGGCAATGGCGGTTAACTCAAAGGTACCTGTACTCACAAACAAGGTTGCTGCCGCAAGATAAAGACCGATTGAAGCAACGTGAGTGATCAACAACGCTTTCATTGCTGAACGGAGTGATTTTTCAGATTGGTAGTAGCCGATTAATCCCCAAGAACATCCCCCAGTGATTTCGAAAAATAGGAGTTGCCCCAAAATAGTCGATGAAAGGACTAAACCTGCCATTGCTCCAATAAAAATCAGCAAGAAGGCATAATAACGACGAGTACCATCATGAGGATGCTCACGGTTGCCGTTAGTTAGATAGCCAGTAGAGTAAAAACTTACTAACAATCCTAAGAACACAACAGCGAAAGCAATCAAAGTACTGACACGGTCAATGGTAAAACCAAAGAGCGCAACATCACCATATTGTACTAGCGTAATTGTGGTATCGACTTTACCTTCAGCGAGGAACTGCCAACCTAAAACAACCGTTCCTAATGTGGCTAATAAAGCGAACAGTGTACATAACCACTTCGCCATCCGATTTGGCATTAAGGACGTAATCAACGCCCCCGCAAATGGGATGAGTAAGGTCGCAAGAGCTATATTTTCCATTGTAATCATCGCTCCTTATAGACCGGTTAAATAGAAAACAAGAGCCAGTGCCGCAACACCGAATCCTAACCATGTCACATGGTGAGTCAGCAGAAAGCGACCACGCGCTAAACTGTTTTCAACCAATGACGCTAATACAAACACCACTAACAATTTCACTGCCATTAAAACTAACGCAATGATCAGTGCAATAAAGGTGAATTCTGTTGCTTTACCGAAAGGAATAAATATGGCTAAGAACAGTTCAGCCACCACAACTTGTTTTAAGCCAAGACCCAGCTTCACCATGGCAAAACCAGAGCCTGAATACTCCGTTAATGGCCCTTCTTGTAGCTCTTGCTCAGCTTCTGCAACGTCAAATGGCATTTTGCCCATTTCTATAAATGCCGCAAAAGCACAAGCTAATAAGGCTAACAGTGTGGCAGTGGGTGATACCCAACCTTGAGCCAGTGTCGCACTGATGGTGCCAACGTTGGTTGAACCGACAATTAAAGCCACCACAATCAGTGATAACACTAAAATTGGCTCAACTAACACACCCAGTGTTAATTCACGACTAGCACCAATACCCGCAAATGGGCTTCCTGAATCCAGACCAGATAAAGAGAAGAAGAAACGATAAAGTGCAAACAGATAAATCAGTGCGATAAGATCTGCCGCGCCCGCAAACAGTGACGTTGCAGTAAAGACAGGCAGTGCCATAGCAACCACTAACATACTTCCGAGTAACACATACGGCATCACTTGGAAGATCACACCAGATTGCTCGGGCGCTACTGATTGGCGTTTAAATAACTTAAAGATATCTCGATAATCTTGCAAAATTCCAGGGCCTTGACGCGAATGCATCTTGGCGCGAATTGTGCGCGAAATACCTGTACATAATGGGGTTATCGCCAGCAGAAAGAGTGCTTGAATGAGTGCGAATATTCCCATCATTAACGTAGGTGCTTCTTGGAAAGTCATAAGTCCCTCTCCTTACGCTGCGATGACTAAAAGCAAGATGACCAGCGCTGCAACAACGTATAGACAATAGAGTCGGAAATCCCCGCCTTGTAGGCATTGGATACGTTTTGCAAAACGTTGGATACCACGAACCAGAGGATAAATAATGCGTTCATCCCAGAATGGTTCGACCTTTTCAGCACCGAGCTGTGTTTTATTAAAACCACGAGACAGCAATGGAGATGGATCAAGTTGTTTACGCATACGATAAAGTGGTGCAAACATGCTACGTAATGCTTGAGTAAAGCCTCCTGCTGATACTGCCATGTCTTTTTCCCATACATAACCACACGCCCAAGGATCACCTTTACGACGAAACGCAGGTTGATTACCTTTCAGGCCGAGATAAATCAGGAATGGGATAAGCGGTAAAGCAATTAATAAAACAAATGTTAATGCTGGAGAGAACATTGCTTGTGATGCGGTATCAGGAACAAGCATTGCGCCTTGAGTCACGGTTAATGCACTGGTTTCGCTAAGTGACATTGCAATGTTGGCAATAATTGGCGCAACAAAAGCCGCTCCCACACCTAATACAACACAGAATAGTGCTAATAAGCCCATTGCAATCGTCATTGGTAAAGGCACTTCTTTCGCTTTCGTTGCTTGCTCGCTACGCGGGCCACCACAAAAGCTAACACCATAAACCTTAACGAAACACATGGCCGCTAATGCCCCTGTAATCGCCAACATAATAATGGCAATAGGACCACTTAAACGCATCACGAAGTTACCTTCGTAACTCATCGAAAAAAGAGATTGATAGGTATACCATTCACTAACAAAACCGTTTAATGGTGGTAACGCTGAAATCGCCATACAACCAATTAGGAAGGCTGTTGCGGTATAAGGCATTAGTTTGGCTAAGCCACCCATTTTATCCATATCACGTGTGTGAATTTGGTTAATAATGGCACCCGCACCAAGGAATAATAATCCTTTGAACACCGCATGGTTTAATAAGTGATATAAAGCGCCTAACAAGCCAAGTGCGGCTATAACAGGATGATCAGTGGCCATTCCTACCATGCCTACACCCACACCCATTAAAATGATGCCGATATTTTCAACGGTGTGCCATGCAAGTAAGCGTTTTAAATCGTGCTCTGCTAAGGCGTACATAACACCTAATACAGAAGAAACAGCACCAAACCCAAGAACAACAATGCCCCACCACATTTCTGTGGCACCTAATAAATCGATACCGACTTTGATTATCCCAAAGATACCAATTTTAACCATGACACCTGACATTAATGCCGATGCGTGTGAAGGCGCTGCGGGGTGGGCTTTTGGTAACCAACTGTGTAATGGCAACATACCGGCTTTGGCACCAAAACCAAAGAAACCCAGTAAGAACACCACAGAGGCCATTGCAGGAGAAAGAGAGAGTTGACGGAATGAATCAAAATCAAGGCTACCACTTTCACGCCACATCAAGAAGAAGGCAATCATGATTAACACGGAGCCTGCGTGGGCGATAAAGAAGTAAAGTAAACCTGCGTGAATAGATTCGTCATCTTGGTCAGCAATAACTAAGAACCAAGAAGCCAATGACATCATTTCAAATAGGATAATAAAGTAGAACGCATTATCCATCACCACTAAGCCAACCATAGAAGCAATAAACAGATTCATAAAGAATCCCATGCTCCAAGCGCCACGTCCTTTATATTCTTGCACATAAGCAAGAGAATAAAGCGCGCACACACTGACCAATAATGAAATGACGAACACCATAAAGGCGCCTAACATATCCATACGTACCACGAAGGCTGCAAATTCAAATGGGCCTGCCGCGGTAAAAGTGGCGATTTCACCACCAAAAATAACCGGTAATGCACTTAAAACACCTAATACACCGCCGATGATTGCGCTGATCCCTGAAATAAGGATTGCCAACCCTTCCTGTCTCTTTAAAAACAGTGCAATAACGCCACCAACAACATACAGGATGACTGACCACAGCAGTAACTGAAGAGGTTCCATATTACTTCCGCTCCTGTGTCAAAGTAGATAAATCGTCAAGACTCGTAATAGGTTCCATCACAGAATCTAAGCGACGCGTTTTCATCTGCTCTTCAAGTTTGTCATCTTCAACTAAATGCAATGCATCGGTTGGACACACCTTGACACAAGCAGGGCCTTCATCAGAGAAAGCACACAAATCACATTTCACTGCAATTGCACGAACCCCCACATTCCACGCAAGAAATGGGTTGGTTGTTGGAAGACTTGCTGGCACATCGGCCAACATCTCTTCTGGAACAAAATGTTCAAAGACAGCTGGTAAGTTAACGGGTTTACTACCTGATGGTGTAATTGCCCCAAAAGGACAAACCAGACCACATAACTTACAGCCAATACACAGGCTCTCATTAAGAAAGATCATATTATCTTCATGAGTAATGGCATTGACTGGGCACACGCGAGCACAAGGAGCATCCTCACAGTGCCGACAAAGCATCGGTGCTGTCTGATCCTCCACTTTTACCACTGTAAGACGCGGATGCGCCTGTAATCCCACAGCTTGGTGAACTTCTGAACAAGCTGCCATACAGGTATTACACCCTATGCATCGTTGTGGCTCTGCAATTACAAAGCGATTCATTCGCCACATCCTCCGAGAAAAACGTTTAACAGCATTACTGTCGTCAATTTTTCTTTAGATGAAGCATATTTCGTGCCAAGAGATGATTTATTTTATTTTCATTTAAAATCAATATATTAAAAAACAAAAAGGAAACAATAAATGACGTGTCGACAATTATGACGTTGACAGTAAGTGGTGAGTTCTAAACAACAATTTCGTCGTCACTATGACTAGGTATCAAAAATGGCGGAGTACAAAGAAAAAATAAGCCTGATAATTCAGGCTTATAAAAGTGAATAATAAGAATGAGTTAATTTTTATAAATTTTCTTTTCTACTTGTTTCATTGAATTTAAGCCAGATTGTAAATCTTCTGGTGTTGCTTCAGAAAAACCTTCTGTAAAGGTTGCTGATAAATAAGCATCAACCATCATTTTGGCTTTAAATGGTGTAATTAATAACCCACCCATAGCAAGAATATTACAGTTATTGATAATTTTACAAAAACGAGCGCTAGTCACACTTTCACAAACACCGCAATAAACATTTTTATGTTTGTTCGCACTAATACTTACTCCCATTCCTGTACCACAGAAAACAAAACCAATATATTCAGGATGTTCAGAAATAATTGAACCAACTTTATCCCCTACATCACAATAGCCAATAGGGCCTGATTCTGTGAGATCTTTTATTGTGTAATTTTTTTCTAACAAGTATGACTTAATCGCATTTTTAAGTTCAAATCCTGAAGGATCAGCACCCATAATAATCGTTCTATTTTCCATATAGCCTCCTAAATTAACTTAATCACTACCGATAAATATAAGTCATTGATAAAATTTAAAATTAAAATAAATTCAAAGACTATTTTTTATATTTAACCTAGATAAAGTATAGATTAAAATTCTATTTTTGTGTTTAAGTATGGGAAATTTACAAAAAATAAGAAGAAATAAAGAAATGGAAATTCATTCCATAAAGAAGATATTTAACCTATAAAATAAGCTAAATTTATTATGTTAATAATTGAATTGATAAAAAATAAAAGAGATATATCAAAGTAAATATCTATATTGAAAGGGTTTCCCTAGTATAACTAAAATATAAAATAAAGATCAATAATATTACAGGATTAATGTTTTTATCTATACTCTTCAATATCTCTTAAAGGAAAGTCAAAATAACTTAAAATAAATATTGCTGTGGATTATCTTTACCAAAATAACCTACACATTCATTCTAAGAAAATGGTTATTTTTTACCAATTCCAATATTGAATAGAGCATTCATTTTTGGCATTTAAAATATAATGAAGGGATAAATAAATTAGGAACAAAATAATAACATGAAAAATTAAATAATGCAGTAATACAAATTAATCAATTTTTTAGAAAAAAATAGCGTTGTTTATTCAATTATTATAAATTAAAACAAAAAATACCGCAGATAGTTAACATTATCTGCGGTAATTAATTATTATACTTAACGTTGTACTTAGTAAAATAATCTACGCAATTATTTTACGCGTGATACGTATTCGCCTGAACGAGTATCAACTTTGATGACTTCACCAATTTGCACAAACAGTGGAACTTTAACAACAGCGCCAGTGCTTAATGTTGCTGGTTTACCACCTGTACCTGCGGTGTCACCTTTCAGACCTGGATCAGTATCAACGATTTCTAATTCAACAAAGTTTGGTGGAATAACAGCGATAGGACGATTATCCCACAGTGTTACGATACACTCAGCTTGGTCGATCAACCACTTAGCATTATCACCAACGGCTTTTTCGTCTGCAGCTAATTGTTCGAAAGTTTCGTTGTTCATGAAATGCCAGAACTCACCGTCGTTGTACAGGTAAGTTAAGTTGATATCCATGACATCAGCACCTTCTGCTGAATCAGTAGATTTAAATGTTTTTTCCAGTAATTTGTTAGAGATCAGTTTACGCAGACGTACACGAGCAAATGCCTGACCTTTACCTGGTTTAACAAATTCACATTCAGTAATGACGGCTGGCTCGCCATCTAACATGATTTTAAGACCTGAACGAAAATCGTTGGTATTATAAGAAGCCATGAATATCCTCTAACTTTTTTAATTTAAAATGGCATAGCCAAAAAATGGCACACATTGTAACTCATAATCACCCCACCAGAGAAGTCTGGTTAACACAACTCGCGCAGGCAATCAGTGATCCTGTTGAATTACTCCAACTTTTAGCGTTGGAACATCACGAAGAACTCCAAAAAGGAGCTCAGGCGCGACGGCTTTTTCCGCTACGGGTTCCCCGTGAATTCGTTGCACGCATGAAAAAAGGCGATCCTAACGATCCATTACTTTTACAAGTATTAACTGCAAATGCTGAATTTATCATAACACCAGGATTTTCTACGGATCCGTTAGATGAGCAACAAAATGCGGTGCCAGGTTTATTACATAAATATCAGAATCGTGCATTGCTTCTGGTCAAAGGTGGTTGCGCTGTCAATTGTCGCTACTGTTTTCGTCGTCATTTTCCCTATGAAGATAACAAAGGAAACAAGGCTAATTGGCAAAAGGCAATAGAGTATATCAAAAATAACCCAAAACTCGATGAAATCATCTTCTCTGGGGGCGATCCTCTTATGGCGAAAGATGATGAACTTGATTGGTTAATCACACAACTAGAAGCGATCCCTCATCTTAAGCGTTTACGCATTCACTCTCGCTTACCTGTAGTTATTCCTGCTCGCGTCACTGATGCGCTATGTCAGCGCTTACAACAATCACGTTTGCAAAATATCATGGTACTGCATACCAATCACGCTAATGAAATTGATGACGCATTGAGAGAAGCCTGTTCAAAGCTAAAAAAAGCCAATGTCACGCTATTGAATCAAGGTGTGTTATTGCGAGGGGTTAATGACAGTGCTGAAGTCCTTGCAGATTTAAGTCGCGCACTATTTGATGCTGGCGTTATGCCGTATTACTTACATGTTCTAGATAAAGTTCAAGGTGCGGCTCACTTTATGGTGCCAGACAGTGAAGCAAGAGAAATTATGAAAGCACTAATGAGCTTAGTATCAGGTTATATGGTGCCTAAACTCACGCGTGAAATAGGTGGTGAACCAAGTAAGACATTGTTAGATCTTGGATTACGCCAGCAATAATCCATATCACAAAAACAAAAAAGCTGTAGCTCAATTCAAAATAGATGAAGTGACTACAGCTTTTTATCTATTAGCAGACTAATAAATAGTGAATAAATTAAATGCCTTATTGGCACTTATAAACTTGCCCACTCATTTTGCTATCTAATGGTGCAAAGCTATCAACAAAGCTACCTGCGCCAGTACCCACGTTAAAAATAACGTTACCACCCATTGCAGCTGCTTTATTACGTAAGTCGTTAGCAGCACCTCGCAGTGATTGGCTTTCAGTACGGGAACCTGATAACCAGTTATTTTGAACACCTGTCACTGTTCCTAATAATTGGCATTCACTGCCTGGTTGCGTATCAGTGATTTGTACCTGTGAGCCAGCAGTGCTTAATGTGTTTGTTGCAGAACAGCCTGCTAGTAACAATGCTGCAGTAGCTCCCAATAACAATTTAATTCGCATGATCCCCTCATTTATTTGAGTGTCCGTTTAGTCATGACAACAATATACCTTGTCATCCCTATTATGCGCAAAAATAAATCATCATTGCTATCTCAACGTTAGCCAATAGCTTTAAGATATTATTTTCGCTTCAAACTTATTTTAATGTATAAATTCGGCTTTGAGATAGACAAAGCAACAATGCTCTTATTCTACACTGCTTTTATGCTTTTAAAATGATCTGTCTTATTTTCAGCCTACACAGTGCGAGAATGAACACACTATTTGTTCATTTTTTAAAAATCGTTAGATAATCAGTCATCATCTGACGATTATATTGCTATAAATTAATTCAAATATAGTAATATTTAATCTCGATTGTATTTAGATATAAAAAAACCCGAGCCTAAGCTCGGGTTTTCTTTGTAAAATAGTTAGCTGATGAATTACATCATGCCGCCCATTCCACCCATGCCGCCCATACCACCAGCGCCACCTAAATCCATTTTGTCATCTTTAGGTAAATCTGTGATCATCGCTTCTGTTGTGATCATCAGACCTGCGATAGATGCAGCAAATTGCAGTGCAGAACGAGTAACTTTAGTTGGATCTAAGATACCCATATCAATCATATCGCCGTAATCATCAGTTGCAGCGTTATAACCGTAGTTACCTTCACCTGCTTTCACTTTGTTTACAACAACGGAAGGTTCTTCACCTGCGTTAGCAACGATTTGACGCATTGGAGATTCCATTGCACGTAATGCAACGCGGATACCCACTGTTTGTTCTTCGTTATCGCCAACCATCTCACGCAGAGCGTTAGCAACACGAACCAGAGCAGTACCACCACCAGCAACAACGCCTTCTTCAACTGCTGCGCGAGTTGCATGCAGAGCATCGTCAACACGAGCACGTTTTTCTTTCATTTCAACTTCAGTTGCGGCACCAACTTTAATGACTGCAACACCGCCTGCTAATTTAGCAACGCGTTCTTGTAATTTTTCACGGTCATAATCTGAAGTCGCATCTTCGATTTGTTGACGAATTTGAGCTACACGACCACTGATTGCGTCTTGATCACCTAAACCATCAATAATCGTTGTTGTATCTTTGTTGATAACAACGCGTTTTGCTTGACCCAAGTCTTCTAATGTCGCTTTTTCTAACTCCATGCCGATTTCTTCAGAAATCACTGCACCGTTAGTTAATGTTGCGATATCTTGCAGCATTGCTTTACGACGGTCACCAAAGCCAGGAGCTTTAACAGCGGCAACCTTAACGATACCACGCATATTGTTCACAACTAATGTTGCCAATGCTTCACCTTCAACATCTTCTGCAATGATAAGCAGAGGTTTGTTAGCTTTAGCAACAGCTTCTAAAACAGGCAGTAATTCACGGATGTTAGAAACTTTTTTATCAACTAACAGAATGAATGGGTTTTCTAATTCTGCTGTACCCGTTTCAGGTTTGTTGATGAAGTAAGGAGACAGATAACCGCGGTCAAACTGCATACCTTCAACAACATCTAGCTCATCTTCTAAGCCAGTACCTTCTTCAACGGTGATAACACCTTCTTTACCTACTTTATCCATCGCTTGCGCGATCAGAGTACCGACGGTTTCATCAGAGTTTGCTGAAATTGTACCAACCTGAGCAATCGCTTTAGTATCTGAACATGGAACAGACAGTTTTTTCAGTTCTTCGACTGCTGCAATAACAGCTTTATCGATACCGCGTTTCAGATCCATTGGGTTCATACCTGCGGCGACTGCTTTTAAGCCTTCGGCAATGATTGATTGTGCTAATACTGTTGCAGTTGTAGTACCATCACCTGCCGCATCATTGGCTTTAGAAGCAACTTCTTTCACCATCTGTGCACCCATGTTCTCGAATTTATCTTCGAGTTCAATTTCGCGTGCAACAGATACACCATCTTTAGTAATAACAGGTGCGCCGAAAGATTTATCTAAAACAACGTTACGACCTTTAGGGCCTAAAGTTACTTTAACTGCATCTGCAAGAACATTAACACCACGTAACATTTTATTACGAGCATCTACACCGAATTTGACGTCTTTAGCTGCCATCGTATATTTCCTTTGAATTCGTTCAGTTTAAGAAGATCTTAAAAGAGAAAAATTATTCTTCTACAATTGCTAAAATGTCGCTTTCAGACATGATAAGCACGTCTTCGTTATCAATTTTTTCTGTTTTAACGCCATAACCGTCGTTAAAAATTACGATATCGCCGACTTTAACATCCAGTGGTTTAACGTCGCCGTTTTCCATAATACGGCCTTGACCCACGGCTAAAATTTCGCCACGAGTTGATTTACCCGCTGCTGTGCCAGTAAGAACGATACCGCCTGCTGATTTAGCTTCGACTTCTTTACGTTTAACAATAACACGGTCATGTAATGGACGAATCTTCATTAATAGTGCTCCTATAAAAAAGTCCATATCAGGATTAAGGTTGATACCAGTGCCCAAAATGAACCAGTACCATGACGATACAGGTGGGGGCATCAAGTAAAACTTCAAGGGGAGAAGTGTGATTTTTTTTCAAATTTTCCCCATTTCAGTTGATTATGCTTTCGGCTGATTATTTTTTATCAGAAAAATGGTCGTTATTCTGATCTTCAGCCTTATTATTCAGTTGGTTACTCGGTGAATCCTCTTTACGCTGAAACTCGCCTTCAAATGTTGTTCCATTTTGATCAGACGAAAATCCACTTTGACCATGACCTGCTGAATAAACACGAATACGAGAAATCAATTTAGTCACTAACAGTGCTTGCAACGGTGGTAACAACAACAGCAAGCCCAAGAAATCCGTAAAAAAGCCTGGGATCAACAGTAAAATACCCGCCAATATTAACGAAACGCTTTTCACCATTTCAGCAGCAGGCACTTCACCCACGGCAAGTTTTTGCTGCATTGAAGCAATATTTTTTACGCCCTGATTTTTTACCAATGAGACACCAACACAAGAAGTCAGCACCACAAGGAATAGTGTTGTAAGCACGCCAATCGAAGATGCTACATTGACGAAAATAACAGCTTCTATATAGATAAGAAGACAGATAACAATTAATGGGAGCCAACGCACTTGGTTCTCCTTTTTATAAAAAAAGATTCATATTATTAATAGAAAGTAGTGTGAACTACATCTAAGGTGATGGTTTACGAACTCGCTTTTTCTTAGTTTATCTACATAATAATGGGGAGCCTAACACTCCTTTTCAAGGGGCGTTAAAAAGAGAGTTAGAACGGTAAAATCCATGAGATAGATCACAAAAAGAAAATATTTAGAGGTTATTTACGTATAAAGTGATCCAGCTTAAAGGTATTTGTTCACAACCCGAATATGATCGTGTCAGTACCAAGCAAAACGGTAAGTTATATTACATTATTAACCGTTAACGATATATTTTATTAACAAGCGCATAACTAGACAGTTAAAATTTTAATAAGAAGGTTCTCATGTCAAATAAAACTCGTATCGAAGAAGACCTGTTAGGTAAAAGAGAAGTTCCTGCTGATGCTTACTATGGCGTCCACACTTTACGTGCAATTGAAAACTTCTACATCAGTGATCGTACCATCAATGATGTTCCAGAATTCATCCGCGGTATGGTAATGGTGAAAAAAGCCGCAGCATTAGCAAACAAAGAACTTCACACTATTCCTCGTGAAATCGCTGATACGATTATCAAAGCCTGTGACGTAGTATTAGAAACAGGTAAACACATGGATCAATTCCCAGTTGATGTATTCCAAGGCGGTGCGGGTACTTCATTAAATATGAATACCAACGAAGTTATCGCAAACATCGGTCTGGAATTAATGGGCCACCAAAAAGGTGAATACCAATACCTGAACCCGAATGACCACGTCAATAAGAGCCAATCAACAAACGACGCTTATCCTTGTGGTTTCCGTGTAGCGGTTTATAACTCTGTTATCAAATTAACTGAATCTATCGAACTGCTGAAAGCAGGTTTTGATAGAAAAGCTGTTGAGTTCAAAGACATCCTGAAAATGGGTCGTACTCAATTACAAGACGCTGTACCAATGACTTTAGGTCAAGAATTCCATGCTTTCTCTGTACTGATGAAAGAAGAAATCAAAAACCTGAAACGCACTGCTGAGTTACTGTTAGAAATGAACTTAGGTGCAACTGCTATCGGTACTGGTCTGAATACAGCACCGGGTTACCAAAAACTGGCGGTTGAAAAACTGGCAGAAGTAACTGGTTTAGCTTGTGTTCCAGCAGAAGACTTAATTGAAGCAACTTCTGACTGTGGTGCTTATGTGATGGTTCACGGCGCGTTAAAACGCTTAGCTGTGAAAATGTCTAAAATCTGTAATGACTTACGTTTACTGTCCTCTGGTCCTCGTGCAGGTCTGAAAGAAATCAATCTTCCAGAACTACAAGCAGGTTCTTCAATCATGCCAGCTAAAGTAAACCCAGTAATTCCAGAAGTTGTTAACCAAGCTTGCTTTAAAGTTATCGGTAATGACACTTGTGTGACTATGGCTGCAGAAGCAGGTCAATTACAATTAAACGTAATGGAACCCGCTATCGGTCAAGCAATGTTCGAATCAATTTCTCTGTTAAGCAACGCTTGCCGTAACTTAGTAGAAAAATGTGTTGATGGTATCACTGCGAATAAAGAAATTTGTGAACACTTCGTATTTAGCTCAATCGGTATCGTTACTTATCTGAACCCATTCATTGGTCACCATAACGGCGACATCGTTGGTAAGATTTGTGCAGAAACAGGTAAGAGCGTACGTGAAGTTGTTCTAGAACGTGGTTTATTAACCGAAGAACAACTGGATGATATCTTCTCTATCGAGAACTTAAAAAACCCGGCTTACAAAGCAAAACGCTTCGATGATTAATAATTATGTTTTATAACATGACACTGTTAAACATAAAAATGAGCTCTTAAAAATACAAGGCACGGACTCTTTAAGAGACGTGCCTTTTTACTTGATTGTAAAAACAAAAATTTAACTTATCTTTCTCATTTATTTAATTATCTCAAGGAGTAAACGCTATGCTAGCCGTAGAATTGATTATCGTTCTGCTGGCCATTTTCCTCGGTGCGAGACTTGGGGGAATTGGTATCGGGTTTGCCGGTGGTTTAGGGGTTTTAGTTTTAGCCGCTATCGGTGTTAAACCTGGTTCAATCCCTTTTGATGTTATCTCCATCATTATGGCTGTTATTGCCGCAATCTCTGCGATGCAGGTTGCTGGTGGTTTGGATTATCTTGTTGGCCAAACTGAAAAACTGTTAAGACGTAATCCAAAATACATCACAATTCTTGCGCCAATTGTGACTTATTTCTTAACTCTATTTGCAGGTACAGGGAACATCTCTTTAGCAACACTACCAGTTATCGCTGAAGTTGCAAAAGAACAAGGCATCAAACCTTGCCGTCCTTTATCAACGGGTGTTGTTGCAGCTCAAATCGGTATTACTGCATCACCTATCTCTGCAGCGGTTGTCTACATGGCATCTGTCATGGAAAACCCTGCAATGGTCGGTGAAGGTAACACAGTAAGCTACATCACTCTGCTGTCTATCTTATTACCAGCGACTTTCCTTGCTATTATTCTGATGTCATTCATCGTGTCTTGGGTATTTAACTCAAAACTGTCTGATGATGCAGTCTATCGTGAGCGTTTAGAACAAGGTCTGGTTGAGTTACGTGGTAGCCAAGCGCGCAGAGAAACATTACCAGGTGCTAAATCATCTGTAATGCTGTTCTTACTAGGTGTTGTCTGTGTTGTTACTTATGCAATCATCAACAGCCCAAGCTTAGGCATTGTGAAAGAACCGTTAATGAACACAACTAACGCTATTCTGATCATCATGCTGAGTGTTGCAACACTTATCACTGTTTTCTGTAAAGTGAAAACTGACACCATCCTCAACTCAAGTACTTTTAAAGCAGGTATGAGTGCATGTATCTGTATTCTGGGTGTTGCATGGTTAGGTGATACTTTTGTTTCAAGTAACATTGATTGGATCAAACTGACTGCGGGTGATTTAATCACTGGCCATCCTTGGTTATTAGCCGTTATCTTCTTCTTCTGCTCTGCACTGTTATATTCACAAGCAGCAACAGCAAAAGCATTAATGCCAATGGCTTTAGCGCTAGGTGTATCTCCATTAACTGCAATAGCATCTTTCTCTGCGGTTTCTGGTCTGTTCATCCTGCCAACTTACCCAACACTGGTTGCGGCAGTTCAAATGGATGACACAGGTACAACCCGTATCGGTAAATTAGTCTTCAACCACCCATTCTTTATCCCTGGTACAATTGGTGTGGTATTAGCTGTCGGATTTGGTTTCCTCTTCGGCGGTATGATCCTGTAGTTTGAAGTAAAAAATTAAAACATTGCAAAAAAGCGCCTAGCGCTTACAAAAAATAAAAAACAAGAAAATACCCCGTCGCAAGATGGGGTATTTTCATTTTACCCTGTCGCCTCTTGCTTTCATTTTTAGTTAAAGTCTGCTAATTATGATGTTCTCGCGACAACGTGATTTAAGGAGATTTCCGTGCAACGTGAAGCGTTATTAGACCACGTACTTATCCAGTTAGAGCAATATGGCTTAGCGGCGACTTTACCAGAGCTTCTTCAAGATTCGGGTATCAATGAATCTCAACTTTCCCCATTCTGGCCGGATAGAGATGCCTTAATTTTTGATTGTCTTCGCCATCATGGGCAACAAATTGATATTTGGCAACGCCAAGTGATGTTAGATGAAGAACTGACTATCGAACAAAAATTACTGGCACGTTATGATCAGCTCGCCATACGTTTAGAGAAAAACCGTTTTCCTGGTTGTTTATTTGTTGCAGCATGTAGCGCATACCCTGATGAACACGCTCAAATCCACCAATTAAGCCAACGTCAAAAACAAAGCTCATTTGATTACTCCAGAACGCTACTACGCGAGCTTGATATCGAAGACAGCGAGTTAGTTGCTAAACAGATGGAACTCATCTTAGAAGGCTGTTTAAGCCGTTTAATGGTGAATCATCATGCTGATGATATTATTACAGCAAAATTATTGGCAGAAGATATTCTTAAGATAGCTCAATGCCGTAAAAATGGCGCATTAAGTTAGTGTTGAGAGTTAGAAAACGAAAGAAATGAGTTATTTTCTCGCACTCCCTCAATTTCTTTCTATAGCGTAGCGGAAAAGAAATTAAATCATCAAAAAAAGAGAAAATTTTCTCTTTGATATGCAAAAAAATGGATATCTTTACTGATTGTTATTTAAGCATTTTTTACTAAAAAATAGCTTATGATGAAAATTTAAACTTGAATAGAATAAAAAGAAAGCAAACAAACTTATTTTTGCATTTTTTATTAAAAAGACGTTGACGCATCCGGCTGAATACGGTTTAATGCGCCTCGTTAGCCCGAATAGCTCAGTCGGTAGAGCAGGGGATTGAAAATCCCCGTGTCCTTGGTTCGATTCCGAGTTCGGGCACCATCTTTAGAAAAACCAGCCTTAGGGCTGGTTTTTTGCTTTTATAGACTAATTTAATAGTTATTCTTAACAAATACCGTTCCCCTTTCTGCCTATTTCATTCCTATCTACTAAAAAGTAGATCAAAATAAATACAACACTATTAATAAAATGCTAGTTTAATAATGGGGTTTTTCAGTACGATAGCTATCATTTGTTTTTCTTTCAGTCATCTGCATTCTTGCTTTTATAGGCTATTTCTTTTCCTCTTTTAGTCTATTGTTAACACCTTCACCTGTTGCACTGTTTCAATCGCCTTATATCATCTCATTAATCAGCTTTTTTATTTATCTTTATCTCAATAAGTTATATTGACACCTATAAAAAATAAAATAGAAAACTAAATATAGAATGTGATTATAACTACATATTTTTTCAGCGTATTAAAGTATGGTAAGAGATATTAATATAACAAAGATATTACCATCCAAAGGAAGAGTTGTTGTAATATATATTATGAATTCTATTAATAATTAAATTTATAGAAATTTAATTTTCTAAAATTAATAACGTCATGATTAACAATAAATAACAATATTATTTAACAAACGATTATACCCCGTACATAAAATCCATATTAACTCACACTCTGAAAAGAATGAAATAAATAAGATATTAATAAGAATCACTCTTAATCTATTTATGAGATCTCTCTCTAAAGATAGGAAATTAACTTAGGATTAATAGCATAGAGATGATAGCATAAAAAATACAATAAATTAGTTCTATAATTTACATGACTTTAGTTTAAATAAATTAAAAATTTTTAAATATATTGTCTTCAATTTATTAA
The DNA here is from genome assembly GCF_003144445.1 of Proteus sp. TJ1640. Taxonomy (NCBI): domain Bacteria; kingdom Pseudomonadati; phylum Pseudomonadota; class Gammaproteobacteria; order Enterobacterales; family Morganellaceae; genus Proteus; species Proteus sp. TJ1640. The sequence continues at coordinate 251,498 of NZ_PENY01000022.1, forward strand.
CAAGCAAGATAATACATATCTTCATTAATAATTATTTAAACGTACTATTCTAATGTTTAGATTAACGTTATCGAAAAAATTATTCTATTTCTGTCTGAGTTAAGACATTTTTATACTCGACGAGTAGCTACACAACAAAAATACTTTCAATAAAAGTGGGCGTACTATGAAAAGCATGTTTACGACTCGGGAGCTCCCTGACGTAGATCGGTTTTCCGTATTCAGGGATACAATAAAAGACCGCTTTTTATCGTCTTATGAATGCAATGAAGTCGAATTGCCTCCTCATTCTCGATTTTATGCCAATATTGTCGAGCAAAAGGTGACAAATATTCGCTTTATTCAGTTAGAGTCTAATGGGCACTGGGCAAGTAGCCGTCCTTTGAGCCATAAACTGAGCTTAGAAGAACATTTTCAAATTGAGATACAGCGTTCAGGAACCAGCCATCTAACTCAAGATGGAAGAACCGCATTTCTGCGACAAGGCGACTTTTGTATTTTTGATATGGCAAGACCCGTATCCTGGTCTTTTGATAACGACTACTCGTTATTTAAAATCCTGATCCCAAGGGAGAAACTGGCATCACGTTTAGGTAATACCCAAAATCTTACTGCAAGGGCGATACGTGGTAATAGCATTACCGGCTCTCTCGTTTATAGTTTTGTGATGCGTTATATTCCATTCTTGGATTCAATGCCACCACAACATGCACAACAACTTGCTGATATTTTATTGAATTTAATTACCTCAGCCTTTAGCGAATTCAGTATTGCGACACCACCGCAAAGCTTAGGAAGATCAACACTGTTTTATTTTGCTCAGCACTATCTTGAGCAACATCTTTCCGATCCTGATCTCAGTGTGAATGAATGTGCTAATGCATGTGGGATCTCAGTACGCTATTTACAGATGTTATTTAAAGAACAAAATACCTCTGTACTTCGTTGGATCTACCAAAAACGTCTTGAGAATTATAAAGCGGCGTTAGTTAATCCACTTTTAGCAGAGAAAAATATTACACAACTGGCTTATGAATGTGGATTTAGTGATATTTCTAATTTAAGTCGAAAATTTAAATCTGAATTTTTTATGACACCTTCAGAGTATCGAAAAATACATTCATTGAGATAAATAGATTAATTATCTCCCCCCTCTAGTTTCTATTTGGGAGGTTATTCTAGAGAGGGGAAATAAAAGTTATCACATCAACCGTAACGAAACTCAATGCCTAGTGTGCCACACGGATATTCCCATTTCTTTAAAATCGTCTCGCCACATAACACACGACAAGTACCGCACTCTAAACACCCCGCATAATCAAAAAGATATTGCCCTTTTTCATCTCTTTTATATAACCCTGCGGGACAAGCTTTCATTAAGATTTCAAATTGTGCAGGATCGATATCATCCTTTAAGACAATATGCGGATTTTCTTCATCCACATTAAATTTATTAACGCCTAATTTAACGTCTACGTTTACTTGACTCATAAAGAACGTACTCCTTTAAAGCCATCTTTAATTAAGTTCATCACACCGACTTTCTTAACTTGAGACAGTATTTTCTTACGTACTGGTTTTTCTGGGCCATTAATCACGAATAAATCATGCATAACATTGGCTGCCATTTGCGGGTAATCCGTAAAGAATCTGGTGTTATCAAGAAAAGCAGGTAGATCTTTATATAGCTTCATATCTTTCATAACAAAACTGTCATTTAATAAAGATTGATAACAACTCAGCTCTTTTTGACTGTAGCTGTTTTGTTCTTTCGCCATTAATATCGCTTTTGCGGCAGCTTCGCCTGAAGCAATCGCCAGATCCATCCCTCTTACGGTATAACCTACATTGAGGCAAAAACCAGCAGCATCCCCCGCCACTAATACACCATCTCTCACTAATTCAGACACCATATTCATGCCACCTTCTGGCACCATATGGGCTGAATATTCTAATAATTTGCCGTCTTTGATAAGCGGTGCAACAACAGGATGTTGTTTAAAATCTTCTAATAATTGAGGAACCGTTTTTTCGAATTTATCGACGTTATGTAGCCCTAAAACTAGGCCTAAAGAAACGGTATTTTTATTGGTATATAAAAAACCACCACCTAAGTATCCCCCTGATGGTGCGCCCGCAAAAAGCCAAGCTAACCCTTCATCATTGGTGCAACCAAATCGGTCTTCCATTTGTTGAGGCGTAAATTCAAGTAATTCTTTAACACCAACAGCAACAGTATGAGGATTAACTTTCTGCGTCATACCTAATTGTTTTGCTAATAACGAGTTAACACCATCAGCAAGGATAACCACATGGGCTTCAATTTCATCATCACCCGCTTTAACGCCACATACTTTGCCATCTTTTACTAATACTTCATCGACACGAACGCCCGTGATCACTTGTGCGCCAGCATTTTCTGCTTTTTCCATTAACCACTGATCAAATGAAGAGCGCAATACAGTATAAGAGCGTGCAGCTTCCTCTTCTTGCTGATTATGCTGATAATCTAACGTCACACCATCTGTCGGTGTTAACATGGAGATCTTTTCACGCGTAACAAGGCGCTCAACTGGGGCTTCTTCGGCAAAGTTGGGGATAATTTTTTCAAGGCTGTGTGCGTATAAACGCCCACCCGTCATATTTTTACTGCCAGCGAAATTACCTCGCTCAACCACTAATACATCACATCCTGCTTGCGCTAAAACATAGGCAGCAGTACCACCAGCAAGTCCACCACCCACAATAATGGCGTCAAAAATATCGTCTGACATACTTTTCTATCCTTTTATTATGTGTGGTCGCTTAGCATACGTTCACTAAGCGACCGACGGGAATTAGCCGCCCAGTTTTGCTGTTAATGCAGGTAACACTTTGTAGAGGTCGCCGACAATCCCGTAATCCACCATATTGAAGATAGGCGCATTTTTATCTTTGTTGATACCAACAATAATTTTTGCTCTATCTACACCGACCATATGTTGAATTTGTCCTGAAATACCGACAGCAACATATACATCCGCACCTAAGGTCACGCCTGAAACACCAATATAACGGTCGTGTTCCATCCAGCCCTCGCCTTCTGCAATTGGACGTGAACAACCCACTTCACCTTGAAGGGCTTTCGCCAATGCTGACGCTAACGCAATATCATCCGCCTTACCAAAGCCACGTCCAACACCAACAACACAATGCGCTTTACCTAAATCAACGCTACTACCTTGTTTTGGCTTGCGAGCTAACACTTTTAATGTATGTGCTGGGGCGATAAAGGTACCTTGTACCACTGATGCATTGGGCGCATCTGTAATGACCTCCACATCTAATGCACCACCAACGGTAGCAATAGCATAAGGTGAGCGAATTTCTGCTTTAGCATGTGCTAAACCACCATAAACTTGGTGTGTTGCGATCACAGTATTGTTTTCAACAGTCAGACTTAATGCATCACTGACAACACCCGCTTTTAACGTCACACCTAGGCGAGCCGCAATGGCTTTTGCTCGTTTTGATGATGCTAATAAAACCAATGCATTAGCACCTGCTTCTTTAATAATTTCAGCAAAAGAGGCCGCATAATCTTCAGCAATCACACCTTCTTGTGGCGCAAAGCAATAGACACAATCAGCGCCAAGGCTGACACATTCACGCGTGCTTTCATCATCACCGATAAATAACACATTCACTTTTTCGCCAAGACCACGAGCAAACGCTATCAGCTTCGCTAAATCATCCGCTTTCTCGGCATAAACAAAGGTAGTAGGTAGTAAACTAGCCATTTTTAATCTCCTTATTGATTAACCGCTTGGCGTAAATGCTCAGCAAACGTGGCAATATTTTCATCTGAATCACCTTCTAAAATAATACCAAGGCGATCAGTCTGTTCTGGTGCGCACACTTGTGTTTGCACTACAGTCAGTGCTGAAATATCAACACCAATATCGCCTAACCCAAGTTTCTCAACCGGCTTTTTATTCGCCGCTAAAATGGCTTTCATTGATGGTAATTTTGGTGTGTTAATGCTTGATGTCACACAGACAACAGCAGGTAGTGTCAGCTCTAGCTCTTCAGTGATATTTTCTAGATCACGTTCAACAATGATTTTGTCACCTTCAACGGTGATTTTATTAACGGCATTAACACAAGGTAAGCCTAAGTACTCACCTACCGCTAAACCTGTTTGTTGAGCGTATAAGTCACCCGAACCTTCACCGAAAACTAATAAATCAAAACCCATTTTTTGTGCGGCTTGCGCAATAATATTGGCGGTATCTGTTGAATAAAGAGCATTGCAAGCATCATCAGCAACAAGTGTTAATGCATCAGGGCCACGCGATAAAATATCTTTTTTGATTTTCGCGTTTTCTACCATGGCACTTGTCCCCACACTTAATGCGGTTACGGTGCTATCCCCTATAGCCGAGGCAATTTCTACTGCGGTTTCAATTGCATTTAAATCATATAAACTAATTTTTAAACCCGCATTATCAGTTGCGAGTGTACGATCAGGCCGCGTTGTGATGTCTTGTTCGTCATGAACAACCTTACAGCAGGCAATAAGTTTCATAATTCACATTCTCCGTTTTGCTCAAGGGAGCAAATTAATAAAATCCCAATGTCATTACGCTAAAATATGTTTAGCGATCACCATGCGTTGCACTTCGCTTGTGCCTTCAAAAATTTCAGTGAGTTTTGCTTCACGCATTAGGCGTTCAACAGGATAAGATTTGGTGTAACCCATACCGCCGTGGAGTTGAACGGCTTTTTGAGTTACATAGGTTGCTGTTTCAGAAGCGTATAATTTGGCTTGTGCTGATTCGCGGGTATAAGGAAGCCCAGCAATTTTTGCCGCAGCTGCGCGATACACCAACATACGAGCACAATCTACACGGGTAGCCATATCCACTAGCATCCATTGCACACCTTGGTTGGCTGCAATAGGTTTTCCAAATTGAATACGCTCTTTGGTGTAATCAATCGTGGCATCTAATGCACTTTGTGCGATACCTAACGCAATCGCTGAACAGCTTAAACGGCCACCATCTAAGGTTTCCATGGCAATACTAAAGCCTTTACCTTCAGCACCTAAACGTGCGCTAACAGGTACAACACAATCACTAAAACTGACAGAACAGGTTTCAGAACCATTCATACCCATTTTTTCTTCTGGTAAACCAATGCTGATCCCTGGGTTATCACGCTCAACTAAGAATGCCGTGATCCCTTTAACGCCCGCACTTTTATCAGTCATGGCAAATACGATAAAGAATGCACCTTGAGGGGCTGCTGTGATCCACAATTTAGAGCCATTGATCACATAATTATCACCTTGACGAACTGCAGTTGTTTGTTGAGCTGCGGCATCACAACCCGCACTTGGTTCGGATAAACAGAAACAACCCATTTGTTCACCTGAAACCACTCCCGGTAAAATACGTGCTTTGGTTTCTTCATCAGCATATTTTTGAATAACAGGGCCAGTTAATGAACACTGTGACCCCATGATCATGGCGTGTGCAGCGCTGACTTTTGCCATTTCTTCTGTTGCTAATACATAGCTAATTGCATCAGCTTCTGTTCCACCATAATTTTCATCAATATTGAAACCAAAGAGTCCTAATTCAGCCATAGGTGCAACGCTTTCACTTGGAAAACGGTGTTCTTTATCAATTTCGCCAGCAATAGGCTTAATATCATTTTCAACAAACTCTCTGACCATATCGCGGATCAGGACTTGTTCTTCTGTTAGCTGAAAATCCATGTTTATCTTCCTCTGTGAATAGATAGGGGTATCTCTATGGCGTGCGATTTCACGTTTGACGTCTTATCGCACGCATTAATCGGTTAACGTTATTGCTACATCGTCGCTATGGATGCAGGTAAGAAGGTGTACAGCAGCAACATAAACATCATGGCTAACAGTGGGATAGCGAGAGTTAACGTTCCTACAGGGCCATAGCCCTCTTTATGGCTGACACCACAAACGCTAAAGACAGTAATAATCAATCCGTTAAATGGCGGAGTTGTACTCATTGATGCCATGGTGGCCACACGGTGTAAGGAGCCTTGATCAACCACAGTTGCAGGGAACATTGCAGCAATCATTGGCATAGCAATACTTAACGCACCGGAGCCTGAGCCACTGATAAACACCAAAGCGCCGACCGAAATTGCAGTCACAACAAGTGGATTCAGCCCCGATTGAGCAATCGCTTGGAATGATTCTTTGAACGAAGGTAAGGTCATCACTAATGCCCCAAACCCAACAATAACCGCCGTATTAAAGAGAGAGGTCACCCCTTCCATTGTTCCTGCAGCCAAATTAGGTACGAGCTTTTTCCAATCGAGATAGCGTAAATACACAATCAAGGCGGCGATAATGGCGCAGAATAGTGCAATAGCAGGGTCCCATTTCAGGATATTCAGCACGACCAGCAAAATAAGCATAGGGAGTAATGCAACGAGCACATTGGGTAATTGACGATCTTTTTTACCTTCCTCTGCCTTCGCTGTTTTTTCGTCTTCAACCCAGCCTTCACCTTTCGCTTTTACACGCTTAAATAACCAAGTGAGATAAATAATCACTAAGGTGATTTGGAACAATGCTGTCAACATACCCGGTACTAAACCGGCCGTAGCTGACGTACCTAAGAACTTCATTGGGATAAGGTTTTGGATTTGTGGTGATCCTGGCATGATCATCACAAACGTACCTGCACCGGCAAAATAGACAGCAGGAATAAGTCTGCGAGGAAGATTGGCTTTGCGGAATAAACTCACCATCATTGAATAGACGGTAAACAGTGCAACAAACACTGACACACCGCCGTAGGCTAAAATGGCACAAGCTGCGACTAATGAAGGAATAACCGCTCTTTCACCAAATTTACCAATAATAAAAGAGGCAACACTATCAGCAGCGCCACTGATAGCGGTTAATTTGCCAAAAATCGCACCGAGTACGAAAATGAAGAAGAAGCTACCAAAATAGCCACCTAACCCACCGGTATACACTTGTAACAGTGCATCGACAGGATTAAGCATATCGGGTGATACAAGCCATGCAGTCACAGCAAGAAATAGGCTAGTGGTAAAGACAGAAATGAAGATATGTATGCCTTTCATACACATGATCATTAATATCGCTAGCCCAATGATTAAACAAATAATACCCATGATTGCCCCACTTATATGTGTTAGGGTTCAATTGACCTGTGCTATCCACACAGGTCTTTTGTGACTATTGATTAATGTTGTTAAGCAGAAAGCACATCAGCAAAAGTTTGCAGTGCCGTTCTAGCTTGTTCATACGTTTTAGTTTGCTGATCGATTTCGATAATGATGGAAGGAATGCCTTCTCTATCGAGGAATTTCTTCACTATCGGGGCATCGAATTCTTCAGGATCACAGAATTTTGTTAGCAAATAGACAACACCATCAGCGCCTGTGCTTTTCACCATATCGGCAATTAAACGCCCGCGTTTTTTCTCTGGATCATATAAAAGTGAACACCCTTCAAGCTGGGCGATTTGCTCTGCCATTGCTTCATAAGGTGCGTTATTTTCTGGGATATCTTGACGGAACTGACGAGACTCATGTGCCACTTCATCTGCCACAATCGCCATCTTGTTATCAGCCAAAATTTGTAGAATAGAAGGGCTATCCGCAATAATGCCTGTCACAACAACTTTGTGTCCTTTCCACGGTTCTGCAGATAAGGTTTTGCATTGTGCAACAATGGATTCAACGGCTTTTGTATGTTCAACGACATCCATAAAATAACCACTTTTGATCACAGTATTACGACGTTGTGGCGTGATTAAGTTTGGATGAAGCGCAGCCATCTCTGAAAATTCGCGTAACGCGGCACGACGCTGATTAAACAGATGGATCGCATTTTTTAGTGCATCATCTGTCACAGGCTGACCTGAAATTTCCCCTAATTGCAGTGCAATTTTTTTGTATTGTTCGGTTAAAAAAGCAATACCCGCTGGGGTTTTACGATTTTGTGGATGCACCAATTGGATAAAAGGCACTTGTGGCACACCGGCTTTCCAGTTTTGCCCTAAGCATTTTAAGGTGTCACACAAAGAAGGAATTATGGCTGCTGACAGCTTATTCAGCGCACCATCCAATCCCATCTCAAGTGAAGAAAGTGCCAATGCACAATAGAATGGCGGAAAATATTTCTTCGCTTCTGAGATCTCACGTCCTTCCGCGCCCCAAATGCCAAAAGGCACCATACCTGCCGCATAGACAATTTCATTCGGAGTATATTCAGGAAAACAACCAATCACCTTTTTGCCACTACGAATAAAACCTTCTAATTGCGCAACGGGGTTATCCACCACCGCTTGCAGCTCATCAAATCTATCCGTTAATGTTTTCATTAGATGTCTCCCTTTTTCATATCTGCTTTATTCGCAGCCATAATTTCTGTTAATGCTTCAACACGGGTGACATACTGCGCTTCAGAGAAAACACGAGGATCTGCTTGGTCGCCATCAAACGTCACCGTTGGGATCTTAAGTTCATGGCGAATACGGCGCTCAATTTCGGGCATAATGCCACTCCAGAGCTTACAACTGCGGTTAACGTGAATAATTGCACCATCAACTTTATTTTGACGGCTCACATCAATACGCATATCTGCCGCACGCTCAACAGAGACACAGTTAGGAACGTAAGAGTAAGCACGCATCATCTCGTCACTATTTTGATAAATCACACCAAATGCAGTGGCGTAAACAGTAGCGGTAACGTTGATACCTTGCTCTTTTAACGGGGTAGATGTGGCACGCAAATAAGGCCAGCAGGCGATACCTTCAAAGAGAACACGGTATTTTTCTTCACCGCGGTAAGTCGATTTTTTCTCTTTGATGTTTTGTTCCATCTCTTCACACAGTTGCTCAAAAGCCAGTGCGGCTTCTAATTTACCGCGAGCACAAACAGCAACAGCCATGTGATTAAACAGATCAAAACCATTCATTGGAGACGGTTCATATTGGCAATATTCTGCGGCTTTTAGCCATGCACGCCCTGTGCGTTGTGAGATTTCACAGACTTCTTTAAATTTCTCTTCAGAGAAGACTTTGCCAGTGACTTTTTCAAGTTGTTTAATCGCATCATCAAATTGCGCTTGAACATACTTCACTGTCACGTCATCAGTGTCATAATCATTTTTATAAGGAATATCGATAAGGATCATTGGGATATTCAATTCGTATGCGATATTTTCATACCACTTGATCATGCAGTTACAGATATTGTTGCAGCACAGCAAGAAGTCAGGCTGAGGCATATCCATCTCTTCACACTGTTTAATATCCATGTAAGAGAGGCTGATCCGAGCATAAGCACAAATATCATTGGAATATCCCATGCTTTCTGCATGCTCACACATTTTTAAACCCGCGCCTTTTGCTGCAATCGCAGCAGCTTGGTTTTCGGGGTAAACGACACATAAACCTAATGTTTCAGCGATTTCTTGAGGGAAATTAGAGGCACACCACCCTATTTTCTCACCGCTATTTTTAGCATCCCACGCACGCTGATAAGCATCAGCAGCGATTTTTTGCAGTCGTTTTTTCGCAGGAATATAATCCGGCGCATTCATATCTACATTGCTCATTTTGATGTTCCTATTGTTAACGCATCGTCTTCCAGTTGATGGCGGTACGCTTCAAAGGCATAAATGGCGGCACCTATCGCCCCGTTGTATTGTGATAAAGGTGAGGTAGCGATAGAGGCGTTCAGCTCTTCGCTTACATAACGAACAACTTCAAAATTACTGGCAACACCGCCTGTCATCACGACAGGGGCTTCAACCCCCACTCGTTTTGCAAGACCAGCAATACGGCTAGCCACAGAGCGGTGAATACCATTAATCACGTCGGGTATTGTTTCGTTATTCGCGAGATGAGAAATGACTTCTGATTCAGAGAACACAGTACAGGTTGAGCTAATCGTGACTTTTTTAGTGGACTTAGCGCCCTCTTGAGCGAGATCAGAAATCTTGGTTTCTAATACTCTCGACATGACATCTAAAAAGCGTCCTGTACCGGCAGCGCACTTGTCATTCATCACAAAGTTTAATAAACGGCCCACACCATCCATATGAAGTGCTTTAACGTCTTGACCACCGATATCAATCACTGTTTTTACGCCCGGAAAAAGAAAGTGCGCGCCTTTGGCATGACAGCTCAGTTCGCTCACTTCTTTATTGGCTTCTTTCAGAGAATTACGGCCATATCCTGTTGCACAGATCCAACTAATCTGACTGAGGGAGCCACCAAACTGGCTTAATACTTCAGCGATCGCTTTTTCAGGCCCAGAAGTTCCTGCACCCACTGATGCCAGTGATTTAGCGACAATCGCGTCACCATTTTTCATGATGATGCATTTTGATGCAGACGATCCGATATCAACGCCCATTGTGAAAATGTCTTGTTGCATGCCTTTGCTCTCCTGAAAATTAAAAAAATAAGTGGATTATTCTTTCCACGTCATCACGTCTTTATTGGCTTCAAGGCTGGCAATTTCTTCTGCGCTATACCCTAATTCAGCTAATACAGACGGTGTGTCTTCACCTAACAAAGGACCACGACGATATTCAGGTAAGCCACTCTCTAAGAAATCAATTGGTGGACGAACTAAGGCTTTTTCACTGCCATTTTTGTACTTCATGTTGTAGAAGGTGTTAATTGCCCAAGCCTGTTTGTCTTCCAGTACCTCTTCCCAAGTTTGCGCAATACTGAATGGGATATCGTTTTTGGTGAAAATATCGGCCCACTCTGACGCTGTTTTTTGCTCAACTTGCTGCCAAATCAGATCATATAATTCAGGGGAGCGATTATTTTTTGCCACTTCTTGTAGGCGTGTATAACGAGCATCTTCCGCTAAATCTGGACGACCAATACAAGAAATAAAGGTTGGATAGTAGGCGTCATAAACAGGCATACAGACTTGAATAAAACGGTCATCTTTTGTTTTATAAGCCAGAATAAATGGGCTGGTGGTATTACGACGATCGATTGGATACGGCTGACCATAATCTGGGTATTGTGCCGCTTGGATCATGATTGCTTGGGTATAAATTGAAGTATGCAGTAAGTTAGTTGAAACATACTCACCTTGACCAATATTTTTAGCGCGAATATAAGCAGCTAGCACACCAGACACTAAACCTAACGCACATTGGTGATCACCAAGGCCTGGGATCACGTTCATCGGCACTGTGCCTTTTTGGTACAGCGAACCTAAAATGCCGCCACGAGCAAAGAATGCCGTGTAGTCAAATCCGGGTAAGTCTTTATCTGGACCTTCATCACCATAGCCTGTCACGCTGGCGTAAACTAATTTTGGAAAGCGTTGTTTTAACGTTTCATAATCTAACCCTGCGCGTTCTCTTGCCCCAGGACGCCAGTTAGTTAAGAAAATGTCCGCTTTTTCTAGCAGCTCAAACAGAATTTTTTTCCCTGCTTCTGTTTTCGTATTCAACACGATGCCACGTTTATTGGCGTTTTCTAAATCAAAACTGGTATTTTCATGTTGATCTAACGGACGGCCTTCAGTCGGTGCGGTGTAACGTAAGTTATCACCACTTGGGGATTCAATTTTGATTACGTTCGCCCCCATATCAGCTAAAATACGACCCGCTGCGGGTACGGCAATAAAGGTCGCCAACTCAACTACTGTGACGCCTTCTAGTGCTTTACGACTTGTCATTTTTTCTCCTAATTATTTTTAGACTTCATACTGCTGTTGTCAGAATGTGGATAAATCCGTTGTCACTTAACCCGCTACTTTGGTTTTTTCATCCTTGATTGAAACGCCATAACCCAATTGCAATTTCAGGGCTTGCACATCAATTTTTCCGCAAGGGGTATGAGGAAACTGCGTAAAGAAATGGAGTTCTTTGGGGATTTTGTAGCGAGCTAGTCGCTCTTGTAGAAATGCACGTAATTCGCTTTCATTTAGGGTGCAGTCTTTTTGCACACAAATGGTGGCAATCACTTCCTCGCCTAAATCGACAGAAGGAATGCCGAACGCTTTCGTTGCGTCAACACCGGGATATTCCGCAATGGCCTCTTCTATTTCACAAAGGCTAATATTTTCACCACCACGAACGACAATCTCTTTCATGCGATAGGCGTAGTGGTAATTTCCTTGTTCATCGACATAACCAATATCCCCTGTATGTAACCAACCTTCTTCGTCTAGAGCTTCCTTGGTTTTATCTGGGGCATTGTCATAGCCCATCATCACATGGAAGCCTCGGGTACAAATTTCACCCAAAACGCCCACTGGCACAGGTTTAGCCGTTTTTGGACTAATGATTTTCATTTCAACAAAAGGTAATGGTTTACCGATAGAACTGCGTTTTATGGGTAATGCATCGTTTGGTAATGTTTGAGTACAACAAGGCGAAGCTTCTGTTTGTCCATAAGAAACGGTGATCCCTTTCATTCCTAGCGTATTTTCAATCTCATTAATTAACGCAGGAGGAAAACTTGCTCCGGCAATAATGCCTTTATCAAGACTAGATAAATCGTAGTGAGAAAACTGCTCGTGTTTCATTAAACGGCTAAAAATCGTTGGTACGCCATGCATAACGGTGCAACGATAGTCTTGAACGACGTTTAAAACATCTTCAGCACAATAGTTATCAAGAAGAACTAATTGGCATCCGGTTGTTAACGCAAAAAAGAGGCAAGAAGAGAGCCCAAAGCAGTGGAACAGAGGAACCGCAAGACAAATGACATCGTTATACGTTACGCCTAATCGCTGTGCTGACAGCATGGCATTATTAATCACATTATATTGGCTTAACATGACACCTTTAGGCATCGCTGTACTGCCTGAAGTCATTTGAATAGTCAGTAAATCTTTTACACTGACTTGTGAAATAGCCTGTTGATATTCTTTCTCTGATATTGTTTGGCTAATTGCTTTTAATTGAGATAATGAGACGCTTTTTTCTGCCGATTTATTTCCCATGCTAATAAATAACTGGGGTAATACATCCTTATTTTCAGTTACTTTTTTAGCAAGGCAATTAATCACTTCAATAAAGTCATTACTTTTAAACCCATCAGAAAAACATAATGCTTTAATACCGGTTAATCGACATAAATCTAATAACTCTCTTTTTTTAAAATGAAAGTTAATACAAACAACAGGAACACCAATTTGAGCCGCAGCAAGAAAACAAATTATCCACTCTTTACTATTAGCAGACCAAATACCTAAACGATCACCTTTTTTTAAACCAATCGCTAAAAAACCACGCGCAACATTTTCTACTTCTTGTTGTAATTGTTGCCAAGAAAGTGTCTTTTTACTTTGGCTTTCAATCAAGGCTATTTGTGAAGCATATTGCTTTACAATATTGTTTAGACATTCTTTAACTGTTATTTCTAATAAGGTCATAAATACCTACTCAACCGCTTTTTTGCTGGTGTTTGCGTCTGTAATGACCTTATTCTGGGTAGGGGAAATTATTCATTCTTGGTAAATAACGAACTGTTTTTCGTCATTTGAATAGTCTGAGAGAGATTTGTGATTGGGGTCTAGATTTGATGAGTTAAATATAATTCGTAATTGAAGATGAATTAATAACAATGAAATAAATTTGAAACTAAGGCGTTATAAAGGTGTTATTTTTAAAAATAAAAGAGAGAGTCATTTTATTTAAATAATAAAACCTCTCTCTTTAATATAAATAGTCTCACATCTCTTTAAGGTATAAACAAATCTTATCAATAATTATTGGTGTGATAATTTAAATTGAAATAATATAAAAATAAATACAATAATAATTAGATTTTATAACATCTAAATAAAAAATGATTTAAATTGCTTAACTTATTTTCTTGCTTATCAATTAAAGGTGTTATTTACCCCGTCTCATTGGCATGGTTGAAGTCTGATTAAGCGTTAATCCTTTGGTTTCTGGTGCAAACAACACAGAAACTATCATGCCGAATAAAGAGATTGCGGCACCCACTAGCATCGTCGTATTAATCCCGTAAGTAGCGATAAAGGCAGGTAATGCACAAGTTGAAATGACCGTACCAATACGGCTTATCGACATAATAATGCCCACTGCCGATGCACGAATATCGGTTGGAAACAATTCGTTAGGATAGAGCCATTGTAAAATTCCGGGGCCACCAGAGAAAAAGGCGTAAGTCGCAAACGCTAAGATCACAAATAAAATAGGCAGATTAGGGAAAACACCCAGCACGAATAATGCCAATGTCATCATGGCAAAACTACCAATCAATAATGGGCGTCGTCCTGTCTGGTTTAACCAAAACATAGCGGGAATACACCCAAACATAAAGAACAGACTGATGACCACATTACCCAATGCCGCACTTCGTCCCGTATCCCATCCTAATAAACCGACAATTTGTGGTCCAAAAGTATAAATGGCAAACATTGGGATAACTTGGCAAGTCCAAATCACCGCAACAAACAACACAAAAGAGAAGTGACGTTTATTAAATAGCTCGATAAAACGCGTTGTTTTAGCATCTTCCGCTTCAAAAACCACTGGCTCGCCAAAGAGTTTGATCATCATTTCATTACACTCTTGAATGCGCCCTTTACGTATTAACCAAAGCGGAGATTCAGGCAAATCAAAGCGACCAATTAAAATAATAACGCAAGGAATAAAAGCACTGCCCAACATCCAGCGCCAGCCATCTGCAACATCATATAAAAGATAACCGACTAAGTTGGCACATGTTGCCCCGATATACCACATTGCGGCAATAAAACCGACAGCAAAAGCGCGTTGTTTTTTATTGGAAAACTCCGTGATCATTGATGTCGCAATCGGGTAGTCAGCACCAATCACAATCCCAATCAAAAATCGCATCACTAACAAGCCCACTGGCGTTGACACAAACATCGTTGCAATCGAAATAAGCGCAATAGCCACAATATCCGCGAGGAACATTTTACGGCGACCGACTTTGTCACAAATATAACCAAAGAGTGATGTACCAATAAAAAGCCCTGCTAATGTTGCCGCACCAAGCAGACCGATCCATCGTGCATCAAGCTGTAATAACGGTGTGAGTTGCTCTAATGCCACACCGATAATCACTAACACATAGCCGTCAAGAAAAGGGCCGCCACTCCCCCATAACATCACCCGACGATGTACAGAGGTAAAACGAATATCATCAAAGTTTCTGGGTTGCATGACTGTGTCCTGGTATTTTTCTAAATAAAATAAAAAAGAAAAGCTCCCAGGCCGGAGACAGCTCTGGGAGAAAAGTAGCGATACATCATCCGTAACGATATTCCACGCCAAAAGTTCCGCGTGGATATTCCCATTTTTCAAGCGCACTATCTAAACCAAGAATTCGACACGTTCCACACTCTAAGCACCCTGCATAATCAAAACTGATAGTGCCATCTTCTTGTTTTTTATACAGACCTGCAGGACACGCTTTGACTAAGGTTTCTAATACCTGCCTATCGGGTTGCTCTTTAACAACGATATGTGGATTTTCTTCATCGACATTAAATTTATTGATGCCTAGTTTGACATCGACATTTACGGGAGAACTCATATTGCTTTTACTCCTTTGATCCCATCTTTGATCAGATTCATCCAACCGACTTTTTTGGTATGACGCAGCATGGTTTTACGCATTGGTACGGGTGCTTCACCCGTAACGGTAAAGAGATCTTTCGCGATACCAACGACCATTTCAGGATAAGCAGTGAACATACGAGGATTATCAAGTAAATCAGGCATACGCTGATACGCTTTCATATCGCGCAATGGGCCATCTTCTAAATGTTTGAGATATTCATTGAGTGATTGTTTACTAAAATCATTTTTTGCCATAGCAGAAAGCACCGTTTTGGCAGCCGCTTCACCAGATGCCATCGCTAAATCCATGCCACGGATAGTAAAACCAAGGTTCATACACATCCCTGCTGCATCACCAGCAATTAATACACCATCGCGTACTAATTCGTTTTGCATTCTTAAGCCCGCTTCTGGAACGACATGCGCACCATACTCCACCATTTTTCCACCCTCAATGAGCGGAGCAACAACAGGATGCTGTTTAAAATCTTCCAGCATTTGTGGTACGGATTTTTTCGCATCTTTAATATGGTGAAGCCCACAAACAAGACCTAAAGAGAGCGTGGTTTTATTGGTATATAAAAAACCACCGCCCATTAATCCATCAGTAGGTGATCCCGCGAATAACCAAGCCGCGCCTTCGTTATCTTTTAGGTTAAAGCGATCTTTAATCACACTTTCAGGCAATTCGATGATCTCTTTTACGCCTACTGCGACATTTTCAGCGGCAACACGTTTTGTCATCCCTAACTGTTCAGCTAAGATAGAATTCACACCATCAGCTAAAATAACGGCTTTAGCCTCTAATACATCACCATCAGCTTCCACACCGACAATCTTGCCATCACGCTCGACGAGCTTATCAACGCGAATACCTGTAATACATTGCGCACCCGCATTTTCGGCTTGTTCCATTAGCCATTGATCAAATTCACCACGTAATACAGACCAAGAGGCGGTTTTGGGGTTATTTCCTTCGGCATTTTGGTAATCAATTGTCATTGCGCCGGTTTCAGTCATAAATGACAATTTTTCGTGAGTAATAACGCGTTCAACGGGTGCTTCTTGCGCAAACTCAGGAATGATGCGTTCAAGAGTATGTGCATACATACGACCACCGGTTACATTTTTCCCGCCAGCGTAGTTACCTCTTTCTATTAGCAATACTTGTGCGCCTTCCCTTGCCAAAACAAGTGCAGCCACAGATCCTGCTAATCCTGCGCCAACAATAATGGCATCGAAAATATCTTCGGAATCGGACATAACATCTCCAGAATTTGCGATAAACGCAGAGAAGTCCCCTTCCCTGCTTAAATAAATCAGTTAGATAATTGACGAGTTAATGCAGGTAAAATCTTCATTAAATCACCGACAATGCCGTAGTCAGCAAATTGGAAGATAGGTGCATTTTTGTCTTTATTAATAGCAACAATAGTTTGTGCGCCATTAGCACCAACCATATGTTGAATTTGCCCTGAAATACCGGCAGCCAAATAGAGTTCTGGTTTCAACATCAGATTAGAAATACCGACATAGCGCTCGTGTTCCATCCATTTTTCGTTTTCAGCAACAGGACGAGAACAGGCGATTTCAGCACCAATGGCTTTCGCTAATTCTTCTGCAATGACGATATTTTCTTTGCTACCAATACCGCGACCTACACTGACAACAAAGCGTGCTTTATCTAAATCGACGGCATTGATTGCACGCGGCTGAACTGAATTACAAACGATAGTTTGAGATGGCGCAATCCATGCCACTTTTTGTGCATTCCCCGTCGCCCCTGTTTCTGGTGTAACATCAAAGGCACCTACACTTGCAGTCACTACGCAATAAGGCGTTTTCAGCGTTTCATCACCAAAGGCAAGACCACCGTAAACCATGTGTTTTGTTACTAATGCATCACCCTCTGCTTTTAAAGATTGTGCGTCATTAGAAACAACTGCCTCTAAACGATGGCCTAAGCGTGCTGCGAGTAATTTGCCACGACGTGTATTAGGTAATAGCACTAAACCTGCATCATCGTTTTGTTTGATGATTTCAACCATGCTTTGTGCATAGTCTTCAATAATGCGATCGTCTGGTTTGCCTTCTAATTGGAAAACCGCTGTTGCACCTAATTTAAAGGCAAGCGCACTTTGTTCATCATTCAAGGTAAATACATTAATAGATTGACCTACTGAAGAAGCACCACCCATTAATTCTGGTAAACGGGAAAGTGCATCACTAAATACCCAAACAGTTGAAAACTGACTCATAACTCCCCCTATTACTTAAGAATTTTACGTAAATGTTCTGCCAGCTCAGCAATCTGATCGTCACCATCACCTTCAATAATGATGCGTTGACGCACTTTCTGTTTTGGTGCTGCGACTTTTTGCTCTGAACGCGCAGTAATCACATCCAGACCAAGATCGGCAACACTCCATTGCTGAACAGGTTTTTTGGCAGCGCCAAGAATGGCTTTCATCGAAGGAATTTGAGGTGTGTTAATGTCAGTAGACACCGCGATAACAGCAGGTAATGGAATGGTCAGTGTTTCAATTTCATTTTCTAATTCACGTTCAACGGTTATTGAGTCATTAGAGAGAGAAACAATTTTGTTAATGCCATTGATTGCAGGGATATTTAAAATTTCACCCACCAGCAAGCTAACTTGTTGTGAACTGAGATCTGCAGAGCCGTCACCGCAAAGAATTAAGTCATAACCTTTTTTGGTCGCCGCCGCAGCCAGTGCAACCGCCGTTTGATAAGGCAGAGAGGCTTCAAATTGCTCATCAACCACAACAACTAAATCGTCAGCGCCGCGAGAAAGAACGTCTTTACGTGCTTTCGCATTTGTCAGAGCTTTACCACCCACACTCATTGCCGTGATTTGAATACCATCAAGTTGCGTCTTAAGCTGATTAGCGGCTTCAATCGCATTTAAATCATATTGGCTGATTTTGGTATTAGCGCGAGAAAAATCTAGCGAACTGTCCGCGCTATTTACCGTAATATCCTGCTCATCGGGAACACTCTTGTAACATGTAATAATATTCATTACATCTCCTGAAATTAATAAATAATGTCATTTACTCTGGCAATGTAATATAGAATTAACATAATTAAGTGATTAAAAAATTAAACCTAGGTCACCAATATTGAACATTATTAAATAAAGAAGAGATAGCGTTCAATATTGCTAAATACATCACCAATATTGAAATTAGTTTTAATTGAAGTGTTCAACTTTCAATATTGCTACTTCGATCAACAATATTGAACATAATAAATATAACGGTATTTAACATTCAATATTGCCACTCAGATCAACAATATTGAAAGACGGAATATAACAAGCCGATTACATATAATGCAATATCAATAATTATCAATAAGTTATAATGAAAATAAAACGTTATAAACCGTAACATAAAATCGACAAAAAGAATAGTGTGAAGTGAATAACAGAATAGATTTCTTATAATATCCATTATTCTTCATCATTAATGAATTTGTGAATTAGCCAATGACTTTATTTTTCTATTATGATGAATCACCAATAGACAAAATATTCATAAATAAACTTAACTGTTTTATTAGTTATTAGGAATTAACACTACTTAAACTTCTGCGCTAAATATATTTGGAAAATTTACCTATGAGCAAAGATAATAAAAAGGCAGGAATAGAACCGAAGGTTTTTTTTCCGCCATTAATCATTGTTGGTATTTTATGTTGGTTAACGGTTCGCGATCTCGATGCTTCAAATGAAGTGATTAATGCCGTATTCAGCTATGTTACCAATGTCTGGGGTTGGGCCTTTGAATGGTACATGGTTATCATGTTCGGAGGTTGGTTTTGGTTAGTCTTCGGTCGTTATGCCAATAAACGTCTAGGGGAAGACAAACCTGAATTTAGTACCGCAAGCTGGATCTTTATGATGTTTGCGTCTTGTACTTCTGCAGCCGTCCTTTTCTGGGGTTCGATTGAAATATACTACTACATTTCAAGCCCACCTTTTGGAATGGAAGGTTATTCGACTCAAGCTAAAGAAATTGGCCTTGCTTACAGCTTGTTCCACTGGGGTCCTCTACCTTGGGCAACGTATAGTTTTCTTTCTGTTGCATTCGCTTACTTCTTCTTTGTTCGCAAAATGGAAGTTATCCGTCCAAGTAGTACCTTAACCCCATTGGTAGGTGAAAAACACGTTAATGGCTTATTCGGTACTATTGTTGATAATTTCTACTTAGTCGCCTTAATTTTAGCCATGGGGACAAGTCTGGGTTTAGCCACACCGCTTGTCACTGAGTGTATTCAATACTTATTTGGTATTCCTCATACCCTACAATTAGATGCCATCATTATCTCTTGCTGGATCTTATTAAACGCAATTTGCGTGGCATTTGGTCTGCAAAAAGGGGTGAAGATCGCCAGTGATGTGCGTACTTACCTGAGTTTCTTAATGTTGGGTTGGGTGTTTATCGTTGGTGGTGCGAGCTTTATCGTCAATTATTTTACCGATTCTGTCGGTACATTGTTGATGTATATGCCTCGTATGCTGTTCTATACAGACCCTATTGGTAAAGGTGGATTCCCTCAAGGCTGGACTGTCTTCTATTGGGCATGGTGGGTTATTTACGCCATCCAAATGAGTATCTTCTTAGCACGTATCTCTAAAGGCCGTACTGTTCGTGAACTGTGTTTAGGAATGGTTTCAGGCTTAACCGCAGGAACTTGGTTAATTTGGACAATCCTTGGTGGTAACACCTTACAACTGATTGACCAAAACATTCTCAATATTCCACAACTGATTGAGCAATATGGTGTTCCACGCGCCATTATCGAAACATGGGCGGCATTACCACTGAGTACAGCGACAATGTGGGGCTTCTTTATTCTCTGCTTTATTGCCACTGTCACCTTAATTAACGCCTGCTCTTACACACTAGCAATGTCCACTTGTCGCTCTATGAAAGAAGGCTCTGAGCCACCTTTATTAGTGCGTATCGGCTGGTCTGTGCTGGTCGGTATTATCGGCATCATCCTATTAGCACTTGGGGGTTTAAAACCTATTCAAACCGCCATTATCGCCGGAGGATGCCCACTATTTTTCGTCAATATCATGGTCACCTTGTCCTTTATTAAAGATGCCAAAGTACATTGGAAAGACTGATCCGCTATACGCAAAGAATGACATATTAAGAGGTTATTAACATGGATTTTAGATTGAATGATGAGCAGGAACTGTTTGTTGACGGTGTCCGCGAATTAATGGCCAGTGAAAACTGGGAAGCTTATTTCGCTGAGTGTGATCGCGAAAGTAAATACCCAGAACGTTTTGTCAAAGCCTTAGCGGATATGGAAATCGACAATCTGCTTATCCCTGAAGAGCACGGCGGCTTAAATGCAGGTTTTGTTACTGTTGCTGCAATCTGGATGGAATTAGGTCGTTTAGGTGCACCAACTTACGTGCTTTATCAATTACCAGGTGGCTTTAACACCGTCTTGCGTGAAGGGACTCAAGAGCAAATTGATAAAATCATGGCATTTCGTGGTACAGGTAAACAGATGTGGAACTCGGCTATCACTGAACCCGGTGCAGGCTCCGACGTTGGTAGCTTACAAACCACTTATACCCGTAAAAATGGCAAAGTTTATCTCAATGGTAGCAAATGCTTTATCACCAGTAGTGCCTATACCCCTTACATTGTTGTGATGAGTCGTGACTCAGCATCTCCAGATAAACCTATCTTTACTGAATGGTTTGTGGATATGAGTAAGCCGGGCATCAAAGTCAACAAGTTAGAAAAACTGGGTTTACGCATGGATAGCTGCTGTGAAATTACTTTCGATAACGTTGAACTTGAAGAAAAAGACATGTTTGGCCGTGAAGGTAACGGCTTTAATCGTGTGAAAGAAGAGTTCGATCACGAACGTTTCTTAGTGGCTCTCACTAACTACGGTACAGCAATGTGTGCATTCGAAGATGCCGCTCGTTATGCCAACCAGCGTGTGCAATTTGGCGAAACTATCGGCCGTTTCCAATTAATTCAAGAAAAATTCGCACATATGGCGATCAAACTCAATTCAATGCGCAACATGTTATATGAAACTGCATGGAAGAGTGACAACAACTTAATCACTTCTGGTGATGCGGCTATGTGTAAATACTTCTGTGCAAATGCCGCGTTTGAAGTAGTTGATAGTGCAATGCAAGTGCTTGGTGGTGTCGGTATTGCTGGCGAGCACCGTATTTCTCGTTTCTGGCGTGACCTTCGTGTTGACCGTGTATCTGGTGGTTCTGATGAAATGCAGATCCTGACATTAGGACGTTCAGTACTTAAACAGTATCGCTAATTAATCACGAAAACTCTCTCATGATTAGGTGAGAGAGTATTCACTAAACCACTTACGAGGTGACGCTATGACAGAACATTTACCAATGCCACAATTCGGCCCACTTTCAGGGGTTCGTGTTGTGTTTTCAGGAATTGAAATTGCAGGGCCATTTGCAGGACAAATGTTTGCAGAATGGGGTGCTGAAGTGATTTGGATTGAAAACGTTGCATGGGCTGACACCATTCGCGTTCAACCTCACTATCCTCAACTTTCTCGACGCAATCTTCATGCGCTATCGTTAAATATCTTTAAAGACGAAGGTCGTGATGCATTCTTAAAATTAATGGAAACAACCGACATCTTTATCGAAGCCAGTAAAGGCCCTGCCTTTGCACGCCGTGGCATTACTGATGAAGTATTGTGGGAGCATAATCCTAAATTGGTTATTGCACATTTATCGGGTTTTGGTCAATACGGCGATCCGCAATATACCAACCTACCCGCTTATAACACCATCGCTCAGGCCTTTAGTGGTTACCTGATCCAAAACGGTGACAAAGATCAGCCGATGCCAGCCTTCCCTTATACCGCCGACTATTTCTCAGGGATGACAGCAACCACATCCGCATTAGCTGCACTGTATAAAGTCCAACAAACAGGCAAAGGCGAAAGTATTGATATTGCTATGTATGAAGTGATGTTGCGTATGGGGCAATACTTCATGATGGATTATTTCAATGGTGGCGAAATCTGCCCTCGAATGACCAAAGGGAAAGATCCGTACTACGCAGGCTGTGGGCTTTACCGTTGCCAAGATGGTTTTATCGTGATGGAAGTTGTCGGTATCACTCAAATTGAAGAAATTTTCAAAGATATCGGCCTTGCTTATCTTTTAGGTACACCTGAAGTGCCAGAAGGTACTCAACTTATTCACCGTATTAATTGCCCTCATGGTCAATTATTTGAAGACAAGTTAGACGAATGGTTAGCAAAACAACCGATCACTGAGGTTCTTAAACGACTTTCAGAGCTTAATATTGCCAGTGCCAAAGTACTGACTATTCCTGAGCTTGAAGACAATCCGCAATATATCGCGCGTGAATCGATCACCGAATGGCAAACCATGAATGGCGAAACCTGCAAAGGGCCAAATGTGATGCCGAAATTTAAAAATAACCCAGGGAAAATCTGGCGTGGAATGCCATCTCACGGCATGGACACTGACGCAATTTTGAAAAATATCGGTTATAGCGACGAACAAATCAGGGGGCTGGTCGATAAGGGACTGGCTAAAATTGTAAAGTAACACTGTAAAATTCAGACGTTGTATAGACATAAAACACGTCTGAATTTGCAGCGAAAGAATAGGGTAATAGTTTAATGGATGTGATTGGCAAACAAAACTTACGTCAAATGTGGGATGATTTGGCAGAGGTTTATGGCACAAAAACAGCGCTAATTTTTGAATCCGCACAAGGACACGTGAGACAATTTAGCTACAGTGAATTAAATGAAGAGATAAATAGAACCGCGAATCTTTTCCATGCTGGTGGCATAAAAAAAGGCGATCACGTTGCCTTACATCTTGATAACTGTCCTGAATTTTTCTTTTGCTGGTTTGGGCTAGCAAAAATAGGCGCTGTTATGGTGCCCATTAATGCGCGCTTTATGTATGAAGAGAGCGCATGGATAATCAATCATTGCCAAGCTCATTACGTGGTAACACGCGATAATTTCTATCCTATTTATCAACCTATGTTGCAGGATGAACAAAATCCTTTAACTCAGTTGTTTTTAATAACAGAAAACACACTTCCTACTGAGAAAGGGGTTATTGATTTTCTAAAAGAGAAAGCCAAGCACCCTGTTACGCTTAATCATCACACCCCATTAAGTGTGGATGACACTGCTGAAATTCTTTTTACCTCAGGAACGACCTCTCAACCCAAAGGCGTCGTTATCACTCACTATAATTTACGCTTTGCGGGTTATTACTCATCATGGCAAAACGCATTACGAGAAGACGATATTTTTCTTACCGTTATGCCTGCATTTCATATTGATTGCCAATGCACGGCATCACTGCCTGCCTTTTCTGTGGGTGCCACTTTTGTCTTACTCGAAAAGTACAGTGCTAGAGCCTTTTGGAAACAGATCCTTAAGTATCAAGCAACCGTAACAGAATGCATCCCCATGATGATGAGAACTTTAATGACACAACCCGTTTCATCAGAAGAAAAACAACACAAATTACGCGAAGTGATGTTCTATCTCAATCTCGCAGACGAAGAAAAAGACGCTTTCATTGAGCGCTTTAACGTGCGATTACTCACCTCTTACGGCATGACAGAAACTATAGTGGGTTTAATCGGTGATAGACCTGGCGATAAACGCCGTTGGCCCTCCATTGGTAGACCCGGTTTTTGCTATCAAGCCCAAATCAGAGACAAACAAAACAACGAAGTCCCTGATGGGGTTGTAGGCGAAATTTGTGTAAAAGGCGAGCCTGGAAAAACCTTATTCAAAGAGTATTACAACCGACCCGATGCTACAGCAAAAGCACTAGAGCCAGAAGGTTGGTTACATACTGGTGATTATGGTTACCGTGACGATGAAGGTTTTTTTTATTTCGTTGATCGCAGTTGCAATATGATCAAACGCGGTGGCGAGAATGTCTCTTGTGTTGAGATTGAAAACATCATTTCTTCGCATCCTAAAATTCAAGATGTGGCTGTAATTGGTGTACCTGACAATATTCGTGATGAAGCGATTAAAGCTTTTGTGGTACTGGTTGAAAATGAGACCTTGAGTGAAGAAGAGTTCTTCCATTTCTGTGAGCAAAATATGGCGAAGTTTAAAATCCCCTCTGAAGTTGAATTTAGAGATGGCTTGCCTCGTAATTGCTCAGGAAAAGTGATTAAAAAGCATTTGAAATAAGGCATAGGTAAGTTTAACCACAAATTAATAACCTCAATCATAAATGCTTATTTTTGATGACGAAAAGGAATACAACATGAGCCAGTCATTACACCTAACAACTCGTGGTTCTGTACTTGAAATTATATTAGATAGACCCAAAGCCAATGCTATTGATGCGAAAACCAGCCATGAAATGGGCGAAGTTTTCCTGCGTTTTCGTGATGATCCGAACTTACGTGTCGCGATTATTACAGGTGCAGGTGAACGCTTTTTCTCCGCAGGCTGGGATTTAAAAGCGGCGGCTGAAGGTGAAGCCCCTGACGCTGATTTCGGTGCGGGTGGTTTTGCGGGTTTAACCGAGCTTTTCAATCTAGATAAACCTGTTATTGCTGCAGTTAACGGCTATGCTTTTGGTGGTGGATTTGAATTAGCACTCGCTGCCGACATGATGGTCTGCTCAGACAATGCTTCTTTTGCGTTACCTGAAGCACAACTAGGCATTGTGCCTGACAGTGGTGGCGTATTGCGTTTACCTAAACGTTTACCCCCTGCTATCGTCAATGAAATGCTAATGACCGGCCGTCGCATGAATGCGGACGAAGCATTACGTTGGGGCATTGCAAATCGTGTTGTCAGTGGCGCTGAATTAATGGATAGCGCTCGCGAGCTGGCTGATCAAATCGCTAATAGCGCACCACTAGCTGTGGCTGCTTTAAAAGAAATTTATCGCGCTACCAGCGAACTTTCTATTGAAGATGGCTACAAATTAATGCGCAGTGGTGTATTAAAACATTATCCAAGTGTTCTCCATTCAGAAGATGCCACAGAAGGGCCACTTGCCTTTGCGGAGAAACGTGCACCTGAATGGAAAGGTCGGTAATGATCTAGTGTTTCGATAATGCAACAAAGAGGAAAACGGATGAGTATCTACGCGTTTGAAGGCCTTGTTCCTGTGGTACATCCAACGGCCTATATTCACCCTTCAGCCGTATTAATTGGCGATGTGATGATTGGTGCAGGTGTTTATATCGGCCCGCTCGCTTCACTCAGAGGGGATTATGGGCGCTTGATTGTTGAAGCGGGCGCTAACCTTCAAGACGGTTGTATCATGCACGGTTATACCGATATGGATACCATTGTTAGAGAAAATGGACATATTGGGCACGGTGCCATTCTTCATAGTTGTATTATCGGGCGTGATAGCTTAATCGGCATGAATAGCGTCATTATGGATGGCGCAGTGATTGGTGACGAAAGTATTGTCGCTGCAATGAGCTTTGTAAAAGCCGGTTTTCAAGGACAACCTCGCCAAATGTTAATGGGCAGCCCAGCCAAACATTTCCGTGATATTACCGACCAAGATATGGAATGGAAACGGATGAACACCCGTGAATACCAAAATTTAGCGGTACGTTGTCGTCAAAGCTTAGTTGAAACCTCGCCATTAACTACTCCTGAGCCTAATCGTCCGCGTTTACGTGGGATAACAGACGTTAAACCGAAAGGTCAGTAACAAGTAGCGACAGGCGCCATTGCGCCTGTCGTACTCTCTTTATCGTTAGATCAAACATGATCTATTAGCGTCGTTGTGATTTTGACAACATCCATTGCCATTTTTGCTCATGGTTTAATCCATGAGGGATCATGCTGGCTAATTTTTCAGGTGAGCTTTGACTACTTTTGCCTTGTACATGACCTTTTAAGCGTGAATAAAGCTGAGGATCGATATGACTGACTTTGATCATTCGTTGGCATTGGCAACCTCGGCCTTCAAGCTGATTAGGAACACTTTTTGTTTCACACTCAATTTCTTTTACATCAGAAAGAATGTAAGAAACGATATTAATCGCATTGCATTGAGGGATATCGAATTTTTTCGCGATCTCTTTTGCACTTACCCAACGCTCTTGCTCTTGAACCCAATCAGCAATAGACAGATAGAGTGGCTTATTCATGTATTCTTCACACATATTTACTCCAGTATCACAAATAAAGTTTTATTTATCGCTAAATAAAGATAATAACTGAATATGTTAATTATCATTGCACCGCGGAGTATCGGTTTTCCCTGTTAATTAGGTAATTTAACTACCCCATTAATATAATATTAGTTTTTTAACAACCAAACTCTTTAATTAACACGCCCGTCACAATTTATTATTTTGTTATTAAAACCAAAGTAATAACAATTAAACTGAGTAAAAACAAAAAAACAATTAAATTTAAAAAATATAAAAAAATCGTAACAAACAAAATATAATGGATTGATATATAACTTATTTATAATAACAAAATAAAAAACATAGATTATATTAATAATCCATTTATAGACTAACATTATAGTAATAGATCTGAATTTAGATTGCCAGAAAGGTGGCTTATTATTAGATGTAAATCAATATTCGTTTATTTTAAGCTATATTAACCTAGTTATTAATACATTAGTAAAAATGAAGATTAATAACTCCATATACCAAATTTGATAAATTAAGTGCTATATAGCGCTATAGCACTTAATCTCATATTATTAATTTAATTATAAAAAACGACGTTCGAATGCTGTTTGCCAATCATCCGAAAATCTATTTACTGCATCATCGACAACCGGTGAGCGAATAATGGAGTAAGCAAGCTCAATCGGTAATGTCACCGAAGAAGCGCCAGCTAATAAACAATCGACCACTTGGCGTGGCGTTTTAAAACTCGCGGCGAGGATTTTGGTCGGTAAATTATGCATGGTGATCAAAGTTTGTAACTCTTTAACCACTCTTACCCCATCAGAGCCTTGCCTATCCATTCTATGTACATAAGGAGCAATATAATCTGCCCCTGCTAATGCTGCCATTAAACCTTGTGAGACACTGTAAATTGCCGTGCCTAATACCAACATATTTTTTTGTTTTAATTGTTTAATGGCGACCAAACCCGCTTCAGTAACTGGAATTTTAATCACCGTATTATCAGCAATATTGCCAATACGTAGCGCTTCTTCAATCATGGTATCGACATCACTGGCAATCACTTGTGCAAATACGCGCCCTTTACCACCCATTGCCGCTTTTAATTCAGGTAATAGGGTTTCGATATTTTGTGCCGATTTAGCAATAATGGAAGGATTGGTGGTGACACCTGCAATAGGAAGAACTTGAGAGAGTTTTCTGACTTCTTCGATATCCGCGGTATCTAAATAGATTTCCATAATCGCACCTCAATGATGTTGGTTTTAAGCTAAATAATTATAGGTATAACATAGAAAATAACATTGTAAGCGGTCGATTTCTAGTCAATTTAATGAAAATAGCGCCCATGAAAAGGCGCTATTGATTAAATATCAACAATAAATAACCGTTATCTTTATTTAATAAATAAAAAACTAATCTAAACTTAGATTTTAAATTAAATAGATTAGTTTTTAAATTCTGCATCAATAACTTGATAAAATGCATTCTTTGTATCGGCAATATCCCAGACACCTAAAATAACCTGATAACCTGAACGCTCTGGTATATTACAATTTATCTCTACGGTTTCTTTTGGTATTTCACCATTATCATTTTGTTGGCAGAATGGTGTTAAATCAAAATCATCACGAGTCAGCGGTTTATTAACATCCCACCCTGGTTTAGTAATAAAAAACCGCCATGATTTTGTGCTGTGCTTCGCAGTTAATGTCCATTTAAATGTATTCTCTCCACTTTTCATTGCTACTTTATGCCAGCGATCAGCACTTTGTTCATTTAACTCAGAAAATGCCGCATTTCCACCACTGGCAATTTTACCATCAACAGGCCCTTCTTGAGGAAATTTGTTAGGCCCTTCAATTGATTGAGGTTCATACTGTATTGAACCACAGTTTTTATTTAAATTGTTTCCTTTTGATGAGCAAAGAAAAGCTCTGCTAGGTGGCACATCAATATAGCCATGTTTTAACGTTACATCAGCTGACGCTGTTGAAATAAAACCCGCTGATGATAATAATAACGTCGCAGTAAATACCATAAGTTTATTTTTCTTCATAATAAAGCCTCATAATTATTAATAAGTTTTTTTAAATATAATGATTGCATCAATCACAATATATACTAGTCAAAAAAAGATAATTAAATATTCATTTATTTATATTTGTGAGCGATATCGATATTTAATTTAATATTAAAATGGAACTAAAACAGTCATTTAATATTTATTAAATGACTATTAATAATAAAAACAATAAATAAATTTATTTTTAATACTTTATTTTATCTTTTATTAAAAAGATTCAAATTATCGGTATGAAGTAAAAACAACCCAAATGAGACAAGAAAACTGTCTCACTGGGTTGCCTGTTTTGGGTTTACCCAAAAAATACGAAAATCTCCTTGAGATATTGCCGAACGATTCAAATCAGCAATTTGTATTTGAAAATCAATATAACCTATCTTTCAGTTTATCTTGAACCACTTGACGTCTAGGCTTTCTCGTTTAAATGTGACGATAGTTTGTTCTCCATTCTATTATATTGATTTTTGGGATGGTAATTCGACCACTCACTTTTTCCAAAAATTTCCTCATGAGATATTTTTTTACCATCACGGTAAAATGTCAGGTTGGAGCGAACTTCGGGGAGATCTCTATGTCGGTATAACCAACGAAGCTCACTGGATGTTATACTCGTCCCGTACCCCTTTTTTGATACAACCACACCAATATCATCTCCAATAATATCGGCAATAAAATGAAGCGGTTTTTTTCTGACTAACAACTGAAACTCCAGCCCGGCTTTACTCGTCTTGTTCCATAAAGGAATACTCAATTGCTTTTTTCTCCATGGTTTTAACTTAAGTTCAGTCGCTTCATCCTGAGCTATGACGTTGTATCTCTCATGAGAAGAAATAAATTGTTTGAATTGAATGGCTCGCTCAGGATCGTTTAACCGTTTATTTGTCCTTTTGTCATCAGAATACTCCGTAGGTTTGTTAATATCCCAGACAGCATTAGTGACATCACTTTGAATGAAAATATTAGTTTTCTCTTTCGCTTTCCGGAAAAATCGTCTAATTAATTTAAAAATATTATTAGTAGATGGTTTAATTGCTTCTTTTCTTTTAAAGCCGGAAGAGTTCAACACAGATACAAAGCTCTCTAGAGGCTCATCTAAGCCATAAAGAATATCCCCCCACTGAAATATTTCTGTCAAAGGTGTATCATTTGGTATGGAGCTAATAGTTGGTGCTCGCCCATCAGGATCATGAAGTGTTACGGGGTTATTGCGCACCATTCGATATAAATTCAGCCCGTCAATCGTACCGGCGGGATCAGCACTTAGCCAACGACCAATCCACGGCTGATAATAACGGTAACCGTAGTAATACATTCCTGTAGAATCTTTTTCTTTCCCTGAATAACGAATGGTTTTGTAATCCGCCTCTACCGCATTTTCGCTGGACCAAATGGCTGTACCCCCATAAGGGTAATATTCCTCATAACTGACTAATTTCCCTTGACCGTCCGTTTCTAATCCACTGTTACCAATACCATCATCATAGCTATAACGCAGTGAGTTATTTTCAATCCCTTTCGGTGAGCCAATCTCCCAACACAATGCCCTGACTTTTGCACTGGTGCCTGCTTGAATTTGTACAACGGTATATTTCTCTGTCACAGAACTTGTGCTCACTTCCCATTGTTCAATATTCGGTAAATAGTGCGTAGTGACTTTTTCTAAATCACCGTCAGCAACTTTGCGCCCGCGTATTTTCGTCACACGTTGGCTCACACTGTTATATTGATAGGTTTCGCCCTCAGACAGATGCCCACTTTCCATTATCTCTTTAGTGGCTTTCAGATGATTACGGCTATCCCAAATAATGGCATCACCATTGAGAAGCTGGGTTAAATTACCACTCTCATCAAAATAGCTATCCACGTTTTTTGGATCTGAACATTGGGATTTTAATAAAGCCCGATTAGTTTTATTTGAAACGATAATATCTTGAGTAAAGCTTTGTTGTGCAATCGAAGAAGTGTGGCGAATTTGCGTTAAATTACCGCCTCTATCATAGGTATAGAAACGGGTGTAATTGGTATAGCTTTGCGTATCTTTGACTAACGTTGTCACAGGCTGAGATTGCATTGAAGCAGGCGTTTGTTGATTGGCGGATTCACGCCCTGTTGCACTGACCAATTGATACAGTGAATCATAAATATAGCGATTTTCAGGCACCACTTTCTGATTGCGCCAGTAACGCGTTGCTTCAGCATCATTTTTCAGACAGATAATATTGCCGACCTGATCGTACTCATAACGCAGATCTTGCATAAGCTTCGCACCTAATGCATGACCTTGAGGACGCTCTGTTTTAACCTGCAACAAACGTTGGGTTTCAGGCTCATATTCATAGGTGGTGACTAAACCATTACCCTGCTCTTCACGCAGTTTTTGCCCCGCGGCTGAATAGGTGAGTGAACGTAAAATAGCGTGTTCTGCTTGCCCTTTTAAGGTTAGCCAAGATTGTTTAACAAAACCGGCGACGTCATAAGCAAAACGGCGTTGATGGCCTGTACTGTCGGTTTCTGTTAATACCGTACCTGTGGCATCATAACGATATTCCGTCGTGTATTTTTCGGTGTGTTCAATACTGGCTTCACGACTTGGAGCCCAATCAATATGATTATCTGTCACAAACTGTTGTGTTTCTGATATCACTGCGCCGTGTAACGAATAACGGCGATACGTTTTTTTACCCGCAGTATCAAAATGTTCAATACATTTTCCCACTTGGTTGGTATCGATTAACTCACTCGCGTTTCCTTGTCCCCATTTAAATTTTTGTACTACGGCAGTTCTGCTTTCACCGAGTTTTCCTTCTTTTACTTGCTCTAAATATCGTTCAATGCTTTGCTTGGAATATTCGTACGTTGTCACTGTGCCTTGTGCATTAATCTGTTGTGAAACGGTACCCTCAATATCATTAAGACTAAAGCTTGTACCATTATCAACCCCTTGAGATAAAGTAATGGCGCCACCTAAGCTTATGGTTTGTTGAATATTAGGTTGAATAGAGGTGTCTGACTGTTGTGCGTCATACAGTCTTGCATCAATGCTGCGTTCTAAATAACCACGCGCATGATACTGATGGCGCGTAATGCGTTCATCGGTTTTATCCAGTGAATCAGGATGACGACAATAACTAATCTCACGAATGGATGATCCGCGATTATCATAAACCACCACGCTGGGGGTTCGGGTGTGTAATAATTGATTTGACATCTTTTTAATTCCTTGTGGTTTTCTCTTTATCGTTAATAATTATTTTATTCGTCATTAACGGGGAATAAATACCTTTGTTTATTAAGATATATTATTAATTTATTTATAGGTTAAATACCTTGTGATTAAATTAACCACACTTAGTCCTTAGCCTCTAATCATTATTAATCGAGTTACAATAAGATTATTCTAGTCTCTGCAGTTTAGGATTATAATTCATATTGGATCTACAAACTTCGCCACGACAAAATGAGCAGACAATATTGTCATAGTGAATATTATTTTTCTTTAACTCCTTGAAAAGCGCTCCTATTGACGTTATTGAAGGTATAGTGAACCCATCAAAAAGAGTCCGGTTATTTACGGCGACAATATCCGTTTTTACTGTTTGATCTTGAACTGTTTGTGTAATCGCCCGATTGACAGCCAATGCATCACTTATTCTATCGGGTGTATCGTCCGCATATTTGGTTAATATATAATTTGTAATATTAATTACACTATTCTTATCGTTTTCTGCTGCTTCCCAATGCATTTTATTATACGGTTCAATTTCTTTCCAAATTGTATCGTTATACGCGCCTGTTACTGTCCTTATTCCCAACAATTCCATTTGCTCAACCGCGAATTGATTATGAAAATCTAGACGATGATTGGAAATGGAAAATAACGTATACTTCTTATTTATTGCGAGGTTCTTAATACTCGGGTCCTTTAAGTTAGTCCTGTGTGGATTTAAGAATTTTAATGTCACCCCATCGGGTATTGGAACGGCGCCGCGGTTTAAGGTAAAACCGCCATCGGCAGTAACAATAAGTTGTTTTGATGGAGAATCCGGGGTTGAATAGAGCGTAAAATACGAACCTAACTTACTGGCGGTATAGTGAGTCTCTCTTTTAAAATCTCGTGAATTTTTTTGATTCCAAGCCTCAGCCTTTTTAATAGTCTTCTCCCCCCGATCATTTGTTTTTATTTCATGAAATGAAGTCGGTAATCGATTGATAAAATGCTCACTTGTTGTTGCAGAAGTCGATGCGGTTGAAGGTGTGGGCGCTCGTCCATCCGGATCATGCAATGTCACTGGGTTATTACGCACCATTCGATATAAATTAAGTCCGTCAATCGTCCCTGCGGGATCGGCACTTAGCCAACGACCAATCCACGGTTGATAATAACGGTAACCGTAGTAATAAAGTCCTGTAGAATCTTTTTCTTTTCCTGAATAACGAATGGTTTTGTAATCCGCCTCTACCGCATTTTCGCTGGACCAAATGGCTGTACCCCCATAAGGGTAATACTCTTCATAGCTAACTAATTGCCCTCGACCATCGGTTTCTAATCCGCTGTTGCCAATACCATCATCATAGCTATAACGCAGTGAGTTATTTTCAATCCCTTTCGGTGAGCCAATCTCCCAACACAGCGCCCTGACTTTTGCACTCGTGCCTGCTTGAATTTGTACAACGGTATATTTCTCTGTCACAGAACTTGTGCTCACTTCCCATTGTTCAATATTCGGTAAATAGTGCGTAGTGACCTTTTCTAAATCACCGTCAGCAACTTTGCGCCCGCGTATTTTCGTCACACGTTGGCTCGCACTGTTATATTGATAGGTTTCGCCCTCAGACAGATGCCCACTTTCCATTATCTCTTTAGTGGCTTTCAGATGATTACGGCTATCCCAAATAATCGCATCCCCATTAAGAAGTTGGGTTAAATTACCACTCTCATCAAAATAGCTATCCACGTTTTTTGGATCTGAACATTGTGACTTTAATAAGGCGCGATTGTTTTTATTTGAAACGGTAATATCTTGAGTAAAACTTTGCCGTGCAATCGATGAATTATGGCGAATTTGCGTTAAATTACCGCCTCTATCGTAAGCGTATAAGCGGGAGTAATTGGTATAGCTTTGTGTATCTTTCACTAACGTAGTAATTGGCTGAGATTGCATTGAAGCGGGTGTTTGTTGATTGGCAGATTCACGACCCGTTGCACTCACTAATTGATACAGCGAGTCATACACATAACGATTTTCAGGCACAATTTTTTGATTACGCCAGTAACGCGTTGCTTCAGCATCATTTTTCAGACAGATAATATTGCCGACCGGATCGTACTCATAACGCAGATCTTGCATGATCTTCGCCCCTAAAGCGTGGCCTTGAGGGCGCTCTGTTTTAACCTGCAACAAACGTTGGGTTTCAGGCTCATATTCATAGGTGGTGACTAAACCATTACCCTGCTCTTCACGCAGTTTTTGCCCCGCGGCTGAATAGGTGAGTGAACGTAAAATAGCGTGTTCTGCTTGCCCTTTTNCGCAGTTTTTGCCCCGCGGCTGAATAGGTGAGTGAACGTAAAATAGCGTGTTCTGCTTGCCCTTTTAAGGTTAGCCAAGATTGTTTAACAAAACCGGCGACGTCATAAGCAAAACGGCGTTGATGGCCTGTACTGTCGGTTTCTGTTAATACCGTACCTGTGGCATCATAACGATATTCCGTCGTGTATTTTTCGGTGTGTTCAATACTGGCTTCACGACTTGGAGCCCAATCAATATGATTATCTGTCACAAACTGTTGTGTTTCTGATATCACTGCGCCGTGTAACGAATAACGGCGATACGTTTTTTTACCCGCAGTATCAAAATGTTCAATACATTTTCCAACTTGGTTGGTATCGATTAACTCACTCGCGTTTCCTTGTCCCCATTTAAATTTTTGTACTACGGCAATACTGCCTTCATCCAGTTTTCCCTCTTTTACTTGTTCTAAATAACGTTCAAATTGTTTATCACTGTATTCATAAGCTGTGACTGTTCCTTTTGCATTAATCTGCTGTGCAACTGTGCCTTCAATATCATTCAAATTAAAGCTATTCCCATTATCAACACCTTGTGAAAGTGATAATGCCCTCCCTAAACTCACCGTTTGTTGAATATTAGGCTGAATGCTGGCGTCTAACTGTTGTGAGTCATACAGTCTTGCATCAATGCTGCGTTCTAAATAACCGCGAGCATGATAATGGTGACGAGTAATACGCTCATCGGTTTGGTTAACCGTATCAGGATGACGACAATAGTTTATTTCACGGATTGTTGATCCGCGATTATCAAGCACCACCACCGTTGGCGTTCTTATGTGTAATTGTTGATTTGGCATATTTCTATAATTCCTTAGTTTGCATGTTTTTTATTATCTAGCGCATTGGTACCGAGCTAACTTTTTGTTGCCAATATTTCTGCCACCGCTTTTTTATCGGTATTGCATTTCTCTAATACAAACATCAAACGCGCCACATAATCAGGGTAATCCCCCCACAATTGCACATTAAAAAACGGCGCTGAACAGGGCTGTAACAAATGTGAGGGCACAAACTTATCTGGCGCTTTAACGACGGTTAAGGGTGTTTTGCTGCAACTGGATAACAGCGTCAGGCACAGACTCATTAGCACAAGGCGCTTGAGCCAAAATTTGCCGTAACTCTTGGCGTATCGCATGATTTTCTTCCTCTAAATAGTGTTGCTCCTTTTGTTGGCGCGTTAATGTTTCCGAAACTTTTTCTGCTTGTTGATGCCATTGCACTAATTGTGATTGCAACGTGCGTTGTTGATATTCAAGCTGACTATTTTGCTCAGAAAGTCGATTTATTTGGTTATGTTGATAACGAATAACCAGCAATGTAACAACAACAATGAGCGCTCCCCCCCACTTAACCCCCAAACGTAAAAAAGTGCTTATATTCATGGGTATGCCTCACGGCATAACTCGTAATGGGGCCCATCGCGAAATGAAACCCAATTTCCCCCCCAATTAATTGAAACACCTAATTGGGAAGATGCTTGTTTCATGGCTTTTGATACTGATTCAAATGCAGACCAATCTTGCCAAGGGATCGCACCATTTACTAATGGCACAATATCAACTGCATGACCCGTTAAATGGCGACTATTCAGTGTTTTGCTTTTGCCCTCTTTTATGAGTGCTTTTTGACGTTCTAATGAACGCACGCCTTCAATAACCACAAAATCATATGGACTGAATGTCAGTGCCAAATGGACAACGCGGACAAGATCTTGATGTACATCCTTTAGGTTATTTTGGCTTCGTTGACTCAATGTATAGGTATTCATTTCGGCTCCTTAAGGTTGTTCACACCCAAAATACGGTGCCACAACCAAATCAGTGTTGTACTCCCCATTGAGCCAAAAAGTCCTGCAATCATGTAAGACATATAACGGCTTGCACCACTT
The DNA here is from genome assembly GCF_003144445.1 of Proteus sp. TJ1640. Taxonomy (NCBI): domain Bacteria; kingdom Pseudomonadati; phylum Pseudomonadota; class Gammaproteobacteria; order Enterobacterales; family Morganellaceae; genus Proteus; species Proteus sp. TJ1640. The sequence goes on from NZ_PENY01000022.1 coordinate 287,858, forward strand.
TCAAAACTTAACAAGCCCCCTAATAGTCCAGTAAAAACTGAGATAACCACTTGGCTTGTAATTCCACACCAAGACCACTTTATTTGTTTCTGTTTTATTTCCATTAAATACCTCACGATACCTCCCCAGGCTGAAAATCCACCGATAATCATCCAAGCGAGTGCATCACTTTCAGATGGGATTGAGACCAGCATAATAAAATTCCTACGTTAAGCGGGTTAGAGAGAGAGAAGTCAATAACCCGCATTTCATCACCTTATGTTAAAGTGTCATTTTCATCTTCCTGCACAATAAACCAAGGTGTCACAAGGGTATTACGCTGATAACCTTTGGCAGTAATAACCTGATATAAACGACCCAATGCGTCATAGTAGTGAGTATCAGCAAAACGATTAAGCTGAGATGAGCTTTCCGAAACATAACGCCAATCATTCAGAAAATAGGGCTGATAAACCCGCTTTACATTTCCTTTGTTGTCATATTCTGTTTCACCTGACGTCGCCCAACGCGTCGCAGTGCTCTTTTGTTGTGCTCGCTGATTTTTATCAACCATTAGTGTTGCATTATCGCTACGTAAAAAGGCTTCACCAGCTTCTACTCTGACAGAGGTTTGCAATAAGCGACCAAAACCATCACTAAAGGCGATTTGTTGGCGAATTTGTTGCTGTAGATCACTGTCATAACGGTCAGTCATGATTTGCAGTGTATGAGGTGGCAATTTTGCTGATGTTGACATCCAGCTATCCGTAACATAAACAAATCCTGTGGCAATCGGCAGTGGCGTAGTTAATGCTAAGGCTTTATCTACCGTATTTGGCATCACAAACGTTTTATCGCTATATCCACTTTGTTTACCATTTTCAGTGCCTGAAAAACGGGTTGTGATCACCCGACCAAAGCCATCAAAAGTCACTTGATGAAGGTTTTTATTTTCATCAGTTATTGTGTTAGGTGATAAAAAGCGCCAATCGTAAGTAAGATGGAAATCTTGTGTATTTAAGGGTGATCCTTTGCCTATGAGTGCACAAAATTGCTTATCCCATAATAATTTATATTCACAGGACAATGCAGATTTCTTATAAATCAGAGGCTTATAAAATTGTGCTAATGAACCATATTGGATAATACCTAACAATGGTTTCACCCACAGCGTTTTGCCTTTTTCTGACTCATCAGCAAATAAATACGCTTTTTGCTGATAACCTGCATTTTTCATAATGTTATCCAGTTTTAAATTTGGATAAGGATGTGAAATAGCGTTTGCGGTTTCTTCATCTAATTCCGCCGTTTCGCTATAGGCCAAACGCACAGGGAAATCAGGTTCTGATAATGTCGCTTTACCTTCAGCATCCATATAAGCAAGCTGCTGTTGCCCTACAAAGACTGATCCTGCTTTTTGTGTCAGCAAATTATTGGCTGCTAATAAGGCTTCGGCACTTAATCCTTCTTTCGGCTGTTTTTCAGCCCCAAATGTCAAAACATCTTGACGACTTGAGGCAATCACTCCGAGTTGGTAAACCTGTTTTTCAGGATGAATAAGATGATGACAAGCTTGACGCGATAAACTCAAACGTAGTGTCTGTTGTTGTTCGTCATAACTTGATGTCCATAACGTTTCTGGCAGGCTTTCGTAATGCTGATAAGGATTTTTCGCCCCCTTAGCGCGTCTTGGATAGTTAATCGAAACGGCTTTAGAAACAAAACCATAGTCGTCTTGCTCTAAGGTGATCTGTTGATGACAAACAGGATCAGAAGCAATACGCTCATAATGATAGGCTCGACTTTCCACGGTAGACGGCATCACGACTGGCGAGCGCCCTTGCGCTTCAATTAAACGCACTTGTGGTCGTTGTTCAGTGACAGCATAAGGCACATCAGCAACCACTGCGTTATCTAACCCATAGATTTCTTTTCTGCGTAACTGACCTTGTAACCCACGCTCAAACCAATAGGCATGTTCCTGATAAATAGCATCATCACAGGCTTTTTCTGAGCTGCCTTCACCTTGTGTAAATCGAGGTGAAAACAGTGGAAATGCAGCATCGTCGCCTTGCCAAAACTCATCAGGCATTTGGGTATCAACGACGGGTTTTCCTGTTAAAAACCATTGTCGAGTTAACGCACTTGGCGTTTTATCTGCCAGATCTTCTTCACTTTTAAATGACTCTGCATTGGTCATTTCAACACAACCAAAACCACGAAACTCTTTTTCTTTACCATCCCAAACACCATGACGATAGTGGTAAGTTTGTGTTAAACGGCTTTGCGTAATTTCATCAATAGTTTCAATTTTCCACAGCGTATGCAGCGCAAAAGGTAAATGGCTAACCGCTTTCTTTTTATTTTGTTGTTGACGAGCCAATTTCTCATCCAGCCAATATTGCGCTGAACTACGGTAGTGCAGAGTTTGAATCAAACCCATATTGTTATTAATCGATGTTAATAACCACGGTTTTTGATTTTGTAAAGAAAGCACCCAATGTTGTGGTGTTGGATACGATTTTGTCAGTAAAATACTAGCAATTCCTAAACCTTGCACATCAGCAACTTGTAATTGGCAATGGCTATCAAAACGTATCCCTTTAGGTAATGCGATATCATCACCACGCACAAATTGTTTCCCACTTTGGTTAAAATACACTTCTAAATGGGTCGATTGAGCGTAAATAATATCAGTGGTACCACTACCATCGAGATCCGCTAAATAGAGTTGATTAGGGTTGAATTTAAGGCGATCGGCAGAAAATCCAGGAATAGTGATAGGTAAACTGAATTTCCCCTCACCTAAATGAACCCAACATGTCAGACCTTGGTAATCCACTTTAATCAAATGTTGCTGACCTGAACCCAACACATCACTAAATGCCACTAAGGTACGACGATTGACGTTTTTAATGGGTAACGTTACGCCTTCAGCCTGCATCACCTCTTTGCTTTTTTTCCAACCTTGAGCAGAGCCAGCATAAAGACGAATACTACGAGGACCAATTAAGGCGAGATCAGCAAAACCACTGCCTGTTAATGAAGTCATTTCCGCTCTAGGATGAAAATATTCCACAGGTAATGCATCAAGTGGCACAAAATTCAGCCAACTTTCTGCTTTCGTTTCATCCTGAGTGTAATAACCATTGGCATGACCTTGTGTCACTAACCAATCCAGTTTTCCATCACCTGTTACATCCGTCAGCATGGCTGAGTTTCGTAATGATGGAATAATGGGAAGTTTTTTCGCTTTGTCCCAAGTGACCGCATTTGGGTTTTGCTTATCTTCTTTTCTGATGGGTGCGCGATACCACCAAGCACCACTGTCTTGATACAACACACCTGCAAGCCCTTCACCCAATAAATCGACATATTGATAAGGCTGTTGCGGTGTAAAAGAAGCCAGTTCATCCAATAATTGCCATTGTGCTTGTTTAGTCGCACCTAGCATTTGCCAATCAAATTTCACAGGGGGCAATGTGACTAACGACTGAGCATCTTTATTATCGTTAAACGCAGATTGTTGCGCCGAAACTAAAATTGAACCCGATCCCGACTCGTCATAAGTCAGTGTTAATCGAGCAACTAACTCTGGAGTTTCTGCTAATGCAGCCTGTTTTTCCAAGCTTTCAAGACGGTGATACATCAACACTTGGCGGCATAAACGGCGAGTGCGTACTTCAAAACCGTAATGGAAAAGAGAAAAACAGTCTTTACGTAATGCCCATGCTGAATTGTTCTGCCATTGAGGATAAGTCGCTAACCCACTACTGCGTTCACCGTAATCAAACACCAGCACAAACAGGGCGTTTTTCGATAATGTATTATCGGATTTGACACAAGAAAAAACACGTTCACCCACCGGATTACCGTAATACACTTTCTCTAAATAACGTTGTGTATTGGCATTCACATGCGATTGAATTTCTTGTTGATCACACCCCTGTTCATCTTCAGCACGATAATGATATTCAATTTGTTCACCTGTTGCAGAAACAGACGCATTCAGGTTCCATTGCGCAATGTGCGCGCGGTTTTGGCTATCCACAATCTGTGCCGTTATTTCATAGCCAAACAAATGAGCATCACCGTTTGCATTCAGCATCACCCAAAACTGAGTAGGGATATTTGCAGGGGCATTCTCCTCATGTAATGACCAAAGCTCAAAACGACTAAAGCTTTTCTCAACACGAGAGCGATAAGTAATAACTTGATATTGATGAGCAAGTTTTACGCCAAATAACTCATCCCGTTGCGCAATTTCAACTTCACCGTTCTTATTGATAATCGGCACAATCACTTCGCCATTAGCACCCACAAACTCATCTAATTGTGTATAAGTCGGTACGCCTTTTGAAGTACGACGACGAATCGACATCACACCGACAGACCAACCAAACCCAAATGCGCCGTTACCTGCTTGATTTTGATAGGTTAAGCTTAAAGAAGGGGCATAACCACGACCTTTACTAATGGGCAATGGTAAGCTAAAAGTGGCAGCACCATCAGGGCCGACTGCGCCCATATTGCCCGTTAACCCTGTGACTGCGCCACCGCCTTTCGGTAAATTTGGCACATCAAAGGCCAAGTTCTCTGAATTTTGCATATAGAACTCCTGACAGGCTCCGTAAGGAGCCTGTAATTAATTAAGATTTAGATAATTAACGAATGGTGTAATTAATATGGAGAATGATGTCGTTTAATGTCAGTAACATCTCTTTTTGCTTATCTGTTGCATCAGGGAAGCTTAAAGTCAGTGTACTGGTATCATCCACTGGTAAACCTTCAAATGGTAGATAACGATCATCATTAAAATTCAGTTGGAACTGACCGCTGTCATTCATGCCATGAGAAATCGCAATCGCACTACAGCCTCGAGGTTTCACTGCACTACCACCATAATTCAGCACTGCACGAATATTCTGATAGGCACCTGTCAACATAGGTAATGTCACACTAATTTGTTTAACGCGACGCAATTTACCTAAATCAGCAGGATAATCTTTTTCTATTGCTAAGTCAGAGAGCTTAATAGAGGCTTGTAGCTGTCCGTCTTTTAAGCTAATACCATTTTCAGCCGTACCAAGCTGTGTTTTCGATTTGTTAATCACATCAGCGACTTGCTCAAAACCAAACTTATTGCTGCTTAAACCTTGATACACATCGGCCAACGACACAATCTTGGTGATTTCCAATACACGGTTATCTTTTTCAAAGTAGCTGTTTTCCATTTGGATCAAGTTATGCATTAAGCTTTCACCCGCCATCAAACCGGAATAGTTACCTTGCCATGCCCTTGGACGAATAAAGGTTTGTGTTTCACCTAAGTCGTACTGATAAGCCAATTCTGCCATACGACAACGAGAAACAGTTAAGTCGTAAAAAGGTTTATAAATCGCCATTAATTTACTGCGTAACCAGCTATACAGGGCTTTATTGGTAAACTTATTTTGCAAAAAGGTTAAGTGCTCTTGTGTTTGCTGTTGTTGTAACTTCATACTATCTAACTGCAGTTTCGCCGCTTGTCGACGAACCTCTAATGCGGCAAGTTGAGCATCAAACTGATCTAATTCGGATTGTGCGGTGTCACATAATGAGCCCCACTCTTCATAACGTCGACGATAAGACTCTGATTGACTTAATCTATCTGCGGAAATACGGGTGGCAGAACTTGATAATTGCAGAACAATTGATGTTGCATTAAAAATAGCGCCAAAACGTGATCCCCCGACAGCCATACCATAAATATTTGGCACAAGATCTGCAGCCGCTGCTGCCATATTGAGCCCTTGGCTTGCGGTATTTAACACAGAAGAGCTCAAATAGAGATCCATGGCTTGTTGTTCTCGTGTGCTAATATTCTGGTTATACAATTTTTTATAATAAGTAAGGCGTTTATCAGCACCTGAACGTAAATCCTGTAATGCTTTTTTATTATGCTCAAACTCTTCCAGCGTTTTCTGCTGGTATTTGATATTTTGCAGAATAATTTCGCTACCTTGAGTGATCAATAATTCAGACAATGCTTGTGCATCTTGGCGTTCTGTAATGCTAAAAAGTGAGCTACCAAATTGCATTAGCTGATTTACCACGGATTTTGCGCTATTTAAAATAACAGGGAAGCGCTGTGTTGGCATCACTGCATTTGGTAAACCACCACCACCTTGTGATTGATACACGGCAGCATTTTGCAGTGCTTTAGGATCTGCTGGTGTCGTATAAATTGGCAGTGACAACGGTTGTCCATCAATCGATAAATTGTGACGTAAATTAAATAAACGAGCTTTTAATATATCTCGATACTGCGCTAATTTTTCATTAATTTGCGGTAAAAAAACCGAAGTTAAGGTATTTGCAGTACGCGGTAACTCCCCATCGTCACACACTTCATGAATTACGCGTGTTGAGGTTGTTTTTGATGCTGCATCAATTAGTTTTGGTGCAGACCAAATAGTGTCACTGACTGATTCTGTTTCAGCACCTAACAGTTTCAGCGCCTGCACATACCACATTTTAGCTTCATTTAAAGAGTCTCGTTCAAGTAGACGATAAGCGCTGTCTCCTCTTGCTATAACAATATCGAGGTACTTCATAAACGTAGCCAGCTTATAGTGCATTGGATCAGCTTGTGCCACAGCATCAGGATCGGTTGAATCCAATTGGTCATTATCCCAAGCTATATCTGCTAACAATGGCTGCGAATTCCAAACACGATGAGTATGAGTATCACTATCAATATAACCAATTGGACTAAATACATAACGTAGCCAACGATTAGCTTCATCGTAATTTTGCCCTTCTAACATCACATTTGCTAACATCATTGGAGTGTAATAGAACAGTTCCCAAAAATAGAGGGCATTAGCACCATTAAAATCCATCGGTACGTCAGCACCTTCATCCAAAGCAGGTTCAGGTAGCCTCTGAGAACTTAATGTTAAAATAGCATCAATTCCTTTATTCGCACGTTTGACTAATTGGCGTGCAAATAACGTATTTAAACGTACTAACAAAGGTTTATTTGCTACTGTCATTGACATATATTGAGCATGTTTTCGATTTGTTTTTAAGCTAATAACACTTTCATTTATATTTTCCAATTCACTAACTTTGAAAGAACATAAGATTTCAGAAATAACTTTTTGTTTCTTATTAACCGTTATTACTTTTGTAGTTAATATTAATTCACCATCATCATTAAATTCACTTAGCGGCACATCAAGCTTAAGTACATTATTTTTACTATTGAAGCTATTACTGCCTTCATTTAAAGAAGTATTGGCTTTAGACCATTGTTCAAGGGAATAGGTGACTTTATTATCTGGATTAGAAGATAATATTATCTTAATATCTTCAACCATTTCATCATCAGTATAGATAACTTTATTTAAATCACTCTTACTAATAGTTAATGGGTAAGATATCATTTTCCCATATGCTCCCATAAGTAAGTCACTCTTTATTTTACCTGAAACAGAAAAAAGAAATCTTGGCGTTTCTATGTTTAAAAATTTTTGTAACGATACATCGCCTAACTCATTAGAAAGTGTAAAGGCGATTTCATTTTTCGATGTATAAGTTAATAAATCATTTGACTGTTTAGTGAAAAAAGCCAGTTCTACGTTATAATCTTCTCCATTATTAATATCTGAGCCTTTAATTACCGCATTTTTATTATTATCATAAATAAAGAAGTAAACTGTATTTGTATTAATATCAAAACCCAAATAATAACTGTAATTAGTTTTTATATTAAAAGCCAAAGTTTCTAATTTACCGACACTACCAGAAGTATAAACAATATCCTCTAATAGAGCCCCATCTTTTAACAAACCTTTAAAAATATCTTTAATAGATGCAGGAGCAAGATGTCCATAATTAACATCACAGTTAATAAAAGCAGAAAGATAACAAGATAACATTTCATTTTTCGATTCTATATTTACGCCATTAATTAAACTGCCTGAAAGAGAAACATTTTTAGAATCAGTTGTTTTTATATTATCAATAGGATCATGAGAGATAGAATAAGCAAATTTTCCTCTCAACATAAATTTGTTATTAACATTATTAATGGATTCTTTACCAACTATGTCAAATTCAGATTTCACATTAATATAAATGTTTTCTGCATTTTCTTTATTTGAGTCCGATATATTAGAAAATATCATTTCATTATCAATAGAATAAACATTATACTCCTTATTTACATCATCATAGGTATCCTTAGTGATATAAGTTAAAAAGTATAATTTATCAAGCTCTTGATCATAGCTTAAATGAAAATTCCCTTCTTTTTTCTCTATGATATTATTAGAAAATTGGAAATCAATAGGTGAACTCCAAGTTCCATCATAACGGATATGAGATAGATTTAAACTATAATGTGCCTGCTTAGAAATTGGTACAGACGTCGTTTTTTCTTTATTTTCAATTTCTCTATTTTCAACTTCTTTACGTTCAATCCAAGCAACATATAATCGATTATTAAAAATAACAGGGCGAATTAAATTATTGTAAGGGTTAGCACCATTCTCAATTTTCGTCCACTCAGTCCAAGCATTTGCTGCCATGACACCTTTTTTTATTTTACTATGATCTGCACTACGCCAATAATAACTTGCTTTTTCTGATGCATTATGACCAATAAAATAAGTCTTTCCATCTTCTAATGTCACACCATCATGGTAACCACTAATTACATCTAAATTAGCAATTTGTTCAAAAGAAGTTAAATATGTTTTAAATGCATCATCAATCGTATCACTATTAATGCTATTTTGACTGATCGTCTGTAACAGCGTATCCATCATTTTAGTTTGACCAATACGTACTGTAGGATCAATATAATTTTCAGGATAATAAGTTAATAAAGAGATGCCACTCCAAGTGCTATAACGCTTATTATATTTATCCCAATCTATAAAAAATTGACGAGATTTAATAGGTGTGTGATTAGCGTTCATATCTAAGGATAAAAATTCATTGATATATAGCTGTATACTTGCAATAGCTTGCTCTATCTTTGTGGTTTTTATTTCAGATGAGATCTTATTATCAATCAGTAAATAATAATAAACATCATCACTAGTTACTAAATTTAACTCACTAAACTGATTAATATAAAATGCACATAATGCAACACTCTTTTTTTCATCCATTTTATTTTTTAGTAAAATAGCTTGTTGAGCGTTTAATCCACTTTGTAAGTTTTTACTGACTCTATCCCAATTCAAATAATCTTCTTCTTTATTACCACTTATGGAAAATTTTAATTTAGTTAATAAATCAAAATTATTTGGTGTAATATTAAAAACTTTAACCATATCAACATAGCTAGAAATTTCTTTGATATTATCAAATTTAATCACATCATCAAGTTTCAATAGAGAGATTATTTGATTAATTACATCTTCACTAACTTTATATATTTTTGATAAAATTGAAGCTCTATCTCTACCTACAATAATGTTTAACAGCTCCTCTTTATTACTTATTTTATCTAAATAAAAATGATGAAAATCAGATAAATCTTTTATTGACTTGATATTTGGAAGAATCATTTCATTACCAATCGCACGTTGCCCCCCCAATATATCTATCTCATCTTCATTTAAGCCTATTTTAGCAAAAATAGCGATCATTTGGCATAAATTTTGTATATAAGTAATAATATCATGTTTATCCTCTCGTGTTTTATCTTCCTTATTGATAAAATCAACAAAATCATAAATAGTTAAATTTAATGAAGCTGTAGATTCCAGAGCAATCCATACAGAACCAGCTTGCTTTAAAGAAGAAATATGAAAATAAGAAGATATTATAGGTAAATAAGATTCTAATATTGTCTGTGGATATAATAAAGCATTATTAACTAACTTAACATTCATTAATTCTTCAATAAGATTTTTTATTTCATTTGTATAGCGCAAATCATATTTATTTGCCGTCATTACATATAGTTCAGGAATATTCAATTTATAATCTTGAATAAACTTTAAATAATTATCTATTGTATAAATTAAATTAGCCGCATCATCCGATGAAGATTGTTGATTAATGGGTTTACTAAAAGGATCTGACAACATATCGAGTAATAAAGAAAGAGTATAAATATCTAGGCCATGTACTGTTGCCAATAAATATACTCGATATAACAGTGAAATATTTTCTATAGAACAAGTAAATTCCGTTGTTTTACCAGAAGCTAATTTCCACATAGCAGCAATACCAATATCATCGGCATGAAATGCTCTTTTTAAGGTATTAATACGTATAATATCATCTGGAGATGATGAATTAAAATCAAGTGCTTTATTATCTGCAATAAATTTTAATTCACCTAAAGGAGGAGAATTAAATAAAACATCAAATAGAGACAAGGAATTATTTAATGTTTTTTCATTAATATTAGCACCATTAAGCACTATAGATTGTTCAATATTAATATTGTATTTCTCCATAATATATTGCACATGAAGAATAGAGCGGATCACCTCAGAATCAATATTGTTATCATTATTTTTTGTTTTAATTAAAATAATTAAATTATCAACAGAGATCCCCGTTGCTTTATGCAAGCGAATAATTTTATTTAAGATCAACATGCCTTTTGAAGATAATTTATTATTTACTTTAAGTGTGTTAAATAATGGTAATATTTCTTCTTCTGGAATGGAATAATATTCAGATAAAAATCTTAGATTGTTTTTTAAACTAATATCTTTATTTCCGAAATTTTTCTCTACTAGTTCATCAATATTATTTTCAGAAATTACTTCTGTTAAAATAGTATATAACTCAGGAGAAATCGATGAAATAATTGTTGAGATCCATTCTGTATCCAAAATATCAAGAGAATCCTTAGCTTTCACTAATTTATCAACCAAGCCATCGCGTAATAATAATGTTTCTCGAATAGTTTGATAAGGTTGATGATAAGGATTTTCACCCATTGTACGGTTTATTGCTAGTTCTTGAAATAAATCTTTATCATTACCTAATTTATGTTGTAATGCTGTGGTTAATATTTGATTTGATAAAGACAGTGTTGAAATTTCTTTATCCATATTTTCTTGAGAAAGTACTAATTTTGCTAAATCAGGACGGCGTCTATTAAGGTGATGTCTTGGGTCTTCAGCATGTATTTCTTTTGCTTCACGATAAAGTTCTGTTAAATAACCCGCAGGCGAAAACATCGATGCTACAGATTTAGAATCGACATAATGGTTATCTCGATTTGGGATCCAATTTTCTAATGTATTACTTTGAGCAATCTGAGATCGCATTCCTAAAGCCACTGCATTTTGCACTTGTGGATTACGACGTGCTAAATAGTGCGCTTCATTGATTTTACTCATTTTGGCAGCTTTTTGCGCTTCTTTATATAATGTTTTTGCTTCATGCCAACTGAGTTTTTCTTCACTAAGTGCATAAATTTCATGAAGCGATAATGGTACTAAATCGTTAAGCGAGATCATGTCTGATGTATTCGTCTTCATTTTTGTTAAAAGCGTATTAATGTTTTTCATTAAATATTTTCCTAATATAAGTTAATTCAAAATAGAGAGAGTAAAATCTGTATTTCATCTCGAGAATTAAAATATCAAGAAAAAAAAATAAGAAAATTGACTTTTTTATAAGCTACTATTGAGTTTTTTTATTCTTTACCGACTAATTACTGTTTTCAATTAAAAGATAAGCGTAAAAATAGAGATAAACAACAAGTAAAATATATTGATAAAAAGCAATCAATCATTTGATTTTGTTTTTTATAAAAAATACAACTATTTATTATTAATATTAGTCAATAATATCGTTTTTTAACTTTAGCTTTTGAATTTTTTCATTTTTAGTCGTTAAAAAATCATTATTGATAAACATCAATATAAAAATATCACTCAGGGCGATTATTAAAAAATAATTTATATGAGATTTATATGATTTGTGGAGAATGTCTGAATGTTTTTCTCACGAAAAATAAACCAGTTCTTTGCTGTTGCGACTTGTCAGAGCCTAGTAAAAGCAGCGGAACAAACTCGTGTTACCCCATCCGCACTACGCCATGGTATTAATGAACTTGAAAGCCAATTGGGTAAGTCACTGATTAAACGTTCTAAAAATGGGATGGATCTTACCCCTGCGGGAAAATCACTCTATAACCGTTTGTATCCTTATTATGAAAAAATCCGAAAAATTGAAAATCAAATAATGAACTCAAACGAGGAGAATACCTCGCTTTGTATCAAGTTAGATGGTCTTTATTATCCTGACTTAAAAACAAAATTATTGGAGATCCGACAAGAAAACAATCAATATAACTTATCGTTAGAAGATGGTTGTATCGATAATATTAACGAAGAACTTTTTGATAAAGAGTTTGATCTTGTTATTTCGTCTCTTGAGTTTGATTATTCTTATGAAAAAATCAATGCGATTAATTTATGCACACAAAAGGTTGGTTTATTAGTAAATAAAAAGCTGATTGAAAAATATCCAGATACCAAAACCTTCTTTGCCAAAGAAACTTTAATACAAAGAAACAGTTCTTTGCGGAATCCGATATTTACAACCATTTTAGAAAGACTAAAAAATAAGGGATATCAATATCACACGTTAGGGTTAACGGAGATGGCAGATGTCTTACATTGTGTTGATGAGGGCGAGGGTTACTGCTTTATACCCGAAAATATTGACTATATTTCAACCATCACAAACGATGAAGTACAATTTATACGATCTCCTTTTCCTTTTGACTTCTTCTTACATCAAAAAGTCTATTTTAAAAAAGAAAATAATAAAAATTTAGCCGATATTGCAATGACACTACGTTAATGACTTAAAACAGTGAATTAATATATTCAGAGGTAAACCCTCGATATTGCAGATAGCGAATTTGTTTGGCTCTCTCTTTAAAATCTTTGGGTTTGCCTGTACCAAATTTTTTCTCTTTAAGATCTTGGCAGAGTGCGTACCAATCGGTATCTGTTTCTTCTAATACACGATCAATAATTTCGCAAGGGAATCCTTTTAGGCGTAATTCTTGACGAATACGTAACGGCCCATAGGATTTATTTAAATAACTACGAAAGAAACTATAAATAGTTCGATTGTCATCAAGATATTGGCTTTCAAGTAAGCGTTCGATTACTTGAGGCAAACATTCAGGGGCAGTAGGTGAATCTTTCTCAGTTTCACGAATTCGGCGTTCGATTCGACGTTGTAGCTCATTTGTACTGTAATCACGACGAGAGAGCATAAAAATAGCGTACTGATAAAGCTCCTGATAGGTCATAACGGTCCTTTCTTAAAAGCGTTCATAGGATATAGCTATTATCATAACGTTTTATTGCCCAAATAACTTATTTCGATAGCCATTTTATCGAAATAATAAAAAGTAATAATTAAAATAAGAATAATCATTATCTTTTATAGTTTAAATCGACTACTTTTATTAAGATTATCTTAGAAAAAATAAGGTTTTTTACTTAATAATCCCTTAATAATCCCATGATAACGCAAAATATAAGCATCTCTTACTGTATATCGCACTTATAGCTGGTGATCATTAATAAGAAAAAGATTAAAATTTCCGACTAATCTTTTACTACTTACTTTTTTAATTTTCTGTGGGTTATATATGAACTTTTCTAATTTAAATAAGGTGGTATTAACCGCCTCCCTTCTTGTGACTGGCTTTTCTTACGCGGATAGCGATCGCCCACTGCTTTCTTTAAGTGTTAGCCAGTCCGGCGGTACTGCTTTAAATAGTGAAGGTTCATTAGATACTCGTACCCCTGCCAGCCAATCTCGCGTTTTACCGATTTGGGGCGATGAAGCCCGTGCCCGTGGTTATGATTTACCCGAGCCTTTTGGTGCCAGCTATAGCTATATGAATCTGCGCCAAGATATTATTGTGGATAAGATTGGATTTGCAGCTAGTGAATGGCCACAAATGAGTGATGTTGTAACGGTTGATGTAGGACACACTCGTGAGAAAAGTGAAACTCATTTGCTTAAACTTGATAGTTGGGTTTTTCCTTTTCTTAATTTATACGGTGTATATGGGAGAACTAAAGGCACATCTAGTACAACTATCAACCAAGTTATTGTTGATTTTGGCTTTCCTTTTCCTGTAGCTGAAAACGAAAAATTTAATTTAGATTTTAAAGGGAATACTTATGGTGCAGGTTTTACTTTAGCGGGGGGCTATAACCAATTTTTTGGTACTTTTGATTTAAACTACACCAAAACGAATCTTGATATCTTAGACGGTGATATTAAAGCGTTAGTGATTTCACCTCGTGTGGGTTATGAATTTGTTTTCTCACCTCTAATTTCAGGCCAAGGTAATACTAAACTACAAGTGTGGACAGGTGCAATGTACCAAGATATTACCCAACGTTTTAAAGGTGATGTAAGTAAACTGAGCTTACCTGGTAAATTAAATGATTTCTTAAATTCTCCAGATTTAGATATCGGGAACGTTAAATTCGATGTTGAACAACACCTCGCCCATAAATGGAACCAAACGGTGGGTGCACGTTTAGAAGTCACACGTAACTTTAATGTCATTACAGAACTCGGTTTTAATAACCGCAATAGCTTCTTTGTTTCAGGTGAGTTCCGTTTTTAATGGTTAAATACCCTTTTATTTTGGGGCTGGCTTTTGCCAGCCTCTTTACTTCACACACCGCACAAGCCCAACTTTTTCCCGATAGACAACAAATAGACCAATGGTTAGTGGGCTTAGGGGGAGAAAATAACTTCGATCGCAGTAAAACTATCGACTGGGGAATATTACCTGGCCCTTTTTATACACCAGAATTAGAGTTTGGTGTCGGGATTGCCCTTGTTGGGCTTTATCAAGCAGATAGTCGCCCCGATAGCAAAATTTCGTCTTTCTCATTAAGTGGCTTTGGCTCATCAACGGGTGCTTTTGGTATGACCTTTAGCAACTACACCTATTTAGCAGATGATACTTGGCGCTTTTATCTCACTGGTAGATTAAACAACGTTCCTACCAATTATTGGGGTGAGGGGTATCACGAAGGGCGAGTAAAAGATCATTTTGGTGAGTTTCGCTCTCAAGAATTGCGTCTAACACCGACTTTACTGCGCCAAATTACCAAAAACACCTATATAGGCTTAGGGTGGGATTACTCCAATCTACAAGCAGCCGCCCCCGATGATCCTTTTAAAGCCTATATGAGTACACGCGATTTACCTTTGCGTTCAACTAGTTCGGGAATAACAGCTCGCATTACTTACGATAGTCGCGATTTCTTACCGAATGCTTATCAAGGTCAAGCTTTTGATATCAGCTATACCCATTATTCACCGAAAACAGGCAGTAATAATCGCTTTAATGCGACCCAAATACAATATAACTACTATTATCCTTTAAGTGATAATGCGGTATTAGCATTTGATAATTATGCACGCTTTACGTCGGGCAATGTGCCTTGGAGCCAATTGTCAAAACTAAGCAATGGGCACCAAATGCGGGGTTATTATGAAGGTCGATACCAAGATAATCACGTATTTTCAACCCAATTAGAGTACCGCCAAAAACTGGATTGGCGCCATGGCATTGCACTTTGGGTTGGTGGCGGTACGTTAAGCGATCAAGCGCGCGATTTAGGTAAAGGTCATTGGTTGCCGAGTATCGGTATTGGTTATCGATTTGAATTTAAACCCCGCATGAATGTACGTCTCGATTTTGGTATCGGTAAAGAAAGTACAGGATTCTATTTTCAAGTAGGTGAAGCATTTTGATGTTTAAGCGGTTTCTTTTTATCAATACCATTGTCTTCTTCTTATTTATTACGGGTTGCACTCAAGTCACACCGGTTAAATCTCTGCATGCCAATCTTGATAGTGTTACCCACGAAGAAGCAACACAACTTTGGCAAACACCTACACCGTTAACAGCACCCAATGGTTTAAGACCTTGTTGTGCCTTTGGTTACAACTTAAAAGTTAAAGCGTTCGAAATTCCTATCCCGTTTTATCGTATTGATAATGTTGTTGAAGCCTCTGCATTGGGTAATCATCGTTATAACGACAGTTTTTGGCTCGGTACTGTGGCAGTATTAGGGATTGGAAGCGAAAAATCCGGTTTAATTTATTCACACAAAGGGGGATTTCTAGATATCGCCCATATTCGTGACACCGCAGATTATACTTATTATCTCTTTAGTCATATCTTTCCAAAATTAGGCCAAGAGTGGACATTAGCGCTAAGTGATGAGTTAGCACAACGTAAGATCCACTTTAATGCATTTACGCCACCTAAAAACGAATTAGAACGTTATACTTTAAGCGCCTATCTTGCCGCACACCTCGGTTATCGCCTCGCTGTCTGGCATGAAATTGCACAATGGTATGGTTTTCGTTCTGTCCCCGGTTTTTCAGAAGGTATCTCAGCATTTTCACCTGAAGATCTCTATTCCAATTTAATTGGCGCAAGGCTTTCTCTTACACTGATCTTAAAAGGCCACGCCACCAGCCTTGAGCAATATAATCAATCAATGCAAGGTATTATTCCTTCTGCGCTCTACCAGTTAGAAGCTCAGCCTCGCCAATTAACACAACAATGGTTTGATGCTATTGATGGACAATGGTGGGATAGTCAGCAACGAGTTCCTGATAAATTTTTAGTTTTAATGCGTGATTATCATATCTCAGACCAACGCTATCCCGTGTTACCTTTTGAGGAAACAACGTCACCCCACTACCTCACATTACCAAATGCTTATTCTGGTTACGTTTTAGAACAATTAGCAGAATTTCAGCTTTGGCCAACAAAAGAGATGGAGAACTTACCTCATCCCAAAACCTACTGGAGTGAAGTGGATTTTACTGATTTAACAGAAAAAGCGCGTGAAATTGATAATAAAACTAGACCAAAAACAACAAAAATTGACTAAATAACAAACAAAATTGACACATTAAAAATGCTTAATTTTGCTAAATTTGGGTTAAGTCACGTCTTTTTTTATAAGATAAATTTAAGTTTAGAACAAAAAAGCACTTTTTGTTAAAAGAAAAAAGCGATTATAAAACGAGGCTTTCCAGTAAAACTTATACACTTATTTAACAAATCACTCGTAGTTATCCTAATGTGAGGCGATATTTTGTAGATATGAAAAAAGTAATTTGCTAGTATTCGTTCGATTTTTATCCAGTTAAACGAGGAGAAGCAATGCCCTCTCAATTGATGAGGACAAGTGCCGTCTTCGCTTTCTTGATTTCACTACTCTTTACTGGTGTAAGCTTTGCTTCAACCAGTACCGGCAGTTCCCATATACTGCAAGCGTATTCTTTCAAAAGCACGTCAACACCGTTGCCAGATTTGAAAAAATACCCTTCGGGAACACAGCGTAAGAAAGCGTTTTTAAATGTCATAGTTCCTATTATTGACAATGTTAATAATAAGATTTTGAAAGATCGTGAGTGGTTAACCGCCCAACGTAAAGCCCAGCACTGGGGCAGCGCAGATTTAAAAAAATTGCGTGAGATCTGTCAATATTATGGCGTTACATGTACCAGCCCGAAAAAGGTAAATTGGGATTCGTTATTAACTCGCGTTGATATTATTCCGACACACTTTGTCGCAACGCAAGCTGCAACAGAATCTGGCTGGGGAACATCGAAGTTGGCACAACAAAATAATAATCTATTCGGTATGCGATGTGGGAGTCAGTCTTGCAATAACGTTCCAGGGAAAACCAAAGGCTATGCAGCCTACCCTGATATTGAAGGCTCAGTGATTGCTTATATGCGTAATCTCAATACGCACCGCGCCTATAATTCATTGCGCTCCTCAAGAGCACAGCAAAGAATGACGCAGCAACAACTCGACTCTCGCCAGTTAATCACTGACTTGAAAGGTTACTCAGAATTGGGTTCAAGTTATAACGATTATCTGACAGAAATGTTCGACTCAAATAAAAAACTGATCACTCAAGTTCAGTTGCAGTCGAAGCAAGATAGTTAATCTATTAAGCTTTAACAAGCTTTCATCTGACAAAAAGCCACTTTTCTTTTTAGAGAAAAGTGGCTTTTATTTATCACAAGATAATCTTTTGATTGAAAGCCTGCTTAGAATTCATAATATATGTGGTAACACGTTTGGTATGACTTTTAAATCACACCCTTAGAGCCATTTATGAATTTTTTTTCATTCGAGTTTCTCGGAGCCTTTGTTAGCTTTTTTGTTCTATATTGGCTCTTCCAAAAGCACGTCAAGATCCAAAATATTCTACTGATTACAGTTAGTTATGCTTTTCTGTTTTATGCGGATTATCGTCCTGCGATTATCTTATTAAGCTATACACTGTTTATTTATTTACTGGCGAACATATTAACTAAGTACACATCTTCTAAAGTCATATACTGGCTATTAGGGTTACTCGTTGCGGTCTATTTTACCGCCTTTAAATATTACTCATTTTTTCAAGAAACACTGACGCAAACATTCCAGCAATGGGGGCTCAGTATTGAGCTACCTCTTATTGAGTTGCTTGCACCATTAGGGCTCTCTTTCTATATTTTCCATTCAGTCAGTTATGTCGTTTCTGTTTGCCGAAAAGAGATCCCTAAAGCACCATTTTTGGATGTCGTTCTTTATTTATGCTTTTTCCCAAGCATAGTCGCGGGGCCAATTAATCGCGCTAAAGAATTTCTCCCTCAAATTCAGGCGCCAACACGTAAAATCATTGATTATAAAGGGGCGATAATGCTGATTGTTTTAGCTATCGCAAAACTCTTTTGGTTAAGTGGTTGGTTCTCAACAAACTATGTCGATCCGGTATTTAATGCCCCCGATTTAGCGCAAAGTGGGCAAGTATTGACGGCTGTTTATGCCTATGCATGGCATATCTATTTTAATTTCTCGGGTTACACCAATCTTGTTACAGGTATTGCCTTATTACTAGGTTTTGTCGTCCCTCGTAATTTTAATGCGCCTTATTTAGCGATAAACTTAGCCGATTTTTGGCGTCGGTGGCACATCAGTTTATCTACCTTTATTCGTGATTACGTCTATATTCCTTTAGGGGGTAATCGTAAAGGAGTGATTAGACAGAACTTTAATGCCTTTGCTGCAATGGTGATTTCTGGATTATGGCACGGCGCTGCCATGACTTTCATTATTTGGGGCGCTATTCACGGGATTGGTGTGGTGTTATTAAATATTAAACACCGCCTCTTTCCAGCGAAAAAAAATGCCCCACCTAGTGCGTTATCGTCATTAAATATGTTGTTGTCGTGGATAATCACTTTCCACTTTGTTTGCTTTGCGTGGATATTTTTCCGCAGTCAAACCGTGGGAGATGCGTTGGTCTTGATCCAGCAACTCTTTAGTGTGGGAGCTTGGGCATCACTACAAGCTGAAGGCTTAACCCTCTTTATGTTCTGGGGACTTTTTTTACTTTACCCTTGCTTTGTGACATTAAGGGATATTGTGGCTCGTCTTGAGAAAAGAGTGCCGTGGTATGTTTATCCTCTACCACTTGCGTTGATCCTCACGATTATTTTTATGTTGTCTCCAGATGGGGTGCCAGGATTTATTTATGCCAGCTTTTGATTTCTGCTCAAATTTAAAAAAGACAGCAAAAGTCGCCTTAATGGTACTCTTTAGTACCATCCTGTTGATTTGGCTAAACCAAACATCATTAGAGCGCTTTTGGCAGCAACAATATCACCGCCCAGCACCTTGGTCTGGGCTTTCTCACTATTATGCTTGGCAAGTCGGGGGGCAGCTGCGTGATGGCGTATTCGTTGCAGTAGAAAGCTATGGTGATTACCTGCAAGTTAATCATCCTGATAATCAGGCAAAACCAATAGTACAAACCTCAGCGCCTGAGCAACTTCCTGAAGGCTTTGCTGTTGGCCTACACTTCTTTAATGGGTATACACGACCAGCAACTCAATTAACGCAACGCTTCCCTCAACTGTTAGAGCGTAAGCAAGCAATGAGTGGATTACCCTACCATTCGGCTACGGATGTGTCTGATGACGCCTTACAAGCCTTAAAACCCATCGTTCAGAAAACAGAAATTACCTTATCATCAGAAGACAAAGTGTTATTTGCAGGCGATTCAATGATGCAAGGTGTTGCACCTTTACTTAAGCGTCAACTAAAAACAGATTACAACATCAACAGTATCGATTTAAGTAAACAAAGTACAGGACTTGCTTATCCACGCTTTTTCAATTGGCCACAAACTATTGCGACACGTTTAGCCAGTGATGACTCTATCAAATTATTAGTGGTCTTTTTAGGTCCTAACGATCCTTGGGATATGCCACCTGATGGCGGAGGACGTTACTTAAAATTTGCGAGTGAAGCATGGGAGTCAGCCTACCGAGCGCGTATTGCAAGCATTATAGAAAATGCTCGACAGAATAATGTCACTGTTATTTGGGTTGGACCACCTAATATGCGCAAGCAGAAGTTATCTAAAGGTATGGCATATCTCGATAAACTTTATCGTGAAGAAGCTGAGAAAATGGGCGAAATTTACCTTTCCGTCAATGATATGTTTAAATATGAAAAAGATATTTATTCTGATTATATGGGTGATGGTAGTAGCCGTGTTAAGTTAAGAGCCGGTGATGGCATTCATTTTAGCTTAAAAGGTCAGCAAATTATTGCTCAGCACGTATTCTCACGTATTCATCTTCAAGAAGAAAGTAAAGAAGATAATGCAGCCGATGATATAAAAGATAAAAACACGGTTATTGTAAATGAAACAAATAACGCACATCCTTAAGCGTAAAACGTTAATCAGTAGCTCAATCATACTGGCTTTAGTTTCACTCTTAGTCGCTTGTAACCAAGACACTGAAAAAACAGTAAAGCTCCCCACACCATCCGTATTACCTGCTGATGGTTCAAGACAGCTTTATAACTATCATGATCCTCACTTTGCGGACTTTGTTAAGAAACTCCAGCAAGGTCGCCAAACTGTTCACATTGTCCAGCTAGGGGATTCCCATACTGCGGCTGATTTTTTCAGTGGTAAGTTGCGTGAACGTTTTCAGGCTGACTATGGTAATGGCGGTATTGGTTTTATTCCCCCGACGAATGTAGCAGGTCAGCGTATTGCAAACGTACAATACCAGAGTGACAAAAAAGCATGGACACTGCTTTCTAGCAGAAAAGATAGCGATCCTGATTTCCCATTAGGGGGTTTTATTAGTGAACCTCAAGCGAAATGGGCAAAATTACAGTTATCTGAAAACCCAATAACTCAGCAACGTTATCAGTTACAAGCACTTTATAAAACGCCAACAACAGCGCGAGTGAATGTACAGTCATCGACAAGCAAAATCCTTTCACTCTCGCAAACACAAGGTAAATGGCAGTTTTCAAACCCGACAGCTATGACATTCCCTGTCAGCATTACCGTTAACAAAAACCAGCCTGTTAAATTAGGCGGTTGGTTGATCACCAATCAACAACCTGGGGTAATGCTTTCTTCATTAGGCATTAATGGTGCCACTATCAATATGATGGATAAATGGGGCGCACAGTGGACTGAAACATTAGGACAATTACATCCTGATATGGTGATTTTAGCTTATGGTACAAATGAAGCTTTTAATGACACCTTTGATTTAATTGCTTATCGCCAACAGCTTACGGATAAAATTCGTCAAATTCGCCAGCAAGCGCCTAATAGCACTATCTTATTAATTGGGCCTTCTGATTCAGTTAAAAATAAAGAAGCCCCTGATTGCCGTTCACAACAACCTCAATGGCTAAGTGATATCATCCGTATTCAAAAAGAGGTGGCACAACAAGAGAAAACACTCTTTTGGGATTGGCGTGATTATATGGGAGGCGAATGTTCAATAAAGGTTTGGGCTCTCTATGATTTAGCAAGACCTGATGGTGTTCATCTTTCTCGTGAAGGTTATGAAAGCAGTGCAAACACACTTTATAGCCAATTAAATACCTTAATAAACAAAAGCTGATCTACGCAGTGCAACACACCAAAAGGAGCTTATCGCTCCTTTTTGATGTTCTGATTTTTATTTATCTAATTAGTCAGCCGCTCAGTTTAATAAAACGTCCACATACTTGATAACATCAACACTGGCTTGTTCCATCTGTTTTATATATTGCGTTACTGCGTCTTGATCACCATTGATATTGGCACTTAGTGCTAAACGTCCACACTCATGTACTAATTTATGTGGCTCTTCTAAACGACGAAAGGCTTCTTTACCCGCGAATTTCCGTCCATCACCTTGGTAATACCACTTTCCTAATCGACATTCAGTGTGCTGATTAACGCAGTGCTCATCATCATGATTTAATAAATGGATATAAATCGCTTCTTTCCATAAAACATGATCGAGTTTGACGGTATTAAAAAATTGCTGCATCGAAATAAAGGTAAAAATATGTTTAAGCTCGCTCGCTTGCTCTGACAATGATGTTAAATTTTGATGCCCTTCTTCAACCTGTATTTTTATTTGTTGAACCTGCTCTTGGTTTTTTTCTGTGGTTTCTTTAACGGGAATAAAGCGCGCACCTAGATTATTATTAATGCTGGCAATAGAAGAAGCCTGATTTTGGATTTCTAATGATAATTTTTTCATCTCTTGGGCTAAGACGGAAAATCCCGCACCTTCTCGCCCTATATGCCCGGCTTCAATCGCTGAATTGATTGATAAAAGGTTCGCCTGACTAGAAAGCCTATCAATATTGCTAGCGCTCTCTTTAATTTTTTTTAGCCAATCTGAGAAATTTTCTATCTCTCCTCGGCTATGCGTAAAATGTGTATCAACTTCATTTAAAAATTGAGTTAATAAGCGGGAATTATCTAACATCTTGCTGAATAGAAGTTCCATTTCATCGAGTAAATTCAGCTTATCTTGTAGCTTATTACTTGATGCTAAAATCGAATCACGTATAAGCGTGATTGTATGAATATTACAATCCGTGTGTTTAATAAAAAGCGAATTATAGTCAACCATATATGATAGCCCTAAATATGCCCACCGAATAAAGAAACCTATAGGTTAATGAGAAATGAGATATTTTCTGTCATATTTGATAGTTATTTATAGCAATGAAAAAGCGCGTCAAAAGACGCGCTAATAATTTGAAACACAAAGATTAGGTATCAAAGAAATGCGAAGAAAATCATACCGATCACAGCACCTGTTGTGCCAAGAATAGTTTCCATTAATGACCATGTTTTTAAGGTTTGTGCTTCTGTTGCACCAGTAAATTTACCAAACAACCAGAAACCTGAGTCATTGACATGGCTAAGAATAATAGAGCCACCCGCGATACACACTGATAATGCCGCCATTTGAGCGCCACTGTAACCCAACTCATTAATCACTGGTAAAACTAAACCCACTGCGGTTAAACAAGCAACCGTAGCTGAACCTTGAATAACACGTACTGCACCTGCCAGAATAAAACACGCTACTGCGATTGGCATACCTGCGCCAATTAAAGCATTCCCTAATGCAGGGCCAACACCTGAATCTACTAATACTTGCTTAAAGACACCGCCTGCCCCTGTTACCAGTAAAATGATCCCCGCAGGTTGGATTGCAGCAGAACAAATCTCCATTACTTTTTCTTTGCTCATACCACGACGGATAGCAAGACCGTAAATAGCCACTAAACAAGCCACAAGGATTGCAATAAATGGATGACCAACAAATTCAAGAATATTATAGAGTTGAGAACCTTTCTCAACGAAACGTGCACCGATGGTTTTGCATCCCACTAACACTAACGGTAATAACACAAGCGCAAGACTGAAACCAAAAGAAGGCATTTTATTCTGACCTAAACTAGGCTCAGTTAAATCTTTTGGTAATTCTAAGGTAACGTAACGGCTAATAAAGTTACCGAAGATAGGGCCAGCGAGTAACATGCCAGGAATAGCTGCACATAAACCAATTAAAATCATCCAACCAAAATCAGCGTTCATTTGGTCAGCTAACAGCATTGGTGTTGGTCCCGGTAATAAGAAGGCGGCAGCACCTGCAACACCGGCAAACAGAGGGATAGCCATTTTCACCACATTGCCACCAGTACGGCGAGCAACGGCAAATACAACACCAATTAATAAGACAACAGCAACATCAAAGAACAAGGGGAGAGCACAAATTAAACCAGCAATACCTAATGCGTAGTTGGCACGTTTCTCACCAAAGTATTTTAATAATCGGACTGCGATTTGGTCTAATGCTCCTGTTTCATGTAGCACCTTACCAAACATCGCACCCAGCGCAACGACGATAGAGAGGAAACCTAAAGTCCCTCCCATTCCGTTTTGCATGGTTTGTGTGATTTTCTCCAAAGGCATACCCGAGAAAAGACCCGCGCCAATTGCAACAATCATTAATGCGATAAAAGCATGCAAACGTGCATACATCACAAAAAAGAGCAGTAATAAAACAGAACCAACTGCCGTTAGCACCAGTGTTAATGTACTCATACCGTTTCCCCTTCAAAAGTCCCTTGAGTGACTGAATTTATCTTATTAATTACACTTTCAATCACATCATCGAGTGGCATTGAAATATCAATTTCATACACATCGTTTTCAGCTTTTGTTGGCTCTTCTAAGGTTTCAAATTGAGTCACTAACATTTGAGGTTTAAAGAAGTGCCCTTTACGTGCTTTTAAGCGACTCTCAATCAGCTCATAGTCACCTTTTAAATATAAAAAGTGCAGGCATTGATTACCGTCTCTTAACATATCTCGATACTGTTTTTTCAATGCAGAACAAACAATTAACGAAACATTATTAGTTCTTTGCATTGCAAATGCGGCATCATTTAATGCTTGTAACCAAGGTTTACGATCTTCATCATTTAAAGCATGGCCTGATGCCATTTTAATAATATTTGAGCGAGGATGGAGGAAATCACCGTCTAAAAATGCAGCACCTGTACGTTGTGCTACACCACTTGCGACCGCAGATTTACCGCTGCCTGATACCCCCATTAAGATAAAAACATGGTGTAGGGATTGGGTATCGTTCATAGAATGCTCCTTTAAGGCAGATATTAAGTCTTTTTTGTAATGTTACCCGTAACTGTTACGGGTAACATATCCGAAGTGATAAGGTAAATACAACAACGAAAATCAACTAAGAAGTGAAAATGTGAGGCGACTCGCAAATGAAAGTAAGATGATCTACATACTGACAACAAAATATTGGAGAAGTAACTCGATATTTATTTAAGGCTCAATAAAAAACCCTACTGTTAATTATTTCATAACAATAGGGTTATTAAATGATAAACATGAATATTATCAATAAGTTAAATTATTATATACTTTCACCTGTAATAATGCGAAAACCAACATCAATAACTTGTCCTCGAGCAATTTTACCTTTCATTCGTTTAAGCAATAAATCAGCAGCTTGTTGCCCCATTTCATCACGGGGAGTCAAGATACTCGCCAGACGAGGCGTCATTACTTGCCCTACGTCATGTCCGTGAAAACCTGAGATGGCGATATCATTAGGCACTGAAATTCCTAAACGTTGGCACTCAAAAACAGCACCAATAGCGATATCATCATTGGTACAATAAAGTCCATCTAAATCAGGATATTGTTTACGTGCTGCATGTAATAATTCAGCCCCTAATGAGTAAGATGAGCTTTTTGGCGTCATCACATTACCAATAGGTAAGCCTGCATTTTGCATTGCACTTTCATAACCTTTTAAACGCATTAGAGTACGTTCATCCTGTCTTGCTCCAAGATAAATAACACGCTTACAGCCACGCTTGATCATTTCACTGACCATCTGTTGTGATGCTTCAATGTTGTCTAAGCCCACAGCAGAGTCAAAACAAGGTGAAACGCTATCCATGATTTCCACCACAGGGATCCCTGCTGTTTCTAGCATTTTTATTGTTTTTGGCGTGTGTGTTCTTTCTGCAAGAATAAGTCCATCAATATTATAAGAGAGCAATGAAAGTAGGCGTTCTTCTTCTTTTTCAGCACGATATCCGTAGTGCGCTAACATGGTTTGATAACCGTATTTATCGGTCACTGATTCAATACCACGAATAACTTCAGCAAAAACTTGGTTAGTTAAAGAAGGTAGTAATACCCCAATC
Source organism: Proteus sp. TJ1640 (assembly GCF_003144445.1). Taxonomy (NCBI): domain Bacteria; kingdom Pseudomonadati; phylum Pseudomonadota; class Gammaproteobacteria; order Enterobacterales; family Morganellaceae; genus Proteus; species Proteus sp. TJ1640. The sequence continues at coordinate 313,964 of NZ_PENY01000022.1, forward strand.
GCATGACTGGTAGAATTAGATAAAATATCAGGAGCACGGTTAGGAATATAATTAAGACTATCTAACTCGCGCGCAATTTTTTCTCGTAAAGCTTCAGAGACCTGTTCTGGGTTACGCAAAAAACGACTAACCGTCATTTTGGTGACACCAACACGTGAAGCTACATCCTGTAATGAGGGGCGTTTTTTCTTCATTTTATATCGCAACTATCCAAAAACATTCGTATTAATACGCGCTTTAATTTTCCAAGAACACTGATTATAGCCTTAGGTTATACACTATTTCGAATAAAGTTTTTCAGATGTGTGCCTAGATTTGATTTTGACTGATGATCCCTTGACTTAAGCCAAAGGAAATATAGTATTCATCGCTATATAATAAATGAAATAACGATACCAACGTAAAACAATAAAAAGTGTGAACTTATGGCGATCTGTAGACGACAATTTCTAACTTACCTCACAACCATTGCGACATTATCCGCACTTCCACATTCGGTAAGAGCCGCAATAACCTCGCGTATTGCAGCACAATTTGGTCATGTTCCAGCATCAACCGCGATCCATCGCGTGATCAGTGCGGGACCGCCTACTGATCAATTGTTACTCGCATTAGCCCCTGAAAAACTATTAGGTTTTTCCTCACTTAATTTAGAAAAAAGTTCTTTATTTTCAGATGAATTGCGTAAATTACCCCGTTTAGGGCGTTTGTCTGGACGAGGAAGTACCCTCTCTTTAGAAACTTTACTGATGTTAAAGCCCGATATCATTATTGATAGTGGTAATGTAGATGAAACCTATCGCTCATTAGCGAAACGCGTTTCCGATCAAACGGGTGTGCCTTATGTGTTAATTGATGGCACATTAAAAGACAGCCCAGCTCAGTTACGTCAAACAGGCGCTTTATTAGGGGTTACAGAAAAAGCAGAAACATTAGCGCTAATTGCAGAGCAATACCTTAATGACGCAGCCCTATTTGCTTCTGAACAAAAAGCGCACCCGCGTTTTTATCTTGCTCGTGGTGCAAAAGGATTACAAACGGGTGCAAGGCACTCAATTCATACAGAAGCCATTGAGGCATTAGGTTTTGAAAATGTCGTCGATGTTCCTGATTTCACCGGGTTAACGGATGTATCACCAGAACAACTGTTAATGTGGAACCCTGAAATTATCATCACGCAAGATGAAAACGCCTATCAGCAAATAATGCAAGACTCTGTATGGAAAAGCATTCAAGCCGTTAAAAACAACAAAGTATTACTGTTTAAAGGTTTACCATTTGGTTGGTTAGATGGCCCTCCGGGTATCAACCGTTTAATGGGAATGCGCCGCCTACAGGGCCATTTCGATCCTCGAATCGAAAAACAAGCGGTTCGCGATCTGCAAAATTACTTTGCTCATTTTTACCATACGCAATTAAGTGCGGAGCAATGTCAGCAATTGCTGGGGTATTCATGAGTCAATCGGCACGCATCACACTTCTTTTTGCGTTATTTTCCATTGTCGCGTTAATTGCGATCACAAGTGGTAAGTATTCACTTACTACCAATGAGCTGTGGACGCTAGTGGGTAATAAATTAACCGGCAATGTGGAATACAGTCGCACTGAAACTGTCTTTTGGCAAATAAGATTTCCTCGCGTTCTAGCGGCAATCTTAATTGGTGGAGGATTGGCGATCGCAGGTGCGGCTTATCAAGGCATGTTTCGTAACCCTTTAGTATCACCTGATATTCTTGGTGTTTCGTCCGGTGCTGGTGTCGGTGCCGTTTTAGGTATTTTTCTTGGGCAATCAATGTTGTCGATTCAACTTTTCGCTTTTGCGGGTGGTTTAGCAACGGTTGCTCTAGTCTACTTTATTGCGAGACTTGCGAAACAACATGATCCGGTGCTTTCGCTTGTATTAGTCGGTATTGCTATCAGTGCACTATGTGGCTCTGCAATCTCATTAATGAAAATTCTCGCCGATCCTTATACTCAATTGCCTTCAATTACCTTTTGGCTCTTAGGTGGGCTTTCGACCATTACGGCTTCTGATCTCATTTCTGTTGCGCCTTTAATGTTAGTCGGTTTTATTCCACTTATTTTATTACGCTGGCGTATGAATATTCTCAGTTTATCTGATGAAGAAGCCAGAGCATTAGGTTTAAACGTCGAGGTCACACGGCTTATCTTTATTTTGTCTGCGACATTAATCACCGCAAGTGCAGTTTCTATTGCGGGTATTATTGGTTGGTTAGGTTTAATTGTGCCTCATATTGCAAGGTTGTTAGTGGGTGCTAACTTTAGCCAGCAACTGCCTGTTTCCTTGCTTGTTGGCGCTATTATGTTATTAATCACTGATACATTAGCCCGCACGATTGCCAATATTGAACTTCCATTAGGTATTTTAACCTCTGCCATTGGTGCGCCATTCTTCTTAATGTTGTTACTTAGAACGAGGAAAGGCTGATGATCATTGCTAATGCCAATCGACTTTCCATTGGTTACAAAGGTAAATCCTTAATTAAAGATCTCTCCTTTCGTATCGAACAAGGGCAAATAATTTGCTTATTAGGTGCCAATGGTTGTGGAAAAACGACATTAATGCGCACGTTATTAGGTTTGATACCTTGTATTGATGGTGAGATTAATATTGCGGGTAAAACACTAAGTGAGTGGTCACCAACAGAACTTGCCAAAGTCGTGGCGTATGTTCCTCAAGCAACACATATCCCCTTTTCTTTCAATGTTATTGATATGGTTGTCATGGGGCGAGGTGCGCATCTCTCCTTTTTTTCGATGCCTAGCTCACAAGATAAAACGATGGCAATGGAAACCTTAGAAATGCTCTCGCTTTCTCATCTTGCTCACCGAACTTTTGATACCTTAAGTGGCGGTGAAAAACAGATGGTATTAATTGCACGCGCTTTAGTGCAACAACCCAAATTGTTGATTATGGATGAACCCGCAGCAAGCCTTGATTTTGGTAATCAAATCAAATTGCTTACCCAAGTTAAGGCATTAAAAGCATTAGGGATCAGTGTTTTTATGTCTACACATCACCCTCAACATGCCGCTTCTTTGGCAGATGATGTCATTTTGCTGACACCTCATGTGCCCGTTTTGCAAGATAGACCTGACATTTTGCTGACACCCGACAATTTAGCGCACCTTTATGGTGTACAACCAACAGATATTCAGGCGCATTTTCACGCCTACTCTGATAATAAAAATGACCATAGGCAAGAATATGAACACAATTGAAACCACGGATTTTGCTGAACTTTATAAAAACCACATGGTACAGGCTGAAAGAACCAAAAAAGAGCCAGAGCATTGGGATAAACGTGCTGAAAAAATGGCAGAAACCTGTGCCAATCCTAACGATCCCTATTTAATAAAATTCCGTGAAATGATGGATTTTACCGGTGCTGAAACCCTATTAGATGTAGGTTGTGGTCCTGGCTCTATCAGTATTCATGTTGCAGATAAATTCAAAAAAATAATTGGCATTGATTACAGTACAGGAATGTTAGCGGTCGCTAAACGCAGAGCCGAACAAGCAGGCATCAACCACGCAGAATTTATAACGTGTTCATGGGAAGATAGCTGGGATGAGCTTCCTCGTTGTGATATCGCTGTCGCTTCACGTTCAACTTTAGTGATGGATTTAAAAGCTGCATTAATCAAACTTAATCGCCAAGCGAAATTACGTGTTTATACCACTCATACGGTTTCACCAACCTTTGTTGATCAACGCATTATTCGCTTATTGGGTCGTGAGGTTCCTACGCTTCCAACGTACATTTATGCTGTGAATATGCTAAACCAAATGGGTATTCACCCTAAAGTGGATTATATTCGTAGCCGTAATTGTCAGAGTAATTTTAATAGCCTTGAGCAATTTATTGAAGGCATCAACTTCTCCGTAGGGCCTTTAAGTGAAGACGAAATTATACGCCTAACAAATTACTATCAAGAAAGCATTGAAAAAGGTGCTTCATTGATTTCGCCAACTCGTGATTGGGCAATGGTTTCTTGGGATGTCGTTCCTGAAAGTGAGCTAACTCTATGATTTATTATCCTGATGCCTTTCTTGATAATTTGTTGATGGAAGATATCCAATATGGCGATCTCACCAGCCGAGCTCTGAATATTGGTAACCAACTAGGCACAATGACTTTTACACGCCGTGAAGCAGGTTGCGTCAGTGGGATCACTCTAGGTTGTCGCTTATTGGAAAAATTAGGATTAGTAGTCATCGCACATCAACAAGATGGCGATTTTGCTAATGCAGGTGATTGCTTAATCACGGCTGAAGGCCGTGCTGATGCACTACATCAAGGCTGGAAAGTGGTACAAAACGTCCTTGAGTGGAGTTGTGGCGTGAGTGATTATATGGCAAGAATGCTAGATATTTATCACCGCTATCAACCTAAAGGGCAAATTGCGTGTACACGTAAAAATATCCCTAATACTAAATTACTCGCGACCCAAGCCGTACTGGCGGGCGGTGGTGTCATTCATCGCCAAGGTTGCTCCGAAACTATTTTGCTCTTTGCTAACCATCGTCGATTTTTGTCAGAGCCTAATAATTGGGCGCAACATGTTAAGCAGTTACGCCAAGCGGCACCTGAAAAATGCATTGTTGTAGAAGCTGATGATATTGAACAAGCAAGAGAGGCGTTAAAAGCACAGCCAGATATTTTACAGCTCGATAAGTTCTCTATTGAAGATATCGCACAGCTACAACAAGAAGTGCCTCACGTTGCACCTCACTGTCATCTTTCCTTGGCTGGTGGTATTAACTTAAACACAATTGAAAAATATGCGCAGACAGGCGTCAACTTACTGGTGACATCTGCGCCTTATTATGCTCCACCGACGGATATTAAAGTTCGCCTTTATCCAAAAGATTAAATAAAGACAACATCTACTGAATGTAAAAAAAGTTATAACAAGGAAATGGTTGTAGTGGCATAGAGGAGTATCTTTGCTGAACTTCTTTTATATGAATTTGTTGCTTTATTTTATAAAAAACCGAGTGCTAACAGATGTTAGCGCTCTTTTTATTCATTTATTTTTACGCACATCGTTATATAAAAAATTATATATTGATTATAAACTGAGATTGGAATGATGAAATTAAAACCTCTATGCTACTGTTTATCTCTTGCTCTACTACCCAGTATTGCACTTGCTGACACCACTTATGGGCAATCCACTCCTGATTTATTAACTGTTTGGAGTAGTCCTATTGCAGCAAATCCAGATATATTAACGCAAGAACAAATGCTTGAACAAAATAAGGTCAATGCGGCGCAAGCCATTGCAACATTACCCGGTGTTGTAATGCAAAAATCGGGTAACCGTAATGAGTACACCATTAAAGTACGTGGTTTTGATAGCCGTCAAGTACCTGTATTCTTTGATGGTATCCCGACTTATGTTCCTTATGATGGCAACTTAGACTTGGCTCGCTTTACCACAAACGATCTGGCAAACATTGAAGTCAACAAAGGCTATACCTCATTACTGCAAGGCCCTAACTTAATGGGTGGTGCAATTAATATCACTACTGCGACACCGAAAAAATCCTTAGAAGGCAGTATCGCTTATTCTCAAGGTTTTGCCCGTGGCGCTGATTATGCACACAATATGAGTGCTCGCTTAGGCGCGCGTAATGATTTAGGTTTTATTCAAATTAGTGGAAGTCAATTAAAACAACGTTTTACGCCAATTCCAGGTGCTGATGAAAATAATGCAGCGGCAGGAACTCATGGGCGTCGTGATAACTCTGCAACTGATGATAAACGTGGCATGATCAAAGTGGGTTGGACGCCACGCGCTTCTGACGAATATACCCTAACTTATGTAAAACAAGACGGTGAAAAAAATAGCCCACCATCAACATTGGGTAAAGGTAAATTTAAATATTGGGCATGGCCGGATTACAATAAAGAAAGCTATTACTATAGCGGTATTACTCAAATTACTGATGGTATGAAATTACAAAGTCGTGCTTATCACGATAAATTTGAAAATACCCTTTATATGTATCCTAAAAAAGGTAATACACCTGATTACAGTCACTATGACGATTACAGTACAGGTGCCGCATTACAATTAGGCATCGATACACGTGAAAATGATCTGCTCTCTTTCGCTGCTCACTGGAAAGATGACGTTCATCGCGCCCAAAAAGAGAAAGGTGGCAATTGGATGCGTTATAAAGACAGAACATGGTCTTTGGCAACAGAATATCAATGGGCTGCCACTAATGATCTCGATTTAGTGGGTGCAATTAGCTATGACTGGCGCGATAGCGTTGAGACTGACAAAGGCGCTGATGATAACAAGCAAACAGCCTTTAACTGGGAAATGATGGCAAAATATTCATTAGCCAATGATGATGCTGTACGTTTCTCCGTGTCTGATCGTAGCCGTTTCCCTACACAAAAAGAACGTTACACAAGTGAAAAACCCAAAGATGGCTCAAAAGGGATCATCAATCCAGATTTAGATCCTGAACGTGCATTATCTTTTGACTTAACTTATGAAGGACACATTACAGATAAATGGGGTTATCAAACTAGCGTTTACTACAATCGTGTCAGTGATGCAATTATGGCACATACCGTTTATCGCAATGGCAACGCATTCTTTCAAAACCAAAATAGCGGACGTATTGACTATATTGGTTTAGATTTAGGGACAAAAGGTAATGTGACAGATTGGTTAGAGCTTGGCTTAAATTACAGCTATATCCATAGCGATCCTAAACAAATAGCACACGTTGAAGGTTTACCAAAACATAAAGCCTATATGTGGATGACATTTATTCCTGTAGAACAGGTTCGCTTTACCATTATGGAAGAAGCACAAAGTTGGATCTATAACCGCATTGATGAAAATGACAAATTGGCAGGCTATGCAAAAACAGACCTTCGTTTAGATTATGATTTTGGGTATGGTGTTTCTGCTAATGCTTCTGTAAATAATCTTTTTGATAAGTCTTATGAATATACTCAAGGTTATATGGAAGATGGCCGTAATTACTGGTTAGGTGTTGAATATAAATTCTAATTTATTTTTTATCAATATAAGAGCTGATATTTATTCTAATATCAGCTCTTTTTTATCCCTAAAATAACTTTAATTTCCATAATATCACTTTATCAAAAATTAGAAACGTAGAAATCCTTTTGCCATTTCTAGTAATGTATTCATCGTACTACTTACTATTTTAACAAAATTATCATAATTGCTATTTGCAGCACTGTATTTTTTAGAAAGCTCATCAAGATTACTATTTATATTTTTTTCAAATGCATCCATACCATTTTTGAGTAAATTAAATTCTGATGATAAAAGTTTAACAGTTGCATTATCAGGAGATTTATTCATTTCATCCACTGATGATCCACCCAATACTAAATCTAATAATTTATCAAAACGAGATAAGTCTACCTTGAAATAAATTTCAATTTTCATTGGTGGACCAGGTAATTGATTTATACTAAACTTACCACTTTTAACATCCTTTAATAAATCTTCTATAGCGTCAATAGGAACCATAATTCCATTAGCATATATTCTTTCTCCTCCAATTTCACGATAAAAATGACCATCACTATCTTGTTCGAAAACAAACTCTCCGAAATAAAGATTTTGATTGGAAATAGAACTATATTTATCAACAAAATCTTTTATTTTTTTATAAAAATCTTTTCGTTTAAAATTAATATGATTATCATCACTTGCTGCACTAACATATTTACTGATACTTGCTAATATCTCTCTTAATTCATTAACAAATTTCATATAATTAGAAAAGGTATCTTTTAAAACATCTAAGTAATCATTTTTACCTGTGATTATAGAATCTTTGACTTCTTTAAAAAAATCATGCAATGAATCAGCATTAGAACTGCTTCTGTCATTAAATTGAGAGTTTAAATATTGAATTTGAGATATATCTTTTTCTAGAATCCTAGCATTATTACTATTTATTGCATATTGATTATTGTTAATAGAAATAGATTCTTTTAATGAATTAACATGTTTATTATTTTCCGGCACTGAAAATAAATAGTCATTAAGATTATTTTTTAATTTTAATTTAGCCTTCTCCTTTTCTATATAAAAATCTTCAATTCTTTTGTTTCTTTCATTATTAGATATCAGATCATGTTGTTTATCATTATTATTTAACTCAAGATTGCTATATTTTACTTTATAATTTTCATCATAGTTAATTGGATTTATCACTATTAACCTCTTACATTACTAGAAATCGTTGAAGCAGCATCTTGATTGGCCCGAATAATTGCCTCTATTGTTTGTATTAAGGCTTTAATAATATCTAAGGCTTCGCGTTGGATCTCAGAATTATTATTATCAATTTGCCCTATTGCATGACCAGCAGATTCTAATGTCTTAATATTTCCATCTATACGTAATGCGTTATTTTGAACAGTATTATCAACTATTTTTGATGCAGGATCTGCCATTGCTGAAATAAGTGAACCTTTAATTATAGTCGGATTAGTTGTCTCTTTCGTTGATTTCAATTCACCAATCCCCTTTATAGAGGTAAAAGCACCAATACCATTAATAGCCATAGAAACAGCCGCACCTGAAATAGCAGCTGATAATATAAAGTCCGCTTTTTGATATAGATCATTTTTTATTGTATTGGCAAAATCCACTTGCATTTTCATAAAAAGGCTTCCTAAACTTCTTGATGATTCATATTTTTTTATCATAAACATTAGATAATTAATCATTAGGTTAATGATGCTAATCATTTCTTTACAAATAAAATTAAATTGTTTATTATTTATTGTGTTACTTCCTTTTAAAGATTTATCTTTACTTAACTCAGTAATTAAACATTGTATATCTGGTTTTTCTGTTTTTGGTTTCTTTAACTCAGGTATTATAGTATTGAGCTGATTTTTTTCTCTTTCTATTCGTTCATTTATCTCTTTTGATTTTCCCATACTATCAAATATAAAATCATTATTAACTTTAGCATTTTTATCAATATTATCAAAAACGTTTTCTAACTGTTCTTTTATTACAGGTATATTATTCAATTGATTACTTACATTGGAAACCATAATGTTTCTCCTATAAAATAAATTAAATATTCATATTTTTCACAATGATTGCTTTAGTTTTATTACTTGAAGATAAATTATCACTCATGCTCTGCAACATTTCAGTTAATGTGTCTACTTGTTCTTGATAACTATCCATAATTTTTTCTATTAATGCTTGGATCATATCTAAGATAACTTGTAATTTTTTAGAATCTGCAACAGCTCTAATAATTGCATCAGTAATGAGCGCTGTATATATATTAATAATATTTGAAACTGCTGCAGTGATTAATCTTGATATTAAAAGTATTTTCTTCAAAGAATTTAAACCAAATTGGGCAAGATCTTTAGTTAACAGTTTAGTAATTGATTTTAGAATGTTCTTCAATGTATTCATAATCATTTCTTTAACTATTTTACCTAACATAGCTTCAAGATAATCACTCAATATTTTCTTTAATATCATTTTAACTTGTTCAGTAAAAATCTTTTTAGCTACACTACTCACTGCACTACCCGCTGGACCTGCAACACAACTTAATGCAACTCCCCCTACGAAAAGTCCAATAGTAATGACAATTTTTACTGCCATTTTTATCTTTTCTTTCAGTTTATTTTTAGATTCATTAATAATTTCTTCAATAGCTTCTTTACTCATACCCGCTTGCGATAATATAGAAGACATGGAAGCATTAATATAAGCCTCAATTATATCGGTAATAACATCAGTAAGTTTATCGACAAGTTCATTTACCGCTGTTGTAACAGGAGCCATTGCCTCTTCCATAAACGATTTATGAGTTATCGCTTGATAAATTTCATCAGCAACCATTAAAGAGACGCTAGCTACCATCATCACAACAGCAACACCAAGCAAAGCCAATGAAGCACCCGCTGTAAAAATAGAAGCAGCACCCGCAATAAGTGTTAATAAGGCACCAAGTATCTTTAAGCCAATTCCTGCCCAAAAGTCAGTTTCTCTTTTTTTTTCAAGTTGAGTTTTTTGATCTTCAATTTTTTGTTTTAATGATTTAGTGGTAACTTCCTGCATTTCATCAAATATTTTCTGTTCACCTCTTGCACGTTCCAAAGTGACTCTTAATGTCAATTCCCGTAATTTAGCTAATAAAAAAGTTAATAAAGCCAATCCCGTCAATATATGTGATGCAACTTCGAGTTCTATTTTACTTTGCGATTTCGTTAGTTTTTGATAAATATCTTGTGCGCTATCTAATCTATTATTGATTGATTCATCATTTTTTTTATTAATTAATGAACTTAATTCATTTCTATGTGATGTAATTGAATTAAGCTTATCATTGCTCATGGAAATATTTGGTGTATACTTAAATGCTTCATCTAAAAAATGAGCTAACTTATTATATAAGTTATGAATATCAGCAAAAGTATAGTTTTTAGTGCTCTTAGGTAAACGCATAAAAGGAAAATTATCTTTAAGAAAAACCGCCATCTCCTCTCTGCTATTAATTTTTTTAGCGAGTAGTTTACTAACAACAGCATCAGGAATATTTTTATTTTTTAAGAAATCAACAACTTCTTTTTTTGTTTCAAATTTATTAATTTTAATTTGATTATAGATTTCCATCCAATAATCAGTATAGGCTTCTTTATATTTATTTGTATCATCTAAAATAGATTGATAATCATTTTTTAGTCCATTAAAACCTTGAGACAATTTATCTAATTTATCTAGATAATAATCAAGATTATCAATATTTTTTAATTTATCTAAGATACTTTTATTTATTAAATTTTGATATGATAATTGTAGATAGAGGTAATCATTTGTTCTTTTTGATGGGGAATTTTTTGATTTATTTGATTCAGTATATAATAGTTGATTTTCTGTTTCTGTAGAATCGATTGAACAAGTATTTTTGTTTATTACAATATAATGACTATCATCATATAGATGCTTTTGATTAGCTAAAATCTCTTCTTTTCTATTTGCCTCAATTGGGCTATTTAATACATCTTCTTTTTCTTTTTTTTGAGGATATAGCTGAGTCTGATATTCTTGCTCTGACGCTGCTTTAATATTAAAATTTAAATCTGATTTAGTATCGATTTTTTTACTACTTTTTTCTTGTTCTATAGGTGCCCTTAGAATAGGGTATTCAAAGTTATTTTTATCTTTTAAAATAACCTCATTAATTAACTTATCATTAGTAACCGTATTAATTATTTGAGCTTGTTTTACACTTTCTTTATTAACTTTTTCAACCTCTTTAGAAGGTGAAAAAGTAGAAACTTTTCGCTCATGGATAATATCATTATTAACTTTACCATTCATATTATTCATCCTTACTTTCATCGATGACTATAAGTGGAATATCTTTTAATGACTCTAAATAAACTATTGCTTTTTCTTTTATTGTTTCATCATTAATATTTTTAACCACTTGATCGAAGCAATATTTTGCTTTCTCTTTTTCACCTAAAGACAAGTTGCATTGCCCTGCATAAAATACCGGACGATAATCTTTATCTGCATTTAGGTAAGCTAACGCATATAGATCAACTGCCGCTTGATACTGTTTTTTTAATTGATTAACTGCAGCAAGTCCCATAATGTAATCAACATTATAAAAATCGTAGAGACATAAAAATTTGAAAATAGCCTCGGCTTCATCCAACTTTCCCTTCTGGTAGAAGTCATAAGCAAATGAGTAGATTCCTTCCATAAATCCTTCTGGAATAGTGCTTTCATCCTTAAGTGTTGTCCCATTTTGAACAATAGAAACAATATAGTTTGCTAATTGATCAATTTCTTTTTCTGACATTTTTTCATATACTGACATGATGTTAATCCTTTCATCTTAGATGAATAATTAATAATAAAATCATAGAATAATTTTCATTCAATTACTTTAATAAAACACACGCTACTATTTATAAAAATTAATTATTTTTTTTTATATTTATAAAATATAAAAATATTTATTCATTTATATAATCTATCTCTTCTCTTAATCTTCCATCAATTTCTATTTTCTTTAACCAGATTAAAATATCCATAATATCCAATAAATCTTGGTCCATCATGACTTCAAAAAGGTGATATCTATGATAAATTTTCCGTGCTAATTCGGGATATCTTACAACTGGCGTTCCCACTTCTTTTGCATAGGATTTAACAGCTAATGCTTTTTCATTAACGCATTTCAATGAAACTAGTGGCATAATTCCATTATCAGGATCGAAATAGATCCCAACTGCTACATGGGTTGGATTAACAATTACCGCAGAAGAATCTCTAATTACTTTCTTCATAGGCTCATCAAGTAATTCTTGATGTAACTGTTTACGTGTTGATTTTATTTCTGGATCACCCTCCATATTTTTATTTTCTTGTTTAACCTCATGCTTTTCCATCATCATATCTTTTAAGAAAAGAAAGAAATCCGTAATAATATTTAAAATAAGAACAGGTAAAGACAATATAAAAAAAACAAATATAAAACTAACAACTAGCGAGCCCCATTTATCAATAACTTGATTTAATCCAGAACGATATAAAAAAAAGATTTCTCGCCCATATACAATAATAAATAAATAGCAAGTAATGATAAATACCACTATAAAAAGTAGTGTTTTTATAAAATCTTTTACTGTTCTTAAACTAAATATTTTTTTAAATCCAGAGATGGGATTAATACGAGTTAAATCTAGTTTTATTGCTTCAGTGGCAAGTTTAAAACGTGATTCAAATAAAGAAGGAATAGTACCAACTAATGCGGTTACAACTAATATTGGTAAAATAATATCAAAAAAAACTTTTGATATTACTTCAATATAACTTTTTAATGTAATATTAGTAGGATGAAGTAAAAGTGATTGGTAAAAACGAATAAACTCTGTGAAATCAGTCTGATGAAAGATATACATCATCCCAATAATATAAACTAACCCCGAAGTTAGCTCTTTATTTTTAAAGCTTTGCCCTTTTTTAGCTGAATCATCCAGTTTTTTCTGGGTTGGCTTTTCCGTTTTTTCAGCCATGATAAATTTCCATAAATAACTCATAAAAATATCTGTTGTTAAAAAATTCAGATAAATCATTCGTTAACGCAGAGGAAAAAAAGAGGAGCAACGCCGAAAATGCAATGATCCCCTTAATACACAGTGATAAAGAAAAGGCGTTAAGTTGTGGGCAAAATAGAGAATAAACACCCAATGCAACTTCACTTAAAAACATAATAATAAGTACAGGTGAAACTAACACAATTGCTACTCTCACCATCTCGGTTAACCATTTACCAATAAAAGAGTAGCCAATATTTTGATTAAAATAACCGATAGGAAAAACATCATAACTATCTTTTAAGGTATCCATTAAAATAATTAGACCACCAGTATTCATAAAATAGGCAACGCAAAATAATCCTGTCAGAGATGCAAATTCAGAAGATTCAATACCTGTCGTTGGATTGATGGTATCACCAATGCTTGCACCTCGTTGATTATCAATAAACTCACCAAACGCTGAGGCAATCCAAAAAGGTGTCGCTATGAGCATCCCAATTAATATGCCAATCACTAACTCACTGATTAGAATAATTCCCCAGCTATCTCTAATATTATCAGTAATAGGAATGCTAGCTTTTATTCCCATAGCAACATAAAACACGATAATGTATTTCAATAGCTGACTATTTAATACACGGCTATTCAGAAAGGGAATAAACATAAAGACAGGAAATAAGCGAGCAACCAAAAGTAGTAAATCGACCAAATAAACTTGTAAATACCCGAATAGTATCAACATGTTATTTATCCAGATAATCCTATGACTAACATCTCTTTTGCATAGACTAATATTTTATCGCCCATCCAGCCCATTGTTATCAGCAAACAGACAAAGACGCTCACTAACTTTATACCGAAAGGTAATGTTTGCTCTTGAACTTGCGTAATAGTCTGTAATAAACCAATAATTAAGCCAACAAAAGTTGCTACTGCTATCGGAGCAGCGGAAAGTAAAATAACCAGATAAACTGCTTTATTTGCTGCATAGACCATATCCATTAGCTTACCGCCATAAGATCAAGATATTGATTAATCAATCCTTTTGATAATAAAGTCCAACCATCCATTGCAATAAACAAAATAAGTTTTAATGGTACTGATAAGGTTATAGGGCTCATCATCATCATCCCCAAGGCTAATAAAATACACGACACCACCAAATCAATAACAATAAAAGGAAGATAGAGATAAAACCCGATAATAAATGCAGATTTAATTTCACTTAATGCATAAGCTGGCAATAATGAAAGCAAAGAGCTTTCAATATTTTCACTATCACCATGGCTTTCAGGTCTATTTCCTTGTGCTTTTTCAAAAAACTCAAGTAATTCCGGTTCTGAATAACGATATAAATAGCGTTTGTATTCACCTAGCGCTTCATCAGAAAAGCGTTCTAGTGATTCTGGTGATGTTATGCTAATAGGTTCATCAACTAAATACTGATAGCTATTTTTGGCAATTGGCGTCATTACAAATAGAGCCATCATCAATGCAACTGCATTAAGTACCATATTTGACGGAACTTGTTGAACACCAAGCGCATTGCGTGTCATCACTAATACAATTGAAAACTTTAAATAGCATGTACCTGCTGCAATAATAAAAGGTGCTAATGTTGCAAAAGCAAGCGTCAAAATTAAGGTTGTTGGGCTATCCATAAATTTACTCTTGAGCTGAAAAAGAACGTTGTATTTCAACAGCAAAGTTATCGCCAATTTTAACTAATTCACCTGATGCAACGGATATGCCATTTACTTTTACAATAATATGTTGATAAGCATTTTCTGGTAATTCTATTTTATCACCAGGAGCAAGTGCCTCTATCTGTTCTATCAATAATGTCTTACTCGCTAATAAAAAAGAGACAGTAACAGGAATAGAGTTAATAGATTGTAAGTTGACAGAATTATCATGCACTAGAGTTGGTGAAATACCATCATTATGATCATCAAGATCAGTTTCATCAGGATCAAACATTTCATTTAATTCCACGCTATTTTCTCCTTTCCATTCAAATCTCATCCATTTCTTTTGCCCAATAACTAACATTGGAGATACTGTCTTAATTAATAAAATATCGCCTTGTAATGCACTTTTAAGTAATGAAAGGGAAATTTGGCTATATCCCCAATAAAAATCAGCAATAGCACCAATTTTCTTTTCTGATATGTTCATCCATTGAAATTTACCTTTAATTTTGTCAATAAATAATTCACCAATATCACTATTGACTACGGGATAACGAATATCAGCAGATTTTCCCAAGCAGACAGTATTTATCTTAAGAGACATCGGCTCTTGTGAAAAAGGAAGCGTAATTCTTGAGAATTTTTCTAATAAAAAATCACATAAATAAGATGCAGGAACTTGTGTCCAATCAATATTTTTTTCAGGGTAGATCTTAGCCATAACAGTATTCACTAAAATGAACCCACTTAAAGTGCCTAATGTATTTTCACCTTTAATATGAAAATAATAGCTTGATATATCAGTAGGCAATGAATCAAATGATGCGGATAAATATTTCATCGCACTGCCATCATAATCTTCACTGTCTAATGGCGCATTCATCAATACTCATCCTCTTTATGCTTATCTGCATCAATTGAATTAATATGTGTATAGCTATTTTTCTCATTATTCTCTAAAGATAGTGTTGAACGACCTTGATACTGATTTAAATTTTCAAATGATGCTTGATAAACTCGTCCAGTTGATGCAATTAATCGAATTTGATTTTCTAGCGCAAAGCGAATTTGCACTTGGTGATCATTATTTCCCCAACGTTTAAAAACATAAGTTATATTATTAGGTCCAATGGATAGAGTATCTATTTTATGTAAAATATTCCATGTCGATAAATTAAGTAATTGATTACCCAAAAATGATGTTTTTATTTGAGGTATTGACTGAGATTTTGATACATCAGTTAACAACATATTAGTATTTATCAACGATATATTTTGCAATTGTTCTTGTTTTCTATTTTTTATTTCTGATTTGAGATCAGAATCTAAAAAAACATGATGATCATTCAAATTTAATTTATTATTTAATAATAATTTCTCATTCTCTAACGAAGTAATTTTACTCTCATCACTCATAGAGCCATGATGTAATTTCCTCTCTATAAAACCATCGTCTAATTTATTTTTTGAGCTTGATATTTTACTTGAATTTAAATCACCTATATAAATTTTATTATTATATTTACTTCTAATTTCTGACTCTAGTTTATATTTCAAGTTATTATTTTTTAGTAATGGTATTGTATTTATATCTTCTTTTTTGTCTAATTGACTATCAAGCATCAATTTTTCTTGTTGATTTATATTCAGTTTTTTATTTTTTATTTTACTATTCAGCGTAGACAACGTGCTTTTAAAATCTATCGTTCTATTTTTTTCATCAACATTATTTATTTTATTATATAAATTATTAGCTTTTATATTGACACCTTGTTCAATTAGCTGCTTTTTTAAATGTGATGGGATAGCTGGCTGCATTATTTGCTGATTGAGTAAGAAGCCCTCTAGATTTTCAAGCTCATCACTATCCATTTCTAATTCATTTTTGGTGTTTTTCTTTGTGGACAATTTTTCTTTTTTATCCATAACTTCTGCAACATCTTTGTGCTCAATACTATTATCTTTTTTACTTACTAATTGCTGTTGAAAAATAAATTCTTTTTTACTAATTAGGGATAATAGTTGTAGTTTATGTTTAAATTTTTGTAGATTTTTAGACGTTATAGTTTTTAGTTGAGATTCATTATTTTTAAAATGAACCTCATCATTATAAGTAATCTGAGTTAATCTAATGCTATCAGATATTATTTTGTTCATACAACGCCATCTCCTGTATCTCATTCTGTTCTAAACGTTCTAGATATAGTGTTTTTTCTAACAGCTTTCTATCAAAATAACGTTGCATTTTCTTTTGTTTCTTAACAGCTACAAGATACTCTTTTTGCAAAGCCATCTTATCTTCTTGTAATTGAATTAATTTATTTTCAATTTCTTTAATTTGGGCATAACATATATTTAATGATGATAAAACAATAGCTTGTTTTCGTCGCTGTTGATTTAATGAGATAAAAGAATAGATACCCGCTTTTTCATAAGTCGGTATCTCATTTTTTAACGCATTTGCTAATTGTTGTTGTTCTATTTTTTTATTTTCAGCTTCAATTAATAATTGTTGATATTGGTGCTGTTTTTTTTCTATTTTTTGTTGACGTTTAATAACAGCATTAATAAGAGATTGTTGTTCAAGAGGTAAGCGCATATAGCTTTTCCTGAGTTTCTTGGAATCCAGCCTTTTCTTTAAATGATTGAACTAAAAAACGTTCAATTAAAGCTTGTTTATTAACGGCTTCGTCATTAAGTGCATTATCACCAGCATGATATTCACCAAGCTCTTGCAGTAATTTAATATCTTGTAAACGCATTAAAATTTGTCTTACTTTTAATGCTGCCTGTTGCTGTTTTTCGCTGGTAATTTGTTGAAAAACACGGCTTACACTACCCAAAATATCAATAGCTGGGTAATGACCAGATGCTGCAATTTTACGCGAAAGATAAATATGACCATCCAAAATAGATCGTACTTCTTCACCTATTGCATCAGGTTCATCATCGCTCTCCAATAAAACGGTATAAAAAGCAGTAATCGAACCTACTTTAGTCACGCCAGGTCGCTCTAAGATTGCAGGTAACTTATCAAATACAGAAGCGGGATAACCTTTACGTACAGGTAATTCACCCGCGGTAAGTGCAACATCACGTAATGCTCGACAATAACGTGTTATAGAATCAATAAATAAGACAACATGCTTTCCCTGCTCACGAAAATATTCAGCAACCGTTGTTGCCACGAGCGCAGCATTACAACGGTCAACCGCAGGTTGATCAGAAGTAGAGCAGATCAAAACTGTTTTTTTACAACGACTATCATTTTTCAACTCTTCAACAAATTCAGTGACCTCACGTCCCCTTTCACCAATTAGACCAATAACAAAAATATCAGCTTGTGAAAAACGGATAAACATATTCATTAACATGGTTTTACCTGTTCCTGCACTCGCAAATATTCCCATTCGTTGCCCTAATCCACAACTTAATAATCCATCAACAGCTCGTACTCCTGATTGAAAAAGTGTGTTAATAGGTAGTCTGTCATTAAATGATGGAGGATTTGCGTCAACAGGAAATAACTCATTATACGTTTCTTCAAGTGGCTCACTGTGATCAAACCTTAATAAGCAATGCCCTTTAATATCAATCATGCTACCTAATACATTGTTATTTAACGCAACGGAAAAAGATTTTCCTGTTGGCTCTACGACTATCTGTAAAGAATATCCTTGAGAGCTTCCCATCATACTAAGTATTGTTATGCCATTACGAAACCCAATAACAATAGCTTCACCAACAACCTGTTTATTTTCTATGCTTGTTTTTATTTGGCAAATTTCGCCAATAAAAACATCACGCAACATCACCTCCAAAATATTTCCTTGTATTCGTGTGGGATGAGCTGCGTAACGAAATGCTGAAAAAAAGTTGTTCATTGTTAATTAATAAATTGCTGATGAATTTGATTCATAACTTGAAAAAATTCATCAATTGCTTTTGCCATTGTTTCACCATTTTGTAGTGCAATAGGCATAAAAGAAGCTCTCAGCTCTAAATCAGACTCCACTTTAACTAAAGCAGGCTGTCCAGGATAAAAACTTTCTGTCTGTACATTAATTTGGTCTAATAAAATACCACTACTATTTTGCTGTAATTGATTTTCATCATATTCACGTAATACAGACCAAATCATAGGAACATCGTCGACAGTTAATAAATTGATATCGGGCATTTCACCGAGGCTAATGGTAATTGTTGAATGGTTATCGATAGATTTTCCATTAGAAAAAAGATCATCACGACCAATGACATTCATAGAGTCGATAATTAAACTAGCAAGATCACAAGACATATTCTTCCCCTAAATAGATTGCAAGACATTTATTTCAATATCTGAAGATAATTCGTCATAGGATAAAACTGAAAGCTGTGAAAACTGCGTCTCTAATAATTTTCTGACAAATCGCCTTATATCTATTGCTGTTAAAATAACATAGTTTTGAATATATTTAATTTCATCAAAAGCAACTGTCATTTTTTCCATAATAAGATCAAGTTCAGCGGGTTCTAAATTAAGAAATGTACCAGAAGAACTCTGCCTTATCCCACTACGAATTATCTCTTCGACTTCGTTAGATAATATAACAACATTAATATTTCCATTTTTAGAAAAAAAACTACTTATATACCGTGCTAACAATGAACGAATATGCTCAGTTAATAATATTGGGTCTTTTTCCTTTCCACCCCATTGTACTAACCCACCAACAATTGTCTTTATATTTCTAATAGGTATTTTTTCTTGTATTAGTCTTTGTAAAACTTCATTAATGCGCTGAATGGAAACTTGTCTATAACACTCTTTCATTAACTCAGGAGCTCGTTCTTCAACTTTATCAAGGATATTTTTAGTTTCTTGAATACCTAAAAATTCAATGATATTAGATGTCATCAAAGATGAGAATTTATTATAAAAGTAATTCTCTGATTTAATAATTTGATAATTTAATTTGGTAAGTTTCTCTTTTTCTGTTTCTTTTACCCAATATCTTTTTATTTTATTGTCTTCTTTTTCAATATACTTTAATCCTAACGAAAAAAATTCATCATTGGGCTCTTCTATATTGATAAGTGAAAATGGGCAATAAAATTCGTCGGCTTTTACTTCATTAATTAAAATGATTATCCTGTCTTCTTCAATTACATCAGAATAGTGGATCACAATATCAGGTAGCAAAACACCATATTGTAAAATAAACTCTTTTTTAAGCCATTTCTCAAAAACAATTTTAGTTAGGTAATCTTTTTTTGTCGTGGAAACAGTGACAATTAAAGGTAAAGTTTCTGCTTGTTCTAAAGAGATCGTTTCTGTAAGCAAACTATTTTCTTCTTCATTTTTCTTTCCTGAAAAAAGATTAGAAATAAGCCCTTTTTTATTTTCTCCCTCTTCATTTGTTCCTCCTTCTTCTATTGTCGATGATGCTGTGGCTTTCTTCTTATTTCCCCTATTTTTTTTAAAGAAGTAAAAAGCAATGATCGTAGAAAGAATAAGGAATACTGGTGTTGGAAAGCCTGGTAAAAAACCAATAATAAATGCCAGTACCGCTGTCACCAACAAAGCAAAATCTTGAGCTAATAGCTCATTCATTATGCTAAAACCTAAATTTTTATTTTCACCACCAACACGAGTAACAATAAAACCAGCACTAATAGAGATAAGTAATGCTGGAATTTGAGCAACTAAGCCATCACCAATGGTCAGTAAGGTGTAGGTATGTAAAGCCTGTGAAATCGATAAATCCATTTGAGCCATACCAACAGAAATACCACCAATAAGATTGACAAAAATAATAACAATACCGGCAATTGCATCACCTTTAATAAATTTCATTGCACCATCAAATGAACCATAAAGTTGACTCTCTTGCCCTAATTCTTTACGCCTTATTTTTACTTCATCATTAGTAATGATGCCGGATTTTAAATCAGCATCAATACTCATTTGTTTACCTGGCATACCATCCAATGAAAAACGTGCTGCAACTTCTGCAACACGTTCAGAACCTTTGGTAATAACCAAAAATTGCACAATAGTAACAATTGAGAAAACCACAAATCCTACGACCAGATTTTCACCAATAACAAACTCACCAAATGAAGTAATAATTTCACCTGCATCAGCATCAAGTAAAATTAAGCGGCTAGTACTAATAGAAAGTGCTAAGCGAAAAAGAGTGGTTATCAGCAATAATGCAGGGAATGTCATGAAATTTAAGATTCGGGTAATATAAAAAGAACTCATAAAAATCAAAAGAGAAATAGTAATGTTTAACCCGATAAGAAAATCGACGATGTAAGTTGGAAGTGGAATAATTAGCATCATGATTACTAAAACCATCACAGCTAATACAATAAGTTCAGGACGATTTCTAATGGCAGAAAGAAATTTATAAACCATAATTTATATCCATTAAAATATGTTTAACATTATATTTATATTGATTTTCTTAAGTGATATTTTTCTATATTTATATATTCATCTATAATATTCTGAATAATCATTTGGCACTCAATTCTAAACTCATCAGATAAAAACAAGCTCTCCGGAAATTTATTAAACATGTTTCTTATTCCCTGTAATAACTTCATTTTTATAGTTATTAATAACTTATCCCACTCACCTGATAATAATGAGATTAAATATTTATTCATATCTCCTGGATAGGTCATGCCATATAATATTAATTGATAGAGTTGTTTTTCTGATATGGTATTTTTTAACTCTATATTCTTAAAAAAACTCATACTTAATTCTATAAAACTGTATAATGCCCTTAGTTTATTGACTCGCTCTAATAATTGCCCAAATTCAGAACTTTGAGCACAACTTGGCATTAAAGATTGCATATCACATAACAAACTTTGGGAAAGGAATGTCAAAATAATTGTGCATTGTTTAATATCATATTCTTCCATCCACATCTGAAAGAAAAAGATCGGTTCTATATCTAAATTAATATAACTTCGATATAAATCTCGTAATACTGTGGGGTTTAATGATAATAACTTAGCAAATGTTTTGGCTTTTAAAGCAATATTTATCCCTGCTTTAATATTCTTGGCATTTTCTCCCTCAAGTAATCGAGCGATTTCATTTTCTATTCCAGCATCTAACTGAGCACCGAGTTTTTTCTTTCTTAATAACTCGCGTAATACCATAACGAGGTCACTTTCATCAGGAAACATTTGCCGTAAATAAGCAAGAAGCTCCTGAAGACTTTGACCTGACTTTTTAAACATTAACAAAGCGTTATTGAGTTTTTTATCTGATCCATCTTCCGTTATATAGAGTGTACTTTTTCCCCGATTGGCTTTTTTATCTAACCACTTTCCATAGCGTTGAGAAAATTGAGTCGCAACCATCGACATATCATCAGCAATATCAGCTAATTGATTTTGGTAATTTTGCTTTTCTGAAATTTTAGGTTGCTTATATTCCGTTTCTTGCTGATTTTTATGGCTAACGTTATTTTCTTTTGCTTCCTGTCTAATCGGTATGGAAGAGTTAATTGGCGCAATCATCACATTACTCCATAAAAGCTTGAAGTTGGTGCAATGCTTGTGTTGTTTTTTTATCCATTGGTTGAAATGGATTTTGGCTTATTGATTCGGATAAATTAGTTTCTGTATTATCTAATAAACGAGGTTGCAACATAAAAATACGCACCATCTTTTTATTATTGTCTGATTTATAACTAAATAACCCACCAATCAAAGGTATTGAACTTAATACGGGAATTTTAGTTTCAGCATTAATATTATCTTCACGAGTATAGCCACCAATTAGTAAGCTTCCCCCTTCTGAAACTCGTGCGACGGTACTAATATTAGTACGGTTAATTACAGGTAAACTTTCAACTGTCTCATCTTTCGCTTTATCATCTTTTTTTTCTGCCCCATCTTCCAAATTGATGATCATTTCAATCTCTTTATTAGAACTGCCAATTCTTGGCAATACGCTCATCATCGTCCCAAAAGTTGTCGATTCTAATGTCGCAACACGCTCACCTTTAATTTGAGTATAAAAGGTGGTGTTATTATCAAAAATTGCTGGAGTATTTTCTTGAGTTAATAGAATAGGACGAGAAACCATTTTGGCATCGCCATCTTCTGTTAATGCTCTTATTTTTCCTAAGAAATTCAAACCTGATGCAGCACTTAAACTTGATGTATTAAAAAAGAAAGAGTGATTGCCTGAGCTATACCCTGCTTGCCAATCAATACCTAAGCTATCCGCTTTATTTTTTGAAATATCAATAATCCATAGAGATAGCTCAACTTGTCGTTTAGGTTTATCCAGTTGGTCAATCAAGGAACCGACTAATTCTAATCCTTCTCGACTGGTTTTAACTAATAAGCTATTTGCAGCAGGCAAAGGAACTAATTCAACATGATATTGCCCCATTTTTGTAATAACGGGTGTGACTGATAAGTTATTGTCATTATTATCTGTAGGCTGTGAGATCTCACTTTCCCTTTCTGCAGTATTATTTCTTGAAGAGTAAGTGCGTTTTATTGGTGTTCCTGCTTGAGACATAAATAACTGCTGGAGTACCGTTGTAATACCTGGTAATACAATTTTTTCATCTCGTAAATAATAAGTTCTATCTTGCACAAAGGTATTTTTTAGTGCAAATACTTGCACAAATTCCTCTCCATAACGAGAACTACCTGTTGGTACTTGATTACTTATATTTTGATAGATTTGTTCCTGAACCGAATTATCTAGATAGTCAGCAGCCGCTTTAACTAATTTAAGATAAACAGGAGGTCCTGAAATATAAAAAGTACGCTGATCCTGCCCTGAACGTAATGGGAAACGAGCATCAAATAGACCCACATCTTGGAGATATTCTTTGAGTTCACTTATTCCAATATTTTTTACTTGGAACAGTTCTTGTTGGATCTCACTATTATCATAAACATAAATAGATTCACCATCATTGAAATAGAGTAATGACATTCTACGCACCATCAAATCAAAAGCATCCTGAGGTGAAGAAATATCAAAATTCCCTGTCACTCTTTTTTTCTTTACAGCGTTGCTTAAAATAAATGGTTTATCTAATTTATCTGATAACACAAAGAAAAATTGCTCAATACGAGTATCAACAGCAATAAACATATCAGGTTTTTTTACCTGATGTGTGTAGATAACTTTTCCCTCTGCACCTTGAACAGGAAAAGTTAAACTACAACAAATTGATAGCCCAATAGCACAGCAAATATTATTTTTTATTTTCATAGAGAAGGTGACCAATTCGACGAAATTCCGTCGGTGTAATACCAAACAGTGTTTTTATTTCATTAGAAAAATGGGATGCAGAGCTAAATCCATTATCTACTGCAATTTGTGTCAAAGATTCACTTGTTGATAAAGTAGTAAGAATCGATGATGCTGCTCGCCATGAACGTAATTGGCTTTTACCACAATTACCTAAATAACGTTTACAAAGTCTTCTAAAATGCGTGCCTGATACACCATAACGTTCTCCGATTTGAGCAATATTACTCTTTTTCTCATCTAAATAACTGATGAGATGTAATACAAGCCAATAGCTCTCGCTATGTCTTATGGTGACAAAAAGAGGTTCTAATTGACTATTCTCTTTTAAAGCTTCGCTAATTAATATGTACTCTAATGATCCCTCTCTACTTTCTATATAAAAAATCTGCTGATTAATATCAAATTCAGTGCCTATTGCTGTCATTTTTGAAAAATCACGAGCATAATCAATAAAGGCTAATAATCTGGCACAGATAAAAAAAGATCTTTTTTCCATTTTCCAACTTTGATTATCAGACTGAAAAATAACATCACTATTTTTAGCATTATAAATAAAAGCACTTCCTTTTATCATTTTTGTAAATTGTCCATCTCTTATTTTAATTGATGATTCATTATTCAAGGGAATACAAAAAAATAATGAATTCCCCATTAAGATATTTCTATCTCCACTTATTTTTATATCGTTTATCAACATAATTTAAACCTCAAAAATATAAATCAACTCAAAAATGAAAAAGATAACGATACAATATCGCTAACGGAATACAATTTACGTGTTATGATTTGCATGTTCTTCGAATAATACCATCAATAATTAGTGATAAAAATGTATAATTAAAGCAGCAAGTTTATATTTTACAAAAATTTTTTATAAAACACACCTTAAATTAGCAAATAAAAAACCTGTTCTTTTTTTAAAAAAACATTTCGATATTGAAGACCAATATTAATTCATACAATAAATAGGCACGATAACTTCTAGGATATATTTATGCTTTATTATTTATATATTTTGAATGGACCATTAAAGTATACAAAAATATCATTAATTCCAAATGAATATTCAATATCAACATACAACAAGAGAAATAAAATACATAATAATGATGCAAATCAGATTTACATTCCATGCAGTGATGAAGAATTGGTTAAAAAAGTGAATGTCAAACTAAAAAATACAGAAGAAGATCAAAGTACATTAGTTATAGAAGAGAGTGTGATAGCGAATGAAATAGGTGTTGAAATGGATATATATTTTAATAAACCTATTTATTTTAATAATATCCCTATGTTTTTAATTAGTAAAAATGATAACTTGGAAAAAGAACTATTAGTATTTAAGAATAAATCACCTAACATTAACCTCCGAAAAAAGATAGCTATCATATTAATAACAGCTATATTTTTTTCATTATTATCTATTTCATTTTTATTTTTTAACAAAAAAGAAGTTAACAACATCATACCAGAACCAACGTTATCAGTAGAAAACTATCACTATTTTTTAGGTTTAAAAAATCATTATTGCCTCTATGACGATAGCGCGCCTGAATGGGTTAAAAAAAACAATAATAACAGTCGATATTCATATATAGATATTAAAAAATTAAATCTTATCTTTAATAAAGAGAGTAAAATAACAAACAACATTATAATTAAGAATAATTCAAATCCAATAATATCTTTTGTTTATCATAATAATCATGAAAAAGATAAAATCAGTTCAGTTATTCAACAACAGTTTTCTACCTTTTGCCAACCAACTATCAAAGCCATATCTATTCCTAGTTTAATTGAAGAGATAAATACACTCTCTTTTATAAAAAAATCCAGTTATCAAATAAAAGAAGATAAGAATGGGATCACGTTTATATTTGATGATGTTTTGAATAAAGAAAGTAAAATAAAATTTGAGCAATTTATAAAAAAACAAACCTTTATTTTTGGCAGAAAATTTATATTTTACCGTGAGAGTATAGGCAATCCTGATTTAATCAATAAAGCAACTTTACAAGAAGAGAACGGATATATTTTTATTGATAGCCAACACCGTTATTTTCCCAAGGGGTAATATTCGGATTTCATTAACACAAAATCATAAATATTCAGAGGATTAATATCATGGCAAATAATTCAGTGACCGATGATGTAAGCTCAATTAAAAAAATAGACGATTACTTTCAAGATCCAGTTAAAAATCAAAGTGATGCATTAAAATCAGCACTTGATGCTTTAAAAGCAGATACCTCGAATGCCGCCGCATTAGCAGACTATCAAGCAAGGTTAGCTGAATACAATATTACACGTAATGCTGAATCAACATCGATTAAAGTCGTTAAAGACTTAGCGATGAGTATTATTGGTAATATGCGTTAATTTTAAATTATATAAAGGATATTTATGGCTATTTTACCTGTTTCTACAGTTAATTTATCTGCGTTATCTGAAAGTACAGATAATGAAGATTCATTATCTTCAATAATAACAAAAAATATTGCCAGTAGTTTTCAGTATGAAACTCAAATACATGAAAAACTGGCAACATTAAGTCAGCTTTCTGATGTTCATAGCTATACCAAGCTACAAACCACGCTAAATGATTATACCATTACCATGAATTTAGCCAGTACCTTGGCAAGAAAATCATTGAATATCGTAGAAACCCTACTAAAGGCGCAATAGTGATGAAAACCAGATATTTATTAAGCATGTTATTATTTTGTCTGGTTTCACTATTAACTGGGTGTAAAGAGCAGTCATTATTAACCGGTCTGAATCAGCGTCAAGCAACACAAGTGCAAGCTGTATTACAAAAGCATCAAATAACCAGTACTCAAACCGCATTAGGCAAAGGATTATTTGATGTGTCAGTTAAAAAAGAGGATGTTGCTGTCGCGATTCAAATATTGGAACAGTATCAATTGCCTAGTAATACGCGGGTTGAAATTACCCAAATATTCCCTTCTGATGCATTGGTATCTTCACCACAGGCAGAAAAAGCACGATTAATTTCGGCTATTGAGCAACGATTAGAACAATCATTACTCACCATTGAAAGTGTTATCGATGCAAGAGTGCATATTAGCTATCCTATTTCCTCCTCAGAGCGCATTATTCCTCCTCCTCATGCATCTGCCATAATTTTTTATGAAGACAGTGTGCTTGATGCAGAACAACTTGGTGAAGATATTCGCGCTTTTATTCATAATTCCTTTAACGATATGAATGAAGATAATATTACTGTTCTACTTTATCCACGCAATATCAATAAATTAAATGTATTAAAACCTCTCACTACTGATGAAAATAGTGCTATCGCTTTTAATTATTGGTGGTTGTTATGTCCACTTTTTATTGGCTTACTGTTCATTATAATATTTATTTTTATAAAGTATCGCCAAAAAAAGCTGATGATGAAGGAGAAAAAAGATGACACTCTCTCTTCAACAGTTTGAGAAAATTTCTACCGTGATGTATGAACCATTACAATACATTCATCAAGACTATAAAACAGTAGCAACTCTCGATGATAAACTTATTTGGCAGCAATTTGCTAATCATCAATTAATTAAAGAACATAAACTTATCACTGAAATAGACTGCGATATAGAAACCGACCTTGTCGCCCAAAAACTATTTACTCAATGGTCGTTATTACCTCAATGCGCTCTATTTTTAGGTTATTTTTACTCACCTAAATATATTTTACACTCAGGTGATTACTATCAATTGTCATCATCATTACAAGCTTTTCTCTCTTTAAGACCTGTCCTTTTGATAAATGAGGAAAATAAAAATGATAATAACGAGATAGCGCCTATCACAATAGGTTATCAATTATTATTTACTTTTATTCACTCTATTTCAGTCGCATTAGCACAACGGTTTAAACTCTGTTTTCCTATAAGTCAGTCCCAATTAAAGTTATCAACGGATTTATCTTTATCACGCTCACTTTTTCTTTTGGTGCTTAATTATGCTGCGTTCAGTGCATGAAAAACTGTTAGGTTATACCTGTGAAGGGGTGCTTATTCGTGCCCGTTATATCCGACAATTGGATAATATCCATAAAATAAATCTCGCTACAAAAAATAATGCGAAAAAACTTATTCGCAATACTGAGAAAAAACTTAAATTACATCATGATGCTGTGGTTAGGCAAGGCTATAGCGAAGGACTGAAAGCACTATTGGGAGATATATTAACCTTGTTCTCTCAGTATCAAACTCATTTATTCAACTATGAAATAAAACAAAGAGAGTTGATCACAAGGACAGTTGCTCAATATTTCCAGTCACCGGATATGCAAATAGAACTAACAAAACAACTTATTGCCGCAAGCCCTGTTGATCATAAACTCACACTTAATATTCCTAAAACCTTACAACCTTATTTAGAAGAGACACTGAGTGATCAAAATATTGAATTAATTCCCCATGATAATACGACAATTTCTGTCAGCGCAGGATCACAAATCCTTTTCTTTGATCCTCCTCTTTTCATGCAAGATCTCAAATCTCAATTTCATCGGCCTTATACTGAAAAAAATCAACTCACATTTTCTCAAGATCTTAAAACGCGTTTAATTGATTATATTCAACAGTTTGAATTGTTAGAAAGCCAAGATGAAAATCAAATTCAAAGAGACCTCCCTAATGAAAATTGATCCTTCCTATACACAGTCACTATCTCATTTATCTTCAAGAATAAATACAGATAAAACAGAAGCAATAGAGAATCAACCAGTGCCCCTTCCTAGGGCTACAGAAAGTGATATTTTAGCGCCTTTTCTTAATCGAGATTTTTATCAGCAATTACAAGATCAAGGCATCAATGATACAAAGGCTATCCTTAATTTCCTAAATCAATATGATGTTATGAATGATGGTAATCAAACACTTAAAGAGAATCGCCAACGAAGCATATTAATGTATGCGCATCAACAGAGTGTATTAGATGATACAGAAAATAAAGAGACTATTAATCAAGCGCTTATTTCATTTCTTTCTTACCAAGGTTTCTATCACCAATTCACACTTGATTTACTGGGTATGACTGATAACCAAGAAGACTATGAGGGATTTTTCAAACCAGATAGTGCATCGTTTTCATTTTGATTATAGGATCTGAGGCCCTGCCCCCTTTTCACCTAAAATATCATCAGGATTGCGCAACGGACAATCACTCAATGATAAACAACCACAGCCAATACAGTGGTCAAGCCCGTTACGTAATCGTTTAAGACGGCGAATGCGTTCATCGAGTCGCACTTTCCAATCCGTTGATATTTCGTGCCATTGTTCTGCCGTTAATTTACTATTTGGCGGGTACTTTCCCAATATTTCTTGGATTTCTTTTAACGGAATTCCCGTACTTTGAGCCGCCTTGATAATTGCCACATAGCGCAATACAACTGGTGGATAACGCCGCTGATTACCTGCACTTCGATAGCTTTCTATCAATCCTTTTTCTTCATAAAAATGTAACGTTGAAATCGCAACACCACTACGTTTTGCTACCTCACCGACGGTAAGTGCTCTATTGAAATCTATTTTCTCTTTTTTCATTCTTTCCTCTTGACCTCAACTTAACTTGAGGTTTTATAGTCCTCTCCTCTCATGAAGTCAAGTCAGTGGGATACCGACTTTTGTATTGAAGATTATTGAGGATAGAAAAATGCCTAATTCAATTGCACGTATTCTTGAAAGCCGCGCTTTATGGTTTATCGCCAGATTACTCATTCTTGTTTTATTTCTCTCCTCTGGTTTTGCCAAGGTGTTTGATTACCAAAATAGTTTGGCTGAGATGCGTGCAGCAGGATTAACTCCAGACTGGTTTTTTAATATTGCCACTGCGATCGTTTTATTTTCAGGTTCTTTATTAGTCCTTTTCGATCGTTATTTATGGCTAGGTGCTGGAGCGCTCGCTGTTTTCCTATTTTTGACCATTGTGATTGTACATACGTTTTGGAATATGACGGGAGATAAGGCCATGTTGTCGATGTATTTCGCAATCGAGCATACCTCTGTTATTGGAGGATTAATCACTACGGCAATGGCAAGTCATTTCAGAGCATTATGGAAAAAAACTGACGCATAAAAACGATAAAAAATATAAAAATAATCACTATGGAAACAACAATAGTATGAATAAAAAACTCACTCTCACGGTATGTGCCTCACTCTTTTTAATCAGTGCTGGTGCAATGGTTTATGCAACAACATCATCTGATGAAGATGCATCTCAGCAATTCGCTTATCCACCCACTAAAGTGGCATTAGCAACTGTACAATCATCAAAATTACCAAACAATATGCAAGGAGTTGGTGAACTAGAAGCCGCGCGCCAAGTCTACTTAGCCGCTGAAACCAATGGTCGAATTGCTGTGATTAATTTTGAGTCAGGGCAAACTGTTAAAGCAGGTCAAGTTTTAGCTAAATTAAATGATGAGCCTGAACAAGCGGAATTATTGCGTTTACAAGCACAATTAACTAACGCGGATAAACTCTACTCCCGTACAAAACAGCTTTATAGTAAAAATGTCGCAGCAGCTGCACAATTAGACAGTACATTATCTGAGCGCGATATGATTGCCGCATCCATTCGTGAAGTAAAAGCGCGAATTGCACAGAAAGCAATAAAAGCGCCTTTTGATGGCATTGTCGGGATAAAACTTGTTCATGAAGGACAGTACCTCAATGCGGGTGAACGTGTTGCATCTTTAGTCGATGCGAGTCATTTAAAACTCAATTTCTCACTTGATGAGCAAGCTGCTCCCAAAATTTCCGCAAAACAGCCCGTCAATATCGAGGTCGATGCTTATCCAGAGATGGTATTTACAGGCTCAATTAATGCCGTCGATCCTCTTATTGGTCCATCTCGCACTGTACAAGTACAAGCTGTTTTACCTAATACCGATAACAAATTAAAAGCGGGCATGTTTGCTCGTGTACAAGTTACTTCTCCAGATAGTCCTATGGTATTAACCGTACCAGAAACGGCAGTTACTTATACTGCCTATGGAGATACCGTGTTTGTAGCGCAATCTGACAATCAAAAAAACCTTATCGCTAAGCGTGTCTCTGTGAAAGTTGGATTGCGCTACAACGGCATGATTGAGATAAAAGAAGGCTTAACCCTTGGTGATCAAATTGTCTCATCTGGCCAAATTAAATTAAGTGATGGCATCTCAATTGAACCTATTGAGCAAGATACATTAGCGCTAGCTCAATCTGCGACAACCAAACCATAACGGGAGTTAATAATGAAGTTTACCGATATTTTTGTTCGGCGACCTGTTTTGGCATTAGTTGTTAGCACATTGATCTTGTTACTGGGCGCATTTGCATTCAGTAAGCTACCCGTTCGCCAATACCCTATGTTACAAAACTCAACGATTACGATCGCAACAGATTATCCTGGCGCATCGTCTGAGCTGATGCAGGGATTTGTTACTCAGCCAATTACACAAGCAGTTTCCTCTGTTGAGGGAGTTGATTATATTTCTTCATCTTCAGTACAAGGTAAAAGCTTAGTTACCGTCAGAATGGAATTAAACCGCGACCCTACTCAAGCCTTGACGCAAGTAATGGCTAAGGTAAATCAAGTTCGTTATAAGTTGCCAGAACAAGCTTATGATCCGGTAATCGAGCTTTCATCAGGAGAATCTACAGCCGTAGCTTATGTGGGTTTCTCCAGTGAACAGCTTTCTATTCCTGAACTCACAGACTACCTTTCTCGCGTTGTTGAACCGATGTTCTCATCCATTAATGGTGTTGCTAAAGTACAAGTATTTGGTGGTCAACAATTGGCGATGCGCTTATGGTTAGATGCAGACAAACTGGCTGGTCGCAACTTAACAGCGAGCGATGTGGCGGAGGCAGTTCGCCGTAATAACTATCAAGCCGCACCCGGTAAAGTAGAAGGCGAGTTTGTCATTGCCAACGTTTATGTCAATACCGATCTCACTAATGTCGAAGAATTTAAAGACATGGTTATCATTAATGATGGTAATAATCTTGTCCGCTTACGTGATATTGGTACCGTCGAGCTAGGTGCTGCGGCCACTGAAACTAGCGGTATTATGAATGGTAAAAAAGCGGTATTTTTGGGTTTATTCCCGACACCAACAGGTAATCCATTAGTGATTGTTGATGGCATTCGCGAACATCTTGTTGATATTCAAAAAACCTTACCGCCGAGCGTCGATGTAGAACTGGCATTTGAAACTTCACGTTTTATCAAAGCCTCTATTAATCAAGTAGTACAAACCTTAATTGAAGCGATTTTAATCGTTATCGCGGTTATTTATCTCTGTTTGGGATCGTTCCGTTCTGTTCTTATTCCTGTACTTGCCATTCCGTTATCAATGCTAGGTGCTGCCGGATTAATGCTTGCCTTTGGTTTTAGTATCAATTTGCTCACTTTGCTGGCAATGGTTTTAGCCATTGGACTTGTGGTAGATGACGCGATAGTGGTTGTTGAAAATGTCCATCGCCATATTGAAGAGGGATTATCACCTGTTCAAGCCGCTTTAGTGGGGGCAAGAGAAGTGGCTGGCCCTGTTATTGCAATGACCATAACGCTAGCGGCTGTTTATGCTCCGATTGGTTTAATGGCTGGATTAACGGGCGCATTATTTAAAGAATTTGCCATAACACTGGCAGGTAGTGTGATTGTATCCGGTATTGTGGCATTAACGCTATCCCCCGTGATGAGCTCATTAATGCTAAAACCAAAAGAAAATGAAGGCAAAATGGCTAAAATAGCCGAGTATGTCTTTGATAAATTAGCTCATCATTATGGTTACATACTCAATTTTTCATTAGCTAATCGCTGGTTAACCGTTATTTTCGCCTTAGCTGTATTTGTCAGCTTGCCGTTTTTATATAGCCAGACAAAACAAGAGCTAGCGCCTTCAGAGGATCAGGCGAGTGTATTAACCGCGGTAAAAGCACCACAACATGCAAATCTTGCCTATGCTGAACGATTTAATCAAAAGCTTGATGAAATTTATATGAGTCTGCCTGAAACTGACAGCACATGGATAATTAATGGTACTGATGGCCCATCAGCCAGCTTTGGTGGTATTAACTTTGATGGTTGGGATTTACGTGATCGCAATGCAGATCAAATCCAAGCTGATTTGCAAAATCGCGTCAATAATGTGGAAGGTACCAGTATTTTTGCTTTCCAATTAGCTTCTCTACCCGGCTCAGTGGGTGGATTGCCTGTACAAATGGTGTTACGTAGCCCATTAGGTTATCCCGTTTTGTTTGAAACAATGGAACAAATCAAACAGCAAGCAAGAGAAAGCGGTTTGTTTGTCGTGGTGGATAGCGATTTAGATTACAACAATCCCGTTGTTCAAGTTGCCATAGACAGAGCTAAGGCCAATAGCTTAGGCATTCGTATGCAAGATATTGGTGAATCACTCTCACTATTAGTGGGTGAACACTATATCAATCGCTTTGGTATGGATGGTCGCTCTTATGACGTGATCCCACAAAGTGTACGCCATCAACGCTTAACGCCAGCAGCACTTGCAGGGCACTATATTCGTACTCAAGATAATGTGTTAATTCCATTATCAACCGTTGTGAATATTACGACTCAAGTTGAACCGAATAAATTGACACAGTTTAATCAACAGAACGCAGCTATTTTCCAAGCGATCCCCGCCCCCGGCGTCACGATGGGACAAGCGGTCGCTTTTCTTGAAACGGTGGCAGATTCATTACCCGCAGGTTTTAGTCATGATTGGCAATCTGATTCTCGCCAATTTACCCAAGAAGGAAATACACTAGTCTTTGCCTTTATTGCAGCACTTATCATTATTTACTTAGTGTTAGCTGCGCAATATGAAAGCTTGGTCGATCCTTTAATTATCTTAGTTACTGTACCGCTATCAATTTGCGGCGCATTAGTCCCTCTCGCTTTAGGGATGGTGACACTAAATATCTACACTCAAATTGGTTTAGTCACACTAATAGGGCTTATCAGTAAGCACGGAATTTTAATGGTGGAATTCGCTAATGAATTACAAGTTCATAAAAATCTAAATCGTCGAGATGCCATTATTGAAGCAGCAAAAATCCGCTTACGTCCTGTATTAATGACTACGGCGGCAATGGTTATTGGGCTTATTCCACTTTTATTTGCCAGTGGTGCTGGAGCGAATAGTCGCTATGGTCTAGGGCTGATTATTGTGTCGGGCATGTTAGTCGGCACCCTGTTCACGCTATTTGTATTACCAACGATGTATAGTTTCTTAGCGCGAAATCATCAAGTCAGCGCTCAAACTGAGCGTCAAAAACAGTTACAGCAAGTGAGTGAGTTATAAGTCAGATAAATGACAAGAAATAATAAATAGTAATGTTGTAAAAATAATCCCCATTGTGAAGGCAATGGGGGTTTTATTAACAAAGTAAAATATAACACTTATAAATTCAATTTACATTGTTGAGAATGTATTCATAATTATCCCGCCAGAGATAATCAATGCCATAGAGAATATGGCTGGTAAATCTGGTTTTTGCTTATATAAAATCATCGCCACTAAGGTCACACCGACAATACCAAATCCACACCATAGTGAATAAGCAACACCAACAGGGATATATCCCATTGCGCGTGTTAAGGCGAAATAACAAATACAGTAAGCAGCAATAACTAAAACAGAAGGGGCCAATTTACTAAAACCGTTTGTTTTTTTAATCATTGACGTACCAGTGATTTCAGAACCAATAGACAGCGCCAGCCATAAGAATCCGGTAAACATAATTGTTATCCTTATTTATTTTAATAAATACTTATTTATCAAAAATAATTTTATTAAAAAATAGATTTATTAAGAAATAGATTTATTTATTAACTGGCGATGCAGCCTGTTTAATATTAGGAGTTTCGGTTGTTTCTTCTTCCCCTTCTTCTGATCCCATTTTGGAAAAGAGATTCATAATCACAATACCACTGGCAATAACAGCCATACCGATTATGGCCGCAGTATCAGGATGTTGGCCATAAAATGCCATACCTAATGTTGATACAACTAATATGCCTGTACCAGACCATGTTGCGTAAGCTAAACCAACTGGAATATTTTTTACTGCACGCGATAATGAGTAATAACAAATAACATAAAGAACAACAATTAAGCCTAATAATAATGTTTTAGTGGTACCTTCACTATTATCAAACATTTTTAAGGTAGAGGTTGCTGAGGTTTCTGAAATAATAACCGCCAACATCCAAAGCCATGATTTTGCTTTTGGGGACATAATAAGACTCCTGAGTTATCAGATATAGTTTAATATTAATTTTTTAAGCTTTTTAAATATTCAATAGCAGAATCCGTCAATTTATCTTGCGATAAATGATATTCTCTAGGATTATTCATTACTTCATTTAAAGTAATATAGCGATTATTATTCTCTTGTTTAATTTCAGGTTTATGTTCAGGTTTAGCTTGATGGTTAATATCATGGTTTATTAAATTAGCTTCAACATTATTTATAGAGTGAAACACAATCCCCATTGATTTTAATCGGCTAATATTTTCCTGAATAAGCAGGTTATATTCTTTATTTTTATTTAAACCTAAAATCTCATTTAATTCACTTTCTGGTTGGCAAAAATAAGGTAATGCTATAATAGGAATATTTTTAGCAAGCGCAGAATGAATTAATTTCCCTTCTTCACTGATAAATAGACCATTAATAATCTCTCCCACCAGCTTTTTATCGAAATAA
Organism: Proteus sp. TJ1640; assembly: GCF_003144445.1. Taxonomy (NCBI): domain Bacteria; kingdom Pseudomonadati; phylum Pseudomonadota; class Gammaproteobacteria; order Enterobacterales; family Morganellaceae; genus Proteus; species Proteus sp. TJ1640. The sequence continues at coordinate 349,836 of NZ_PENY01000022.1, forward strand.
GGAATGAATAAAGCGTGATAAGAAGATAACGTATTAATATCAAACTCACCCGCATTATACATTTCTCCTAGATGACGCCATTTCGACAAATCATGACTGACTTGTGCCTGTGTTGTGACAAAAAGAGAAAATCGAACATGAGAAAATGTGTTGATACGCTGACAGATTTCATCTTGGTATCCCGGTGCAGGTGTAAGTGCTAACAACACCGACTTTTTCATTCTTTTTTCTATTTCAGCCACTATCCTTTCAATTAACAGATTGTCCATTACGTCACCTCATTGTCTTAACTGACAATAAATACGCTATCGTTGTTACGAAGTCCTGCTGCATTGGCCTCATCAGTATCTATATGAAATTCTAAAGAAAATTTCTCACTGACACGAACAACGACTTCATCAAAAATCAGGCTACGCTCACCTTCTGTTTTTACATGTACCTTTTGCCCATTCGTAACGTTTAACATTCTGGCATCAATTTCACTCATATGAATATGGCGTTGTGCGCAAATGACTTGTTCTTTTAATTCCACATGACCCGCAGGCCCCATTAAAACAGCATTGCCAGAACCAACTAAATCACCCGATTCACGTACTGGTGCTTTTATACCTAATGCAAAACAGTCAGCTTTTGAAATTTCTAATTGGCTTTGTGGACGAACTGGCCCTAAAACACGAACTTTACTGATCGAACCTTTAGATCCCACAACAATCACACACTCTTTTGCTGCAAACTGACCCGGTTGTTTAAGATCTTTAAACGGAGTGAGTTGATAACCTTTGCCAAATAATGCTTCAACATCTTGTTGTGAAAGATGCACATGTCGATTAGAAATACCAACAGGGATTGCCATTCCTTGCGTCTCTCCCGACATCACGCCGTGTACAGGTAAACGAGAGAGGATTTTTCCCATGAGTTGTTGATTAATCATTATTTTTTACCTTTACGGCCTTCTGGTTTGATCTCTTTCTTACTGCTTTGTACTTTGTCTGTCGTAGCTTTAGTTTCAGCGGCAATATTTTGAGCCGGTAAATCTGCAACAGCTTTTGCAGCCTCTAGCTTCTCAACGTCGTTTTTAACAGGGTCTTCAACGACTGCTTCAAGTACGGTTTCTTGTACTTTTTCAGCAATAGCGGGCGATTTTTTCTTACTTTTTATTGTCAGTAATTTAGTAATAACGCTTGGCTCTGGTCTTGCAATAACCAACGAGCCAATAACCAGCTCTTTTTGGCTAACCACATCAACACCATGATCAACCGCCGTTCTTACTGCACTGATCTCGCCTTGAAAACAGATTGATACCAACCCAGAGCCTACTTTTCGGTATCCAATAATTTCCACGTTTGCTGCTTTACAAGCCGCATCTGCCGCCTGAATGGCTGCGGTTAATCCTCGTGTTTCAATCACACCTAAACTGTTCATCTTTCTCTCCTACTTAATGACGGACAAGACGGATATCGAAATCAAATTTCTTAAAGAAGGCTTCTAAGCTATCTAGCTCTTCTGGCGTATAACTTGGATCGACTTTTATTGGATAGATCATCTCCAATTTTTCGTACTTATTACGTCCAAATTGGTGATAAGGAAGAATATCGATGCGCTGAAGATTACCGCGTTTTGAGAGCTCCATGGCGTAGTTAATCGCACCAGTGATCGCATCATAAGAATCGTTATAACCTCGCACTAAAGGCATACGAATAACCACATTGGCACCGAGATCCATTAAACGCTCTAGATTACGGCGGACATTCTCATTACCAATGCCAAACAACGCTTTATGCTGAGCAGTATCAATGTGTTTGATATCAATCAGAAATTGATCAACGACTTCCGCTAATTTTTCATAATTCGCCACGTTGGTGGTCGCTTGAGTTTCCACAGCGGTATTGATCATCATCTTTTTACATTCTCGTAAAAGCGCAACCGCGAAATCAGTTTGTAAACTCATTTCACCGCCACCGATAGTGACACCACCTCCAGAAGAGATGTAAAAGTCATAATCTTGCATGATGATTTTCATTAATTCAGAGACAGAAACATCTTTTCCCATAATATCAAGCGCATCAGAGATACAGACCTCTTCACATTTACGACAACCGATACAATCGACGCCACGATCAACACGGTGAACTTGCTTACCATTTTCATTGGTTGTCATGTAATGCACACCTGCAGGACAAACATCGACGCATTTACCACAATCTACACATTTGTCGCGAGAGTACATCACTTGAAATTCACTGCTGAGACCTTCTGGATTGGAACACCAAGGGCAGCGGATATTACAGCCTTTTAAGAAAACGAGAGTACGAATACCATCACCGTCATAAATAGAGTATTTCTGGATATTAAATATCCGACCTCTTGTTTCTGCCGCCGTCTCCATCTTTACGCCTCCAAATCTGCATCAAACATCCCTGTTCGATAAATTTAAATCTTGTCTTGTCGATTAAAAGGGATAGCCTGCGCCATCCCTATGGCTATGATTAGAATTTCTCAATCACAGTACGACTGATAATTTCATCCTGAACTTCTTTACATAATTCAACGAAGTAAGCACTGTAGCCAGCAACACGGACAATTAAGTCACGGTATTTTTCAGGCTCTAATTGCGCTTTTTTCAGTACTTCATTATCAACATAGCTAAATTGCATCTGGCCGTTACCCAAAATGGAAGCCGTTCTTAATAAGGTAATTAAACCTTGGCGACCTTCATTGGTATCTAACAATCCTTTCAGGAATTTGAAGTTATGAACCATACCAATATTCATGGTTTCAACATTCATTTTACTGATTGATTTAATAATCGCTGTTGGGCCATGTTTATCCGCGCCTTGCGTTGGGCTGATCCCATCTGATAATGGTTTCCATGCCAAACGACCATTTGGTGTAGCCGCGGTTAACTCGCCAATTGGTGTATTATTAGAGATAGATAGCGTGCCATGACTGAATGTGGAGTAGAGCATCTTATATTTACGACATTCACGCTCAGTCCATTCCGTAATATCTAATGCATATTGGTCAACAACATCGTCATCGTTACCAAATTTCGGTGCATTTAAGCAGTCACGTAGAAGCTCGTCATGACCTTCAAAATTGGCTAATAGACCGTCACGAATTTGTTCTAAGGTGTATTTTTTATCTTCATAAACTAACTTACGAATAGCAGCCATTGAGTCGACATAAGTCGCTAAACCGGAGAAGATCAGACCTGGACCATGGTTAACCATTGCACCACCTGCGGTCACGTCTTTACCTTGTTCCATACAGCCTTCAACCAACAGAGACATTAATGGTTTCGGTGCAACATCGCGGTGAACACGTTGGCTGATCACCGTACCAATTGCAGATAAACGAATGATATGTGCCACTTGTTCTTTTACAGCGCGATCAAAATCTTCATAAGTACGCAGGTCACGTAAATCACCTGTATCTAGACCTTGATAGCTATCAAACAACACCATACGACCGCGGTTTAATACAAACTCAATCGCAATAGGCCATTGGGTGTAACCCGTTGATGTCCATTGATAAATACGGCCTGATTTTTGTGGTTCAACACAACCCATCAAGCAGTAGTCACGCGCATCTTCAAAATCGAAGCCTTTACGCAACATCATCTTGATATGAGAATCATCGAAGTGACATGCCGGGAAGCCCATACCCGCTTTCACCACATCAACAATTTTTTCCATATATTGCTGTGGAGATTGGTTATGAATACGACATGCAAGTGATGGTTGATACACTTTCACAAAGCGCACAGCATCCATAATTAAGTAAGTTAAGTCGTTACATGCATCGCCACCAGAGCGTTTTTGTCCGCCAATAGTTAAGTTGATAAATGGCTGATAACCTGCGAAATATTTCGCACCTAACTCACTCGACATCCACATTAACTCAGCACATTTGATGATAAAGGCTTGCATCATTTCCAGTGCTTGTTCACGCGTTAAACGACCTGATTTGATGTCGTTTTCATACATTGGGAAGCAATATTGGTCTAAACGACCTAAAGAAAGGCCCGTTTGGTTCTCTTCAACTTCAAACAGTGACTCAACTGTCCAGATACTTTGCAGTGCTTCTTGCAGTGTTTTAGGCGGGTTAGCTGGTACGTTTTCGTTGACTTGAGCAATCGTCAGTAACTCTTCACGACGTTGAGGATTGCTCTCTTTTGATGCTAATTCACGCGCATGCTCTGCAATGCGGTGAGCGTAAGCAATCACACCTTCACAGCTTTCAATCGACGCTTTATAGAAGTAAATACGATCGATATCAGCAGGATTTTCCATACTTAATTCAGCTAATTTAGCTTGCGCATCAGCTTTAATACCGTTCATACCTTTGGTGAATAACAGAACGTCATAACCTGGGCAAGTATCGCCACCACCATTGATTTGGTGATAAGAAAGATCACTGACAAAGGTTTCACCACTAAATTCCCACACACCCGCTTCGCGATATTGTGCTTCACAGATCTCATCTAAAGAGCGCCCTTCCCAAAATGGAACAATCTCTTCACGAATAACTTTTTTGTCTTCTTCTGAAATTTGGAATGGATCTTGTGGACGCGTGCTCATAGTATCGAGTTCATCACGAACCCAACGCCATGCAATATCAGGAGAAAAAGCGCCAGCACGCGGTTTTCCACAAGGATGTCCAACAATTAGCTCTTCATCTTGAATTAAGATAGGTGCGGTTTCACATGCACGACGGAATGCTTTAGCGCGCAGTAAAATGGGTGGTAACCCTGGGTTATTACGGACAATTTCAGTAAATGCTAATGCTCTATAAATGGAGACACTTGGACGTGCTTCTAAATAGCGATTACGTAAACGTTGTAATCGAGGTGTTAAACCTTCCATTACTTTGAATTCGCCAGCATCCGCACTAGGTGCAACAAAGTTTGCAGAAGGTGCAGCGTATTGAGGCTGTGAATTCGCACGACCATTATATAAACGTACTTGCAGTGAACTGTGTAAGGTTGACAGATTAGCGCGAGCTGATAACAGCATCTCTGACAGTTCGTTAATACTGACACGTGGATCGTTGATATCAACACCTTGCGTCATTGCATCAAACATTGGATAACCATCAATTTCTTTGGTCGCACGTACTTCGGAAAGCTCTGCTAATTTCAGCCATACACTTTCAATAATTTCATACGCTTGTGCTTGTGTTAAACGACCTTGGTCTATATCACGTTGATAGAATGGATAAAGTGCTTTATCAAATCCCATTGGATTAATGGCATAGCTACCATTTTCCAAGTGTAAGACTAATTGCAGCAAATAGAATACTTGAACCGCTTCTTTAAAAGTTTCTGCGGGTTTTGCAGGGACTTTACGTAATATTGCTGCGCTATCTAATAATTCAGCTTTACGGTATGGATTACCTTCCATTGCGGCTAAATTCTCTGCTTTTGCAGATAGAATTTGTGCAAAATATAGTGCTGCATCACATGCATAAATCGCTGATTTACAGTAATTAGCTTCATCCATACTGCTACGATTTACGGCACTGCCAATGCTTCTAATTCTGTCTTCAAGCTGTGCTTTGATTGCTAAGAAACCTTGGTTTACCACCAGCATGTAATCGGGTGATGCAACGCTATTGTTAATACTTAAGAAACGGTAGATAGAGTCGCTACGCACTTCTTCTTCAGTGTGGAAAATCGCGCCACGTGGTGTTGATGACTGGCTGCCGATAATCAGTTCATCTTGTGCAATGTAGCTTGGAAAATGGCGGATAAACTCATAAAAACGTTGCGCAGGTTTTATCGCTTGAGGCACACCTGCAATGCTGTTGTCTAATGAATCAAAAATGGTTGCACGCTCTGTGCTGATGGAGCTATTACGTGAAACTAAACGTTCTGCCAGCATTTTTACGCGTGGCGTCAAAGAATATTTGGCCATGTGAGGCTCTCCTGATGTTCTTTACTTGACCTAATCGGTATTAATTCGGTTGAGCATTAACTGTGTGATACACCGGCAAATGCCTGACGATACAATGTTTCTAATTGGTGTGTGTTTACGTCACGCGGATTTGTCGGCGTACAGCTATCTCGTAAAGCCTGTCCGACCATTTCCGTTAAACGGGCATAAAAGTCCGCTTCACTGACACCGGTATCGCGAATACTCTTCGGCATACCCATTTCATCTTTCAATACATTAATAGCGACGATTAAACTGGTGACCCCTTCTCTTACCGTATTAGCCGGAAGTCCTAGGCTTTGAGCAAGATAGGCGTAACGTTTTGCTGCTTCGCTATTGCAATCGCCATGAAAATTCGCGTTAAAAGCAATAACATGCGTCATCAATAACGCATTGGCTCGACCGTGAGGGACGTGGAAGACACCGCCTAAGGCGTGAGCAAGACTGTGTGTAATACCCAGCGAAGCGTTAGTAAATGCCATCCCCGCAATGCAAGATGCGTTATGCATTTTTTCACGAGCAAATAAGTTGTCGCCTTGATGATGGCAATCAATAAGATGACCAAACACTAACTTGACGGCTTTCTCTGCCATTGCATCAGAAAAATCAGAAGCAGCTTTAGAAACATACGCTTCTAGCGCATGGCAAAGCACATCCATTCCCGTATCAGCAGTAATTGCTGGCGGTACAGACTTCACCAACTCAGGATCGAGAATGGCGACATCAGGCAACATAAACGCATCAACCAAGACCAATTTTTCACTGCGTGATTTGATCACTGAAAAAGAGGTCACTTCCGAACCTGTACCACTGGTGGTTGGGATCGCAATAAATTGTGGTTTTGTTCTGTTGCTCTCTTTACGGGTATGCCAGAGGGAGTACATAACGGCTTTCGCGGCATCAATCACCGACCCACCACCGAGTGCGATAACCAAATCTGGATAATGGGCATCCATGATTTTCATACCACTTACAATGGCTGAAATATCAGGATCTGACGCAACATCATCGTAAACTTGGAACTCGATACCCCGTTGCAATAATTTATCGGTAACTTTATTTGCAAAGCCAAACTTCACCATTGCTTTATCTGTCACCACAAATGCGCGGCGGGCAGTTAACCCAGAGAGAAAATTCAGTGCATTGGTGCCAAACTGAATTTTGGGTTTTATCAGAAACTCACTCATGTCGTTATTACTCCTTACTGTCCCGATAAACCTTCTCAACAATGGCAACCACTGACATCGCTTTGTAACGTTCTTTGTTCAGTGCAAAGTATTCTTCAGCCAACACAATGTCGTTGATACCTGCACCTACACTGTCCACTGCAACATAGGTTTTGTTTTTCAGTGGATTAAGCTCATCATCTAAAGTGGCAACCATTAATAAATTGCTACCTTTAAGTTCTGGGCTTTTTTGTGTCGCTACTACGTGTCCGATTACCTTTGCGAGGATCATGGTTTATATCGCCTTATATCAATGAGTTATTTACTCAGACGTCCGAGAACTTCCTTGATAATGCGTTCCACGTTTTCTTCAGTAATATCACCTTGTTCAATCACTTGTTGCGCGCAAGCACTTACTGTTGTTGCATAAGGAGATGCACCAAAGCGATCATCACCTTGAGTTTGACGTTGTGCAGTAGCACATTCAGCATGAACAGGGGTTAAAGAAGGTGAACGAAAACGGTCATCATCAAGAATGCTGGTCTGGTGATTTGCACTGGAAACAGAGCAAGCAGAAACAGCAGGTTGAGCAGCTTCTTGTGCTAAAGGACAAGGTTGTTTTAACTCTTCGACGGTACGCACGCCATAACCTACTTTACGAATATTCAGTAAGTTCATTGGGCCGACATTGTCAGAGCTAGAACCGCCACCTACAGCCCCACAGCCTAAGGTTAACGCTGGAGTAATATTAGTGGTTGCACCGATGCCGCCTAATGCCGCTGGGGTATTAATCAGAATACGGTTGACCGGTTTTTCTAGAGAGAACTGACGAATAACATCTTCATTTTTGGTATGAATAACTAAGGTATGGCCTAAACCTTCATTAGTCAGTAATTGCACCACGCGATCGCACGCTGATTTCCAATCTTCTTCGATATACATTCCTAAGATTGGGCATAATTTTTCGCGTGAATACGGATTTTTAGGTGAAACGGTATCTTGTAATGCGATTAATACACGCGTATTTGCTGGCACACTAAAACCTGCACGCTGACTTAAATAAATCGCATCTTTACCCACGACAGCTGGGTTAATTGTGCCGTTAGCACGCAGTAACATTGAAGCCACTTTAGTTGCTTCTTCGTCATTCATAAAGTAAGCACCTTGCGCTAATAGCTCGCGGTGAACTTCGTTATAAATGCAACGCTCAACGATAATGGATTGCTCTGATGCACAGATAACCCCATTGTCGAATGTTTTACTGGTGATGATATCGCTCACTGCTTTTTTGATATCGGCACTGCGTTCGATAAAAGCAGGACCATTACCTGGGCCACCACTGATGGTTGGCGTACCTGATGCATAAGCGGCACGCACCATACCTTCACCACCCGTCGCTAAAATTAATGACACATCTTTGCTGTGCATTAATTCTTTTGTTGCTTCCAGTGTCAGTAATGTCACACCATCAACAATACCTGCTGGTGCACCCGCTTCTAATGCCGCTTTTTTAACAATTTCTAACGCACGGAAACTGCACTGTTTTGCATTTGGATGCGGAGAGAAAATAATCGCATTACCCGCTTTCAGTGCAATTAGGGTTTTATAGATAATGGTTGATGTTGGGTTAGTTGAAGGGACTAACGCCGTGATAACACCTAAAGGCACGCCAACATCCATGACTTTTTTCACTTTATCGTCATTGATAATGCCAACGGTCTTCATGTCTTTCATATGTTCATACACACGCAATGACGCGAAGGTATTTTTCAGAACTTTGTCTTCCCACTTACCAAAGCCTGTCTCTTCGTTTGCCATTTTTGCCAGCTCTTCTGCGTGACGAGCCGCTTCAAATGCAATGTGTTTTACAATACTGTCGATTTTTTCCTGCGAAAATTTAGCATAAACAAGTTGTGCATTTTTCGCGTTGCGAACTAGCTCACGAGCCAGTTGTCTGGATTGCAAATCTTTATCTAATGCAACCATGTTTTCCCCCATACAGGAGTTAAAAAATTTAGCTGAATAACGTATTTCTTTGCTTTACAGCACGCCTGAATAATTAGGCTTTATGCTGTTGTGCGATTTTCTCGATATCGTTATGCGGTCTTGCAATAACACGAGAAGTCACCACGGTGCCGATACGTTTTGCCGCTTCAACACCTGACTCAACCGCTGCATTGACTGCACCGACATCGCCTTTCACCATGGCTGTCACTAAACCTGAACCGACGTTTTCATAACCAATCAGTTCAACATTGGCTGCTTTGCACATTGCATCAGCAGCTTCAATGCAAGCGACAAGACCTTTGGTTTCAACTAGACCTAGTGCTTCTTTCATATTTATTTCCTTCGTTATTCAGTCACTTTGTACTGGGCAACGATTTTTTGAATATCGTTATGTGGACGAGCGATGACTAATGAAGTCACAACAGTACCAACACGTTGAGCAGCTTCTAAGCCAGATTCCACAGCAGCTTTAACGGCACCTACATCACCTTTCACCATTGCAGTCACTAAACCTGAACCCACATTTTCGTAGCCGATTAACTCAACATTTGCCGCTTTACACATCGCGTCTGCAGCTTCAATACAAGCCACCAGCCCTTGAGTTTCAATAAGTCCTAATGCATCACCCATACGTTCTCCTAAGGCAAAAACTATGCCTTGTGTTTGATAACAATCTTGTTGATGTCATTGTGAGGACGAGCAATCACGAGCGATGTAACAACTTCACCCACGCGTTGTGCTGACTCCACACCTGAATCTACTGCAGCTTTCACTGCGCCTACGTCGCCTTTCACCATCGCAGTCACGAGACCTGAACCCACATTTTCATAGCCAATAAGTTCAACGTTCGCGGCTTTACACATAGCGTCAGCGGCTTCAATACATGCCACCAGACCTTTGGTTTCGATCAGACCTAATGCATCACCCATTTTCATTTCCTCCGAGAAGCCGTTTAACGGTTTACGTTTGCCCATTGTGTCTGCGTGGTGATTTTTTAAACGCAGACGTTGGTTTCAAAATCACTATAACGCGGAAAAACAAAAACAAAATATAAATCCATGATATGAAACAATATAGAATTTAACTCTAGTATTTAGCGTTTTTTATTTCTCTATTTATAGATTTATCCTGTTAATTTGTTTTTTTCATCGTTATAAATTTACCCACTCTCATAAAAGATAGATTAAAAAACAGGCAAATTAACTTTGTTAGGAGGATGTTTAAAAGGTGCAAAAAGCCAGTACATATCGGTGGGAAAGATGTGCGGAATATCACTGATAATTCAACGTAAGATCAATAATTGAAAAAGGCTAAATCAAGTCTATATACAAATCGTGCTCTTTTTTGTCATGACGTCTTTATCAAGGTGAATATTGATGTGCTTTGTATTGGTAGCAAGACACAGAATCACTATTACTACACTCTATTCAAATAATCAGCAGATAACCTGCAAAGAATAAGCGTATTAAATCTTTACTCGTAAATGAGCAAAGTGAGTGAAGTGAGTGAATCTCACTGTTATCAATTTTAATTACTGTCATTCAACTAAGCCGATAAGCACTGATAGAAAGAAGAAAGAAGAGAGTTATAAACGAAGGGGATTAAATCAAAAGGCGATTATAATGCACCACCTTTTGATAAAAAGAACATGAGATAAAACGTCAAAGTTAATCGAATTTACTACCCGGTTTTAAGGTACAAATATAGAGAGGTGAATTAAGCGAACTTAATAGTAAGGTTTTCTCATTAAGCTTTTGCGCATTAATAAATAACCCATCATGACTATCTGACATTTCGCGCATAAAATAATCAAAAATAACGTCTGGAGATTCATCAATTGATGATGCGCTAGCATCCCATTGGCTAACAAAATAGTGACGTTCTGTCGGTGAAACACGCTTGGTCGTATAATCAAATTTCACATAACGTTGTAAATACAACCACCCTGCTTTTGAAGTGGTATAACCTTCAACAACAATTGATCCTTTACCATTGGCTCCAAATGAAAAATGAATATTACCATTCACATTTTCATCTTCCATATTTTCAAAACGCATAATGCCTTTGGTTGAGCAAACCATGACACCTTCATTTTTAATCGTTAATAATCTTGTTGCTGCATAAGTGGCGACCAAGATAAAAATCAGGGCCGATAAAAAACATAAAAGTTTCCCTGAGATTTTCATTAGTATTTCCAAGAATAGTAAAAGTAATTATCGCAATAACTGAATGGGTTATCTTCGTTCTTTGCACAATGAGCTAAAAATACCCGCCCTAATCCATTTGTTTGTAATTTATCACCATAAAAGAAAACAAATCGCTCACCTTTTACACACTGTAGATTAAGCTTCTTTCTTACCGCGTCAAAATTACGCACATAATTATCACTTACCGCGGAATTAATCATGGCTTCATTAGAAAGTAGCTCACAATCATTGTGTGTTAATGGTGTTAGTGAAATTGGCTTTGATTGATGTTGGTTAAAAAAGATGATCACTGCAAGAAATACCGCACCTAATAAAAAACCAATGCTGGCTAAATACCAACAAATTTCTGGTTTCTGTGTTTTTTGAGGCGCTTCTTCTTGCGTAGACGCTAAAGGTGTTTGCGTTAAAGATAAAGGAGTCACTGTTTCAACAGCTATTTGATTTTCATCTTTAACTAAAATAGGCGCTTCTTCATTTTTTTTAGTTGAAGGTAATAGCGTTGAATCATCAATTAATTCAACTGAAATCTCTGGATTAAATTCTAATCGTCCTTTCGCAATGGTAACAATGATATTTTCAATACCATAATGGCGAAATGTTTTTCTTAATAAACTTAAATATTGGTTTAAATTACTATTTGATGAAACTAACCCATTATCATCCCAAACACGTTTTAATACTTCATCACGATTAACCACTCCAGGGTGCTGAATAAAATAAAAAAGTAACGCATTTGCAGTAATAGAAAGATGTGTATCAACACTGTCTTTTTCTAATGATATCGCGCCATCCGTTGCGTCGTAATAAATTAAGGCATTTATTTTGTATTTCATTGTGCCCTCATTCATCCTGATTAAAATTACTGATTTTTTGTGTTTGCTATATAGTCAAATGTCATCTCAGATAATCTTGCTACTAATGCGTTACGCTCTTCTTGTGAAAGCGTAGGACCCTCTGTTAATTCAGATAACCAAAGACCATCTGCGGCATAACGAATTAAAGTACCTAAATAACTATTATCTAATTTATCGCCTTTGGCTAAATGGTCTAGCATCCAATCTCGCCAGCATTTACGCATAATAGGTTCATTTGGCATTGCTAAAGACAATATCGCTAATTGGCGACTTTCGTCAGACTGTTTTAAATCAGAAATATAAGTTAAATACGCACGAGAAAAACGCCCTGCTTCAATAGGATCATTTTCCATAATAACTGCAATACGACTATCCATAATACCTAATAGCCGTTTAAATACGGCCTGCACTAATTCCAATTTTCCGGGGAAGTGATGAAGTAGACCACCTTTACTTACACCCGCTTCTTTTGCTACAGCATTTAAAGAAAGAGAGGCTATTCCTTCATTAGCCACAATAACGCTTGCCGCTTCCAATAATTGTTCTTGAACTCGGATGGGGTCTTTTTTTCGGTGATGCGCAGTCGTATTCATGCATAGGATAATACCGACCAGTCGGTATGTTCCTTATTGATCAAAATCAATCACTTTTAGACTCGTACTAATTATCTGTAAATAATGCAGTTGACTTCACATTCCTTTATTTTTAATCAAATTTAATTTAAAAATTTAAATTAATTTACAGTTTTGACCTAGATGGATAAATTAATAAATTGAAGATAAGTTAAATTTGATTTTTATCAAGAATAAAATTTAACTTATTATTTTATTAAAAATCAAAAAAATAAAAAATAATACATTATTTATTTTAAATTAGAATTAATATTCTTTTCTACTTTAATTTTATATTAAATAGACTTCATAATATCATTATCTATTGAAATAAATTCATCAATACTTTATAAAGAAATCTAGCATCAAACAAACTCAGAGCTTTAAATATAAAAAACCTTCTTTAAATAAAGAAGGTTTTTTATTCTTAATGTGATAACTTTAATTAAATACTAGCTTTTAATGCTTGTTCTAAATCTTCTAAAATATCATCAATATGCTCAATACCAATCGATAAACGAATTAAATCGCGTGAAACGCCTGCCCGTTCTAATTCTTCATCATTTAATTGGCGATGTGTAGTTGATGCAGGATGACATGCTAATGATTTTGCATCACCAATATTCACAAGACGAACAATGAGTTGCAATGCATCGATAAATTTTGCACCCGCTTCAGCGCCCCCTTTAATACCAAAAGAGAGAATACCCGCGGGCTTACCTGACATATAACGTACCGCTAAATCATGTTCAGGGTGATTGTTTAACCCCGCATATTTAACCCATGCCACTTGAGGATGATTCTGCAGATATTCTGCTACTTTTTGTGCATTTTCAGTGTGGCGATCCATACGTAGAGCCAACGTTTCTAACCCTTGTAGAATTAAAAAAGCATTAAATGGTGACAATGCAGCACCTGTTCCACGCAAAGGAGCAACACGACATCTTGCTATATAAGCAGCAGCACCAAAGTGCTCAACGTAATTTACGCCATGATAAGAAACATCAGGTGTATTGAGTATTTCAAAACGATCTTTATGCTCAGCCCAAGGGAATTTACCAGAATCAACAACAATGCCACCAATCGAGTTGCCGTGACCGCCAATATATTTAGTTAACGAGTGGATAATAATATCTGCGCCATGTTCAAAAGGACGACACAAATAAGGTGTTGCAACCGTATTATCAACAATCAAAGGTACACCATGACGGTGAGCAACATCAGCCAATGCTTGAATATCGACAATATTTCCGCTTGGATTTGTAATAGTTTCACAAAATACCGCTTTTGTTTTGTCGTCAATTAACGCTTCAAGAGCCGTAATATCATCATGGGGAGCAAAACGTGCTTCAATACCAATACGAGGAAAAGTGTGCGCCATTAAGTTATAAGTACCACCATACAGCTTCGCGACAGAAACAATATTGTCACCGACTTGTGCAATAGTTTGAATTGCATAAGTAATTGCCGCCATACCTGACGCTACAGCAACTGCTGCGATCCCACCTTCTAATGCTGCAACTCGTTTTTCTAATACGTCATTGGTTGGGTTCATTATGCGGGTATAAATATTACCGGGCACTTTTAAGTCAAAAAGATCGGCACCATGCTGCGTATCATCAAATGCGTAAGATGTCGTTTGGTAAATAGGTACAGCAACGGCTTTTGTGGTTGGATCAGGTGAATAACCGGCGTGAACAGAAAGTGTCTCAAGTTTCATAGCAATTCCTTTTTTGTTGCATTTGTTCTTATCGTATTACTTAACACATCTTCATTGGAGATGTTCCAAGTGTAACTTTTCAGTTTATAAGTAATATAGATAAGCCGATATTTTCCTCATCGCATAGTGAAAAAATTTCAACTTACACAAATGCCCTTTTTAAATAGAATTTCTTGATCCAACAACCTCTATTTACGTCAATATTTAACTTAAAAACCCCCTATTTTAGGTTATTTGGTCATTTTAAGTGGTTTTATCGTTTTTTGACGAGTTGCTAACCAGCAAATTAAAGAACCGCCTGTCACCATCATTACCCCCTGCCAAAATGAGAAAGAAAGGGCGGTAGACAATAGTATTGAGGAAAATGCAGTAGAAATAACAGGCGTAAAATAAGAGAGTGTGGCTAATAAGGCTACATTGCCTCTGATCATACCGATTGTCCAAGCCGCATTAGCAAGCCCAATTGCTGCACCAGTGATTAACAAAAGCGTGATACTTTTTGTATTAATAATCCATTCAACTGGTGTTGAAAATAGGTATTGCCCCCATAACGCAAGTGAGGTTAATAAGAAAAAAGGCACTATACCATTATTCCCACCAGAAATAAGACGAGTTAAATTGCTATAAAATGCCCATAAAATGGCACCTGAAAACGCCAATATATAGCTTAATGGATTGCTTTGAATATTTTGCCATAAGCCTTCAATAGTTAGAGGATTATCCCCACTAACAACCCAAACTAATCCACTAAATGAACATAATAATCCTATGATCAGTAAAATAGAGAATCGCTGTTTATTGACTATGACAGCAAGTGCTAAGGTAAAACTAGGCCATAAATAATTCACCATTCCTAGTTCTATGGCTTGTGTTCTATCTGTTGCAAATCCTAATGCCAAGGATAAACACACTTCATATGTAACAAATAATATCGCTCCCCAAAAAAGATAACGTTTAGGAAAAAGTGATAGTTTAGGTATACCTAAGATCAAAATAAGAAACACTGTTCCTGTAGTATAAATCAGTGCAGCCCCCCCTACAGCACCAAAATACTCACTAATATTACGAATTAAACCAACAATGGTGCTCCAAAGAAGAATAGCAACAATGCCATATAACGTCCCTTTTGATGAGCTAGATATCATTTTGTGCCTTCAGATTTAAGATTGTGCCATTAGCGCCGATATTAAAATAAAACCAGCATAATTGCTTTAACCATTCTTATGCAAAAAAACAAAAAAAAGTTGAATACTGAAACATTTTGTTACAATTAATATCAAACAGAAAACATATTGATCTACTCCCATGTGTAGTAAAAAAAGTATCATCAATTTTATATTTCTAAAATACGTCTTTTAATTTCAATTTAAAATGAATAAATAATATTTCTATTTTTTTATTCAAATATAAATTTCAATTTTATATTTGAATAAAAAAGAAACCAGACCGTCTCTTTTGAGCATAAAAAGTGTTATTTTTTGTACCCTTTTATAAATAGTTTCATTGTGAAATATATCATATGAAACATCATCTTATAAGTATATTTACAGAGTCTTTTTAGGATGCTCCTTATTAGAGACTCACAACGAAATAAAAACAAAAAATAAAAATACAATAAATATCAATACGATATGTGACACCATGAAATCATTAGATAAAATAATGTATTATTCCACTTTTTAACACTAGCTATTACCGATAGTTATCAAGATACCAATAGATATCACCTATAAAACAAGCTAAAAACGATCGTTTAAAACGATTTCTCTATTTTTTTTAGCACATCTATAATTTTTGTAAATTTGACTTAGGTGTGAATATGACTGTTTTATCGTTTTTACGATAATTGCGGTAATCAGCTCTCTGTTAAATATATATAAACAACCTTACGTTACACGTCTAAAAAATAATTTACCCCCTTTTATTCTCTATTTAAAAATAGAGAATAAATAGCGTTAACTATTAACTTAATATATTAAGTTAATAGTTAAATATATATTTAAAACATAGGAATAATTAATTAATGAAAAAGTTATTATTGTCTGCAATTATCACTTCTGCAATGGCAGTTATTGTAGCACCTGCATTTGCAGAAGACACCGGCACTCCTGCACCAACAGAAGTCACCGTTAATGGCGGTACTGTAAACTTTGAAGGTTCTGTTGTTAATGCAGCTTGTGGTGTTGATAGTAGCTCAGCAAACCAAACTGTTCGTTTAGGTCAATTCCGCGTTGCCGAATTTACTAAAAAAGGTGATGAAACAGGTCGTATTCCTTTTAGTATTAAATTAAATAACTGCGATATTACTGTTTCAACATTAGCTGCAATTACTTTTAATGGTACAGCCTCTGACGGCGATGCAAGCGCATTTGCGTTGCAAGGTAGTGGTGCAGCGACAAATGTAGCATTAAAAATTACTGACTCAAGCAGTAAAAATGTTATTCCTGGCCAACCATCAACAACTCAAAAGTTAATTGAAGGCGAAAACCAATTAAATTATAACGCATCGCTTGTTTCAACTGATGACACCGTTAAGGCAGGTAGCGCAAACGTTACCACAAACTTTATGGTTACTTACTCTTAATTGCTCATCATTTTTGATTGATATCTGATTGCCAAGGACGGCATATTTTTATCAAAAAATACAATTGCCCTATATTCATTACCTAATATATTTTTATTATGAAAAAAATACTTATATTCCTTACTATTTTTCTCTTTCCATTATTATCTTATTCTAATGGTGTTTCATTAGGTGCCACACGTATTATTTATAATTCAAATATTAAACAAACCAACCTTGTTATTACTAACTCAGATAAAGAAAATAGCTTTTTAATTCAGTCATGGGTTTCTGATAATAACGGAGTTAAAAATAATAATTTTATTGTCACGCCTCCTTTATATATTCTTGATGCCAATAAAGAAAATGCATTAAGAATTATGTATACCGGTGCACCACTACCTGAAGATAAAGAAAGTTTATTTTGGATGAATGTAAAAGTAATCCCTTCATTACAAGATGAACTAGCTAAGGAAAATACACTACAAATTGCAATACAGAGCCGAATAAAGCTTTTCTATCGCCCCGGAAATTTGCCTGCTTATAATGAAAAGTTTGCAAATCAGATTTCTTTTTCTTACCAGAATGGTGAGCTTATTGCGAATAACCCAACACCTTATCATATAACTATGGTGAATTTAGCGGTAAAGGATAATCAACTTCCTACCAGCATCATGATAAATCCGTTATCTCAATTAGTGTTAGGAAAAATAAAAAGTAATGCAAATCTCATTTCATTCCAAACAATTAATGATTATGGCGCACAGACGGCTGTATTAAAAAAAGAAATTTCTCATTAAAGATTACATCAGCTCAAGACTTCTTGGTCAAAAAACATGATTAATAAAAATACAGTTTATTTCTTCTTTTCTGGTGCTATCACAATATTAATGGCTTTGCCATTTTTAGCACACAGTGCAAACCGATTTAATCCTGCATTTTTGGCTGACTCTCCCGATTCTGTCGCTGACTTAAGCTATTTTGAAGCCGGAAATAGTATCAAACCAGGAGATTACCCTCTTGATATTATTTTTAATAATGAATATCTGAGAACAGAAAACATTCATTTTATTAGCCAAGATAAAAGTGTAATTCCTTGTTTAAATAAATCTTTTTATCTATCATTAAATATTAATACTAAACTATTTTCTGATATTGAAAACGCCTCAGATAAACAATGTATTAATATTGAAGACATTATTCCCGACTCTGTTGTTAATTATGATATTGAGAAACAAGCATTAAAAATTCAAATCCCTCAAGCAGCTTTAGATCTTAAAGCACGTGGTTATATTCCACCAGAAAAATGGGATAACGGTATTACTGCGGGAATATTAAATTATACCTTTAGCGGTGCCAACAGTTGGGGAAATTCTCATAATAATAGTTACTATTTAAATCTACGTAGTGGGATCAATATTGGCGCTTGGCGATTAAGAGATTATTCCACTTGGCATTCATCTAATGGAAAAAACCAGTGGAACCACATCAACACCTATCTTCAACGCAATATCGTGTCGTTAAAAAGCCAATTACAAATTGGCGACAGTTATACGTCATCAACACTTTTTGACAGCATTAATTTCCGAGGTATTTCCTTAGAAAGCGATGACACCATGTTGCCTGATAGCCAAAGAGGTTTTGCCCCCATTGTTAGGGGAATAGCGAATACTAATGCCAAAGTCGTTATAAAACAAAATGGCTATGTTATTTACCAAACCTTTGTTGCGCCAGGGGCATTTGAAATTAAGGATCTCTATCCGACATCAAATAGCGGAGATCTCTATGTTTCTATTGAAGAGAATGATGGCAGTAAACATGATTATGTTGTGCCGTATTCTGCAGTGCCCATTTTACAGCGAGAAGGTCAAAAACAATTTGTTATTCAAGCAGGTGAAATCCGCCAAAATAACCAAAATAAAAAACCACGCTTTCTACAAGGCCATCTAATCTATGGATTGCCTTATGACACAACAGTATATGGTGGGGCTTTAGTTAGCGCTGATTATCAATCTTATGCACTTGGAGCCGGTAAAAATATGGGCTCTTTAGGTGCATTATCAACAGATATCACTTTTGCTCATAGTAAACTACCTGATAATTCGACATCAGAAGGCTACTCTTTACGCTTTCTCTACGCAAAATCACTTAACCAATTTGGTACTAATTTTCAATTATTAGGCTATCGCTATTCTACTTCTGGATTTTACACGCTAGAAGAGACGCTCAATACACGTATGTCTGGCTATCTCTATGAAGATAATCAACAAACTCCTTCACGTTATTTTGACTTGCGTAATCATAAAAAAGGCAGTCTCCAGATCAATTTATCACAACAACTTGCCGATTATGGCTCTGTTTTTATGACAACACACTGGCAAAACTATTGGGGAACGAATGAGAAAAACGTCTTAGTCCAAACGGGTTATAACGGCAATATCAAAGGACTTTCTTACAACATTATTTACAGTTATAACCGCATGATGAATAGTGGAGAAAGGGATCAAACACTCTCTTTTGGCGTTTCTATTCCGTTACAACTTCTTATGCCTTCAGGTTATCAACCCATCAATAGTGCCTATCTCACTTATAACTACAGCCATAATAATAACGGTTATTCTGCTCATAATGCAGGTGTTGCTGGCACATTGCTTGACGACAATACGTTAAATTACAGTGTTCAACAGGGATATAGCAATCAAGGTGGCAATTATACGGGAAGTGCTTCTCTTGGATATCAAAGTCGCTATGGCAATTTCAATGCTGGTTATAACTACCATCAAGATGCTCAGCAACTCAATTACAGCCTTGCAGGTGGCATGCTGTTACACAGTGAAGGGATCACATTAAGTCAGCCATTAAGCTCAAATACCATTTTAGTTGATGCTAGCAAAACAGCAGATGTACCGATTGATAATGCAACAGGAATT
Source organism: Proteus sp. TJ1640 (assembly GCF_003144445.1). Classification (NCBI taxonomy): domain Bacteria; kingdom Pseudomonadati; phylum Pseudomonadota; class Gammaproteobacteria; order Enterobacterales; family Morganellaceae; genus Proteus; species Proteus sp. TJ1640. The sequence goes on from NZ_PENY01000022.1 coordinate 369,827, forward strand.
TATACTGATTGGCGTGGATTCGCGGTTATTCCCTATGCCACAGCTTATCGCCAAAACAAAGTTGCTCTAGATACCACGGCTCTCCCAGATAACATCGAAATTGAACAAAATATTCAACAAGTCATTCCTACTCAAGGTGCAGTTATTAAAGTTAACTTTGACGCCAAAACAGGATATCGATTATTACTGACATTAAAACAACAAGGGCGACCGCTGCCTTTCGGTGCTATCGCTACCGATAAACAGAATCATCTCTCCGGTATTGTGGGCGATGATGGTTTGCTCTACCTCTCTGGCGTACCTCACTCAGGCCTATTAGATGTTCGCTGGGGCAATGAATCATCTAAACATTGCCAAGTGAACTATCAATTACCTATTGAACAACACAATGAACCCTTTGTAAAAATGACACAGGAGTGCCAATAATGCGCAGATTAATGCTTGTTTTGGCTTTATTGATGCTTTCTATAAGCAAAGGCAATACTTATGATACTTTGATTCAAATTAATGCCCGAGTGACCGGCAACACTTGTACAGTAGAAACCAACTCAAAAACAATTACGGTGAAACTAGGTAATATTGCGACTAAAGATTTCACTTCAACGACAATTACTCAACAACGTACACCTATTATCCCTTTTAGTATTAAGTTGGTAGATTGCCAACCCGAAGCCAGTGGCGTGAAAGTCAGCTTCAAAGGGACGCCTTCTGCATCAGATAATACATTACTTGCAGTTAATCAGGATGGTGCTCAAGGTATTGCTATTGCACTTATGGATAAATCAGGCACACCTATTGCCATCAATGAGAAAAGCCAATCTTACCTGTTATTGCCTAATCAAGATAATACCTTGCAATTCTATGCCCGCTACGTCGCAACACATTTGCCTGTTAGTTCAGGGCAAGCTAATGCGACTGCGACTTTTTTACTGGAGTACCAATAATGAAATATTCCCTTTCTTTCTTATCATTACTGGTTTTTTTAGTGTTTATCCCTGAGAAAAGGGTATGGGCAGTGGCAGATCCTCTTATTGTATCACCTGTACCTATGAGTTTTGATGGTGCTGCAGATGGAACGCCAGCCGGTACGCCAATCACTTCAACATGGATTGGGGAAACATCTGTTTATAATGGTTTCAAATGTGAGAACAAATTCCTACAAAAATGTTGGGTTGAAACACTCTATGCCAATGCATTAGGTTCAAAAATAAGTGGGATCTACTATTATGAAGGCAGTAATCGATATCCTGTGTATGCTCTTGCTGGCGTAAAAGGTATTGGTTATGCCTTTGGGTTAAAAGATAATAATGACAATGTTTCTTATGTGCCTATTGATGTCGGCACAGGCTCAAGTGCAACGATTATTTATCCCGCAGCAGGCTCAACAGTAAACAAAGGCGTAGACCGCGTCTCATTAAAAGCAAAAGTTGTCTTTGTCGTTACTGACGAACACTTAGAAACTGGCGTTTATAATATTCCTTACACCGTAATTGCCAATACTTGGTCTGAGTACGGCGGTGCTCATAAAGGAAATAACACCTCACTTGTCGCGATAAATCCTGTAACAATCACCATTAAAGCTCGTGGCTGCACAGTTAATACCAAAAACCTAACCTATGAATTAGGTGATATCTCAATGAGAGAGATGAGTGCTGTTGGTTCAACCTCAAAAATACAAACAAAGCCCATTTCAGTGAATTGTGATACCAATGTTCACTTGTACGCCAGTATGACCGATCAATCTACCTATTCTAATAATACGGATATTCTCACCTTAACATCAGATTCAGATGCATCAGGTATTGGTATTCAATTTTTCTTTAATGATATCCCTACCCCCGTAACTTATGGACCTGACATTAGTGCAACGGGACAACCTAACCAACGTTTACTTCATATAACAACATCTAATAACGAAAACTACACATTAAACCTGTCAACTCGGTATATCACGACTGGAACACTAAAACCTGGTAAAGCAAACGGGTTGGCCAGTCTGACTTTTTCTTATCAATGATGATTTGAATTTTTAAGGCTGATAAATGATAGATAACAGCAAAACCATTAATTTTCGTATAGGTCAGCGAATACGCCATTTACGAAAAAAATTAAAATATTCAGGTACTTTATTCGCTAAAGAATTAGAGATAAGCCAGCAACAGCTTTCTCGTTATGAACGAGGAACAAATAGGATCAGTATCGAATTAATTTATCGTATCTCTGAGAAATTTGATGTTCATATTAGTTACTTCTTACAAAGTAATCATATTTCAAGTATTGAACAACGAAGAAAAACTCAAGAAAAAAACAATCGATTAATTGCCGAAAGTTGTATTAAGAATGATTTTAATTGAACGTAATCTATTTACTCTTTTTCTCATTACGGGCTATCTTTTACTTCTCTTTATTTTTAATTAAATAAATATGTATTCTTTTCTATTATAAAAAAGCCACCTTAACGGTGGCTTTAGGGTAAAAATTAAAGGTAATTAGCGTCCGGCTTTTAATTTTTGGTAATAACTTTCGTATAATACAGTTGCATCACCCACATCATTTTGCCATTCACCTTTGTTAATAATCTCTTCTGTTGGATAAAGAGAATTATCTTTAGTGATCACATTTGGCAGTAATTTTTGTGCGGCAAGGTTTGGTGTTGGATAACCAATATTCTCCGCAACTTTGGCTGCTATTTCTGGACGTAATAAGAAGTCGATAAGTTTATGAGCACCTTCGACATTCTTAGCATTAGCAGGTATCGCTAAGCTATCCATCCAGAAAATACCCCCTTCTTTTGGCCACACCATTTCAATCGGGGCGCCAGCATCACGAGCAATAAATGCCGAGCCATTCCAAATCATCCCTAAATTAACTTCCCCTTGCATATAAGGGTTAGCAGGGTTATCTGAATTGAATGCTAATACATTTGGCATCAACTTTTGTAGCTCTTTATAGGCTTCTTCAATCTGTTTAGGATCAGTTGTATTGCCCGAATAACCTAATTTCAATAATGCCATTTGGAATACTTCACGGGCATCATCTGTTAATAACAGGCTATCTTTATATTCAGGTTTCCATAAATCTGCCCATGAAGTAATGCTACTCACATCAACTTCATCGCTATTAATACCAATAGCTGTCGCTCCCCAAATATAAGGGATTGAGTAATCATTTTCTGGGTCGAATGATTTATGTAATAAACTAGGATCGAGATTATCAAAATGAGTTAATTTTGATTTATCGATTTTTTGTAGCATGCCTTCATGACTCATTTTAGAAATAAAATAAGTAGAAGGAACCACCAAATCATATGCACCTTCTTTATAGGTCTTTAACTTGGTATACATGCTTTCATTGGATTCATAGGTGGAATAAATCACCTTAATCCCAGTTTCTTTCGTAAACTGTTCAAGCAAACCAGGCGGCACATACTCCGTCCAGTTGTAGAAATATAATGTCTTACCATCATCAGCCGATGCTGTGCCGATACTTAATGCCATTACACTGGCAGCAAGTACAGAGGACCACTTTTTCATTTATGTTTCCTTCAGTGGTTGATGCGTTAATATCAAATAGGCAGCTAGCCTACCTCCAACAGATTGGTCATTAAGACCCCAAAAAGTGCGAGAAACTCGCACTAATACATGTCATTACGCTTTGCCAGTTCGGTCTCTTAAGATCAACTGACTAATTAACACTAATACTAAGGATAGACCTAAAAGGATGGTTGCAAGCGCATTCACCTCAGGTGAAACCCCAACTTTCACCATTGAGTAAATTTTCAGTGGTAAAATCTCATAGCTTGGTCCCGTCACAAAAGAAGAAACCACCACGTCATCCATGGATAACGTAAAGCTTAATAACCAACCTGAAGCCACTGCTGGCATGGCTAAGGGCATAATGATTTTACGTAAAATAGTAAATTCACCCGCACCTAAATCTTTGGCTGCCTCTAACATTTTCACATCAAATCCACTTAATCGTGAGTACACCGTTACTACAACAAAAGGTAGGCAAAATGTAATATGTGAAAATAAAAGCGACCAAAATCCCAATGAAACACCTAGGATCATAAACAGCACAAGCAATGAAATTGCCATCACAATATCAGGTGACATCATGACAACAAACAACATACCACCGACAAATTTTTTGCCACGAAAACGGTAGCGATAGAGTGCAACCGCTGCTAATGAGCCAATTAATGTCGCAAATGTCGCAGACGTGACCGCCATCGTTAATGAATGCCCAGCCGCTTGAAGCAGACTGTCATTATTAAATAAAATGGCGTACCAATCTGTGGTAAATCCTTTCCAATTAATCCCGAAACGCGATGAGTTAAAAGAGTTAACTATCAGAATGATAATCGGGATATAAAGATACGCGTAAATAATGGACATAAATCCACCACGCAATAACCGTCCTATCATTCTATTTCTACCTTCTTATGCAGTAGCTTCACGGCTCGGTAATACACAAACAGCATTAATCCCATCACCAATGTTAAGCAAATACTGGTTGCCGCCCCAAAAGGCCAGTCACGAATATTTAAGAATTGGCTTTTTATTACGTTACCAATTAGTAAATTCTTCGCCCCCCCCATTAAATCAGCGACAAAGAATAACCCCATAGCAGGTAACATCACGAGTAAACAACCCGCAATAATGCCTGGCATTGTTAATGGAATAATAATACGAATAAAGGTTTGAAATTTATTAGCACCTAAATCGCGCGCTGCTTCTAAACAAGGTTTATCTAACTTTTCAATGCTGGAATATAACGGTAATACCATAAAAGGTAGCAAAATATAAACCAGCCCCAGTACAACGGCTTCTGGGGTATAAATAATCCTGAGTGGTTTATCAATAAGTCCAATCCACAACAGAAATTCGTTAAAATAACCTTTTGTACTTAGGAATATCTTTAATCCATAAATACGAATAAGGGAGTTTGTCCAAAAAGGTACAATCAATAAAAACAACATTAATGGCTGTATTTTCTTAGGCATTTTTGCAAGGAAATAAGCAAAAGGATAACCTAATAATAAACACGCTAATGTTGCTACCGCCGCCATATTGATTGAATGCAGTAATACTTCTGCATACATAGGATCAAATAAGCGATAATAGTTATCGAGTGTAAAGACCATCTCGACAAGGTTAGCATCATCACGCGTTAAAAAACTGGTCGCAATGATCATGATATTCGGCAAGAAGACGAACACCATCAACCAACCCACAACACCAGTAATTACGATGTTTTGAAATAGTTTACGTGTTTTCTTCATCTGCCAGCACGACCTCCCAGCTTTCAACCCAAGTCACTGCAATTTTTTGGTCTAACGAGTGATCAACATCTGGATCATCTTCATTAAAGAATTCACTAACCATCACTACCTTGCCATTTTCCATTTCAACAACAGAATCTAGCGTCATGCCTTTATAGTTACGTTCACGAACATAACCAATCAGACCAGGCAGGTTTTCAAGATCGTGAATTTCTTCAACCCGGAGATCTTCAGGTCGAAGTAATACTTTGAGGTGCTGGTTTTGTGTCACAGGTAATGTGGTATAAATATCACATTCATGACCTTCAACATCAGCACGAATACGCGTTTCATCAATACGATGGAGTACACGTGCATCAAAGATATTAATTTCACCTATAAATTGCGCAACAAACAGGTTTGTTGGCTCTTCATAAATTTCACGCGGTGTTCCATCTTGCTCAATACGCCCTTCACGCATCACCACGATCCGGTCTGACATAGTCAGCGCCTCTTCTTGGTCATGAGTCACGAAAATAAAGGTTATTCCTAATTTACGTTGTAAGGCTTTTAATTCATTTTGCATCTGTTTACGTAATTTGTAATCCAGTGCAGATAATGATTCATCAAGCAATAAGACCTTTGGTTTATTTACAACAGCACGCGCAATCGCAACACGTTGCTGTTGTCCACCTGAAAGGTGTGCAGGGCGACGTTGGGCGAAATCTTCAAGTTGCACCATACGCAAGGCTTCTTCAACGCGAACATTAATCTCTTCAGCAGGCGTTTTTTGCATGCGAAGACCAAATGCGACGTTTTCAAAAACAGTCATATGAGGGAAAAGTGCGTAACTTTGGAAAACCGTATTTACAAAACGTTGTTCCGCTGGGATATCCGTAATATCTTGCCCATCAAGAATTATTTGCCCATCGTCAACGTCTTCTAAACCCGCAATTAAGCGCAAAACCGTCGTCTTACCACAGCCCGAAGGACCAAGGATGGTTAAAAACTCGCCATGGTTGATAGTGAGATCGAGGCGGGAAATAATTTGTTTTCCGTCGAAACCTTTACTTAAGGATTTTAATTCGACAACTGGTATCAGAGATGTTTTCTCAGTCATTTAAGGTAATACTCTATCCCGAAGAATAATGCAGATAGAACCGCCACTGGAAAAGACTGTGTGAGCTGCCGGAGCATTATGCTCCACAGAAGCCCAAAACCAGCGACGCCGTATGTATAGTACAAGCGGAAAATGATAAACGCAGTGACGTGAAATTGAAAGCAAAAAGGTGCTTAAACAATGAAAAACTATTCATATTTAAGTTTTTCATCATAAACTATGCTCTTTAGGATTTATGATAAAAACACAATAAAATCAAAATACTATTAATTTATATAAATAGCAAAAACCAATTAAGTTTATGATTAAATAAAATTTCGCCTAGAAGTTGTCTAATCGCCTTATTTTCCTATAAATACTTATTAGCTCATTTATTTGCAGTACTATTTTTTTGTATCGTTATTCATACAAAAAGTTAATTAAATTACGCTTCTTTTTATATTTTTATCTTATCATGATGATAAAAACTTTATATATCATATAGATGAAATTGAAATAACACCTCCTAATATTTTGAAGGTGTTAAAGGAATTGATGCCATTTTACTTAATGACGTTTTATTAATTTTTTTAAATACAAAATTGCGTTATTCACATTGGGTAAAGGGCCAATTTTGTCATTTAACAGTGGAAATGTACCTGTTCTAATTAATAAGTCACGCATTTGTATCGGCGTTAACACACTGTTTGTATGGTCTTTATACCAAGATTGGATCACCGCCGCAGCTCCTGCAACTAAAGCACTAGCTGACGATGTACCACTAAAATTAGCCGTATAAGTATGGTTATCATCACTTCTAAACAGATCACCATAACCAGCCGTTGTAACATCTTCTCCCCACGCTTGTACATGAATAGGTGAACCATGCGTTGAGAAAGGCAATCGATTTAATGTATAGGGTGAACCCGCACCAACACGTATTGAATTATTATCATGACGTTGTCGATAACTTTCATAAGCAGGTAAATCTAAATCTACCCCTCCATTACCAGCCGCCATAATCACAATGATCCCAGCATCTGTTAATGCGCGAGTCGCTTCCCAAATATGCATTTCATAGTCAGCGGGTACGTATGCTTGGTGCTCACAGATGGTTTGCATTTCATATAAAACGATATCGCCCGCATGTAATATGCGTTTACTGGCAATAATCGCATCAATGCGTCCACAAGTTAATTCAGAGATGGCATAAAACATATCTAATTTATAAGCGAGCCCTGTGATCCCTTTACCATCTTTTTTTCCCATTATTAATCCTGCAACCGCAGTACCGTGATCTGCCTGACTGGTTTTTTCATTAAAAGGGAGTAATGGTGTAATATTATCCGTTGATAAATCATGATGAGAAAGATTGAAATCCCACTCAATATCAGCGACTTGTATCCCTTGTCCATAAGCTTCTTGTTTCCATGCTTCAGAAATCCCTAATCCATTAATTTTATTAATATTCACCGTTTTTTCTGGCATATTTAGGTATTGCTGATATTGAGTAAAATCAGGCGTAATATTAGGAGGTTCAATAGGCTGTATCGGTATCGTTTGTACATATTCGATATCAGGGTGTTGTTGTAATACTTTAATCATTTCATCTAAAGAATAATGATTACTCTCTGGCAAATTAAGGTAATAATATTTATTTAGATCATTAAAATTTATTGAAATAGAATCAATATAATTTTTTGGGGGTAATTGATGAACAGAGGACATTATTGGAACTAAAGATATATTAGTTAAAAAGGGATAATATATTTTATGGAAATTAGAAAATAACAGATTTTTATTATCATAATCAATGTGTTTTACTTTTATAAGGATTTTTCTTTTAATGTTCATATTCAATGCTCCTCTTTTTATTTTTTTGCTTTATAGCGTAAAATATTGAGCAGTGACTATTTCCATTTTTAGTAGAGATAATATAAATAGGTTGTTTTATAAAAAATAATATCAAGCCTGTACTCTAAAAATAGGCTTAATATTATTTGAATGATATTTATTAACTAAAATCAATATGTAGACGTAACTTTCCACAACAACAACATTTAAATAAATAACCTTGGCATCCACCATCATCCCATAAGCGCTCTGATAAATCAGAAAGTTCAAAACCAACGTCTTGAATATCTTGTTCTAAAGAAGCAAATTGTTCTAATTTATCTTTGATATCGTCCCATTCTACATAATCAATAAAGGCGCAAGGTTCATCGCAATGTATTAGCCAATGTTCTTGTTGCCAGCCATGATAACCTGGCGTCCGTTTTGTTAATTCATCGAGTTTGTTTTTATCTATAGGAGGTAAAGTAGAACCACAATACTCCCCTTCTTCGTCATAAAGAACTTCTCCGCCTTCAATGCTTGCAATATCTTGAAATTCACCATCAAACTTTTCACTTGCAGAACCATCAGCAATACACCACGGGCATAGTGCATCAATATCTTCTACTGAGTAGAAAGGGCTACCATAATAGATATCAGTTTCCTTTCCACAACAATCACATATAACGGTATCATCTGTGATAAAAACACCTGTTTTTATCGGTTCAGGATGATATTTAAAATAAGGTAATGCTCTTTTTTCTGTTGGCATATGTTTTCCTATTTTATAGTTTATTATCACTTATCTTCGGCTTTATAAAATCATCCTAGCATCAGATCTAGCATGTGTAAGCTATCCTCTATGCTATAATGCGCGCTCATTTTATCTCCTTTAATAATTTAGAGATAATCACCGCCTAAATAGACGAAAGAATTACAACATGTCAGAAAATATAGAACTCAATAAATCAACAGAAAATCATGATGTTAATAGCAATTCAAAAAAATATAATTTGAACCGCTTCTCTGTTGCACCGATGCTCGATTGGACTGATCGTCATTGTCGTTATTTCTTTCGTCAGCTCAGTAAAAACACGCTGCTTTATACTGAAATGGTGACAACAGGTGCCATTATTCATGGTAAAGGTGACTATCTAAAATACAGTGAAGAAGAACATCCAGTTTCATTACAATTAGGCGGAAGCGATCCCCAAGCTTTAGCGCAATGTGCAAAATTGGCACAAGAACGTGGTTATGATGAAATTAATTTAAATGTCGGTTGTCCTTCAGATCGCGTACAAAATGGGCGTTTCGGTGCTTGTTTAATGGGAGATGCACAGCTCGTCGCAAATTGTGTGAAAGCCATGCGTGATGTGGTTGATATTCCTGTCACAGTAAAAACGCGCATTGGGATCGATGACCAAGATAGCTACGACTTTTTATGTGATTTTATTGAGACTGTCAGTCGCGATAATAATTGCGATACTTTTATTATTCATGCACGTAAAGCATGGTTATCAGGTTTAAGCCCAAAAGAGAACCGTGAAGTTCCACCTCTAGATTATCCTCGTGTTTATCAATTAAAGCGTGATTTCCCACATCTCACTATGGCGATTAATGGCGGAATTAAATCATTAGAAGAAGCTAAGGAACACTTAAAACATATGGATGGTGTTATGGTTGGCCGTGAAGCTTATCAAAACCCATCAATTTTAGCGCATGTTGATCATGAACTTTTTGATAATCAATTGCCTATTGCTGATGTTGTCGCTGCCGTAAGAGCAATGTATCCTTATATTGAAAAAGAACTCTCACAAGGTACTTATTTAGGACATATTACTCGTCATATGTTAGGGATTTTTCAAGGTATTCCGGGCGCTAGACAATGGCGTCGTCATTTAAGTGAAAATGCGCATAAACAAGGTGCTGATTTATCTGTATTAGAAAATGCCCTGAAATTTGTGACTGATAAATAATGTAAAAAATAAAACCAGCCCCTAAAGGCTGGTTTATTTTAATTAAAGTAATGAGAAGAAACGATTATAATTTGCAATTAAATAAGCGATTTGAAATTCAAAAGCCTCTTTAACTTCACTTTTACCTTCTTCTGAACCCTCTTTCTTTTTAATATCAAAAAAGGCGTTTTGCATTAATTGAACTGATACATCCATTGATTTTTGAAATGCAGATAAATTATTATTTTCACCCAATCGTTTAAATAATGCTTCTATCTTTTCATCAGCCACATCACGAATAAACTGTAATTCAACATTACTGACTTTATTATCCTCATAGATAAAATCAATAAAATCATTTAACTCATTCTTTTGCATAAACACTCCATACTCTATTAATAAAATCAGTAGAAACGTAAATTAAAAGAGATAAAGTTAAAAATAAATATAAAATAAAAATAAGGTTTTTTTTTGATAATAAAAATAGGAATGCATTATATTTATTAATAAAAGATAAATATTTAAAACCTGTCTAATTTATTTTAAACAGGTTTTTAAATCTTAAAAATAATAATTAAGGAATAAGTAAGCTTGATCCTTGAGATTGTCGGCTTTCAAGATAATGATGCGCTTCTTTGGCATCTGCTAAAGCAAATTTCTGATTATCTGGCACACTGACATCAATTTTACCACTACCAATTAACGCAAATAATGCTTCACTTGCAGCATCTAGCTCTTCGCGCGTTGTGATATAACCTGAAATAGATGGGCGCGTCACATATAAAGAACCTTTTTTATTGAGAATACCTAAATCAACACCCGTTACTGCACCTGATGCGTTACCAAAACTCACCATTAAGCCTCGATGTTGCAAACAGTCTAACGAGTCTAACCAAGTCGCTTTACCAACAGAATCATAAACAACTGGCACTTTTTGGTTATTAGTTAGCGCCAAAACACGTTCCACAATCGACTCAGTCTGGTAATTAATTACTTCCCATGCACCTGCGGCTTTTGCTTTAGCAACTTTTTTATCACTGCCTGCTGTACCAATCATTTTTGCGCCAATGGCTTTTGCCCACTGGCTTGCAATTAAACCAACGCCACCAGCAGCCGCGTGAAATAAGAAAGTTTCACCAGTTTGTAATTTATAGGTCTCATTGAAGAGATAATAAACCGTTAATCCTTTTAAAAAAGAGGCTGCAGCTTGTTCAAAAGAGATATTATCAGGCAGACGCGCCACTTTATTTTCTGGTACATTATGCGTATCGCTATAAGCCCCTAGCGGAGATTGCGCATACACAACTCTGTCCCCTTCTTTTAGTGAAGTCACTTTAGCGCCTGTTTTAATAATAATGCCTGCAGCTTCAGTGCCTAATCCACTTGGAAATTGGCTTACAGGATATAATCCGCTACGTACATAAGTATCAATATAGTTAATACCAATTGCCTTATTGGCAACTTGAACTTCGTGATCACCAAGAGGAGCGGGTGTAAATGTTACTAACTCAAGAACATCTGCATCACCATGAGTTGCAAATTGAATACGTTTAGCCATTACTATCTCCTTTGTAGGATGAGAGGTTAAATACACGAGCGCAAAAAGACCTTTAGAGATAATGACAAAGGATAGCTATTTCTACAAGGCACAGATAATTGGGTTAGCGTATACTAATACGCTGACTGAGACTTTTTCGATTTTATGCAGGATTTATGGCCAGAAACAAGACCACTGACAAGCTGATGTCTGATATTAAAGACCGACAAATGGAGGGATTAAAGCTACCTCCCCATTCGCTGGAAGCAGAGCAGTCCGTGTTAGGCGGTCTGATGATAGATAATGAACGTTGGGATAATGTTTCTGAACGCGTCACCGCAGAAGACTTTTATAGCCGACCTCATCGTACTATTTTCTCTCAAATGCAACGTTTGTTGGAATTAGGCAAACCTATCGACCTTATTACGCTATCAGAAGCATTAGAACAAAATGCCGAGTTAGACAGTGTTGGCGGCTTTGCTTATTTAGCAGAACTTTCTAAAAATACGCCAAGTGCGGCGAACATCAACGCTTATGCCGATATTGTCCGAGAACGTGCTGTTGTTCGCGATATGATAAAAGTCGCCAACGAAATTGCAGATGCGGGTTTTGATCCTCAAGGACGCACCAGTGAAGATCTACTCGACTTTGCTGAATCAAGAGTGTTCCAAATTGCTGAAACAAGAGCCAATAAAGACGAAGGACCTAAAGCAATAGATGCCATTTTAGAAGAGACAGTTGAAAAAATAGAACAGCTCTATCAAAAACCTCATGATGGTGTCACTGGGGTTTCAAGTGGTTATCAAGATCTTGATAAAAAAACCGCAGGATTACAAAAATCAGATTTAATTATTGTCGCGGCACGTCCTTCGATGGGTAAAACCACATTTGCCATGAACTTATGTGAAAATGCGGCAATGACAGAAGAAAAACCCGTACTTATCTTTAGTTTAGAGATGCCTGGTAACCAAATTATGATGCGTATGTTGGCGTCATTATCTCGTGTCGATCAGACAAGAATTCGTACAGGCCAGCTTGATGATGAGGATTGGGCGCGTATTTCAAGCACCATGGGTATTTTGCTTGAAAAACGCAATATGTATATCGATGACTCATCGGGTTTAACACCAACGGAAGTGCGCTCTCGTGCTCGCCGAATTTATCGAGAACATGGCGGTTTAAGTCTTATCATGATTGACTACTTACAGCTAATGAGAGTACCTTCATTATCTGAAAACAGAACATTAGAAATTGCTGAAATTTCTCGTTCTTTAAAAGCATTAGCTAAAGAACTGCAAGTTCCCGTGGTTGCACTATCACAGTTAAACCGTAGTTTGGAACAACGTGCTGATAAACGCCCTGTTAACTCCGACTTACGTGAATCGGGCTCTATCGAGCAGGATGCTGACCTTATCATGTTTATTTATCGTGACGAGGTTTATCACGAAAGTAGTGATTTAAAAGGTGTTGCAGAAATTATCATCGGTAAACAACGTAATGGTCCAATTGGTACAGTCAGACTTACCTTTAACGGTCAATGGTCACGCTTTGATAACTACGCTGGCCCTGCTTACGACGATGAATAATCACTAACCTTGATTTAATTAGAGGAAGTATTGGAATAATATGAAAGCGGCAACCGCAGTGATAGATCGCCGCGCTCTGCGTCACAATTTTCAGCATGTGAGAGACTATGCCCCACATAGCCACCTGATAGCTGTCGTGAAAGCAAACGCTTATGGTCATGGGTTATTAGAAACAGCGTATACCTTAATGGATAATGCTGATTGTTTTGGTGTTGCACGTATTGGTGAAGCATTAACCTTACGAAGTGGGGGCATTGTAAAACCCATTCTTCTGTTAGAAGGTTTTTTTGATATTGCTGATTTACCTATTTTGGTCGTCAACCATATTGAAACCGTTGTTCACAGCCAAGAGCAATTAGAAGCCTTAGAACAAGCCAATTTAGATGAACCCGTAAAAGTATGGATGAAAATCGATACTGGTATGCACCGTTTAGGTATACGCCCTGAAGATGCACAAGCTTTTTATTTACGACTTTCTGCCTGCAAAAATGTACAACAACCTGTCAATATTGTGAGCCATTTTAGTCGCGCTGATGAACCTGATGTTCCTGAAGCAACACAAAAACAAATCTCACTATTTCAAGATTTTATTCAAGATAAAGCCGGTGATAAGTCTATCTCAGCTTCTGCTGGTATTTTATTTTGGCCTCAAGTTCATTATCAATGGGTTCGCCCCGGCATTATCACTTATGGCATCTCACCTACTGGTGATGAAAGAACGGGCAAAGACTTTGGTTTAACCCCGGCAATGACACTGAAAACAAGTCTGATCGCCGTTCGTAAACATAAAGCAGGTGAACCTGTTGGTTATGGCGGCACCTGGGTCAGTGAAAAAGACACTTATCTTGGTGTGATCGCCATTGGTTATGGTGATGGCTATCCTCGCAGTGCGCCGTCAGGTACTCCGGTGTGGATTAATGGTCGAAAAGTGCCTATTGTGGGTCGTGTTTCGATGGATATGATCAGCGTCGATTTAGGGACTGAACTGATTGATAGTGTCGGTGATGAAGCTATTTTATGGGGAGATGTGCTGCCTGTAGAAGAAATTGCCAAATATAGTGGTATTAGCGCCTATGAGTTGATTACAAAATTAACCTCGCGCGTCATCATGGAATACCTAGACGAACAATAATACACACGATATTGTATCCCTATGACACACTAAAAGTGATTGGAGAAGAAGCCGTGTTTCAACAGGTTGAAGCGTTTCCGGGAGATCCGATTCTCTCATTGATGGATGTTTATAACAAAGACCCGCGTCAGGATAAAATTAATTTAAGCATTGGTCTTTATTATGATGAAGAAGGCAAGACCCCTATTTTAGGAACAGTGTCAGTTGCACGTCAGCAGCTCAATGCCATGACCCCCACAGCAACACTTTATTTACCAATGGAAGGGCTAGCACCTTATCGTAGCGAAATTCAAGATCTCCTTTTCGGTGCAGATAATCCTCTAATTGCAGAAAAGAAAATAGCCACAATCCAAACATTAGGTGGATCAGGTGCATTAAAAGTGGGTGCTGATTTTCTGCATCGCTATTTCCCAGGATCAGAAGTGTGGATAAGTGATCCAACTTGGGATAATCATCGTTCTATTTTTGCAGGCTCAGGTTTCAAAGTGAATGACTACCCTTACTTTGATCCTGAAACCAAAGGCGTAAAATTTGAAGCACTTTTAGATTGCTTTAAAAAACTGCCTGAAAAAAGCATTGTATTGATGCATCCTTGTTGCCATAACCCAACAGGTTCTGATCTGACTAAAGATCAATGGGATAAAGTCACTGAAGTATTAAAATCTCGCCAAGCAATTCCATTTTTAGATATTGCTTATCAAGGATTTGCTGAAAACTTAGATGATGACGCTTACGCGATCCGTACTATGGCAAAAGCAGGATTACCGATACTTATCAGTAACTCTTTTTCAAAAATATTTGGGATCTACGGTGAACGTGCAGGCGGCTTATCCGTTGTTTGTGATAATGCCACTGAATGCGAACATGTGTTAGGTCAGTTGAAAGCGGGTGTACGTCGTATTTATTCAAGCCCTGCAAACTATGGTGCACAAATTGTCAATAAAGTGCTATCAGACCAAGTTTTAACTGCACAATGGCAAAAAGAAGTCGCACATATGCGTGATCGCATTAAAGAGATGCGTGTTACGTTAGTCAAAGCTTTAAAAGTTGCACTGCCTGAAAAGAATTTTGATCATCTATTAACTCAACGCGGTATGTTCAGCTATACCGGCTTTACACAAGCACAAGTTGACAGATTACGTGACGAATTTGGTATTTATCTTGTTGGTACTGGCCGTGTTTGTATGGCAGGTGTTAATACCGGTAATGTTCAGCGTATTGCTCAAGCCTTTGCGGCTGTGAGTATTTAAACCAATTAACACGATTTCATGATAAAAAAATACCTGCCTATTTTTCATAAGCAGGTATTTCTTTTTACTGCATCACAACATTACTGTCGCTTTAGGTTTTCGCCTTTTATATATTGACAACTTGCTTCTTTTCCCCAGCATTACGACGCGCTTTTTCTTCCATAATCTCAATGATTTGAATATCTGTATGTTGCATTGCACGACTCGCTAATGCACAGAGATTCGCTATTGAGCTATCAACATTGTCGCTGACAATACCATCAGTACCCGCAACACTTTGATTTTGCATCGCCATCAATACTGCTTTATAGGCACTCGCTGCACTACTTGATACTTTCATTGCACAGCTATTGGATGCGCCATCACAGATAATGCCACTGATATCACCAATCATACTGTTGATAGACATACTGACAGTGGTGAAATCTTTTGTCAGTAACCATGCCATTCCTGCTGCTGCCCCCATTGAAGCTGTGGTTGCAGCACAAAGAGCAGAAAGTGGTGGAAAATGGCTATGGACATAAATTGCCATTAAGTGTGATAAAACTAACGCACGCAATAAAGTTTCATCATCTGCTTTAATAAATTCAGCAACAACCATTACGGGCAATGTTGCGGCAATACCCTGATTACCAGAGCCTGAGTTACTCATTGCAGGTAATACCGCGCCCCCCATGCGAGCATCAGAAGCTGCTGATGCTCTGATCATGATTTCATTAAGTAAGTCTTTACCTAACAAACCTTTCTCTTGTTGCAGAATTAAGGTACGGCCAATGGCTAATCCATAGGTGTTTTGTAGCCCCTCTTCTGATAAAGCACCATTTAAACGAGCAGCATTAAGCATAAACTCAATTTCGCTCACGGGTACATTAAGTGCGAAGTTATAGATATCTTCAGCACAAGCATCAGTAAAAGGTTTTTCATCAGTACATGCATAATTATTGGTAAGCGCCGATTTATCTTCTTCAAAAACAACGCTACCGTTACATTCACAACGAACAACGTGTGTATGCTCTCTTGCAATACTGACGATGGCATAACCAGATTGGCTATACACTTTCGCTTCAGAATAAAGAACATCCTCACAAGGTGCTTTTACACCCACGGTGACTTTACCTTGAGCAACCAGTGTTTTAGCTTGAGCAACCGCATCAGCGGATGCTTTTAATAAGACCTCCAATCCAGCATCAGGATCTCCTCCTGTCGCACCTAATGCTGCCGCAATAGGTAGCCCAGCCATTCCCGTTCCCGGCACTGTTACGCCCATTCCGTTTTTCATCAAGTTTGGCGAAACCCAAGCTTCGATACGAACAACTGGCTCTCCTAAAAGCGCAGTTGCTTTCGCTGCTGCCAATGCTAATGATATTGGCTCAGTGCAACCGACTGCAGGCTTAACACCTTCACGTAACTGACGAACAAACTGTGACCATAAATGAGAATTTTTGTTCTGGCTCATAATCTAACACCTTGGATTAATTTAGTTTTTAAAAACAACTCCTAACTAGAACCGAAGCTGGCGACTATGAAAATGCCAAGAACGGAGAGATAACGAGCAGTAAACCGGTAAAGATAATCAGATAGAGTGACGCACCTTTGTATTTGTGTAACATAGGTACTTTGTACACTAAGTATGCAGGGATAAGACAACCCACCATACCGAAGATTGGGCTACAAATTGAAGTGAAGCTTAGTACTGGTGCATTAAGGATGATTGCACCCCATGCCAGTAGCACAGCGAAAATCATGATGCCATTTTGTACCCATTTTTGGTTGATTTTTTCTAATGGGATATAACGTTGCAGAATGTTCATGACGATCCCTTGTGTCGCCTCACGGAAACCTAAGTAGACACCAAAGAATGCCGTCATTACAGCGAAGATATTCAGCATAACGCTTACTACTGTAACCCAACCGCCAGGGAAGAATTTCGCAGCAATCGCTAATGCAGAGATATTTTGTTCATACGCTTTAACGGCTTCATCATGACCCATTGCTAATGTAAATGAGATTGCATAGAAGAAAACTGTACAGAACAACACACCAAACGCGATGTTCATTGCACGTAACGCTTTGTGACGAGCGACTTCACGGTTTTTATTGCGACCACGGTAAGAGATAACCATTGGACTTAATGTTTGGATAAACAGAATTGAAGTCAATGTAAAAGGTAATGTAATGATTGCTTCTTTGATTAAACGTCCAGCAGGTGGTAATGCTCCTACGTTATAAAGGTGCCACATACCAATCATGGAGAGCCCTAACGCTGCAACAACCAGCAGTTTAGTCAGCACCATAAAGCTTGATAATTTAAACAGTAATTGCTCACCACGAGAAGAGATGGCCACTAAAGCACAAATCAAGATCAATCCATAGAATGGGTTTTCTGACAGTAAACTTTCAGTTACACCAAATGTTTGTAAGTAAGAAGCACTGTCATTGGTGATGGCTGTTGAGTAAACAAACATCCAAATGACCAACATAACAAAGTAAAGTGCGCCTAATAAAATACCCCAGTTTTTACCAAGATAACCTGTGATAACGCTTGGGTAGTCTTTACACTCTGGAGATTCAGCCAACGTATTAATAAATAGACGTTGGAAAAGGTACATCGCTGGATAACCAATCAGTGAAGATAGTAGGAAAACCCATAATCCCATCAGGCCTACCTGTACAGGTAAAAACACAATACCTGCACCGATCGCCATACCGATACTCATGATAACCCAGCCCACATCATTGCCGTCGAATTTAATAGCTGCACGCCATTCTTGTTCAGTCATACCTGCGCGACGCGCGCCAGCACTAGTTGCGGGATAGCTTGTTGTCTCTGTTTTTGAGGAAGCCGTTTCCATATTAGTACTCACTTTTTATATTGTAATTGTTAATAGCAAAACGAATTTTGGGGGTAAAAAAGTCTATCTAACATTGCGATGTCAAAATAACCTTACTCTTTGCAGGTATTATTTATTATGGGTAAATGATAGGAAATATTACGGAGAAAAAAGTTGTTATAAATCGTGATAGCCCGAAATGATTTGGAAAAAAATTCTATCGTAAGGAGAAAAGTAGGATTATCTGTTCAAAGAGCACAGTAAATAATAGCCTACCTTCTACCGCAACCTTTAAAAGCAAGTAACTATTTGATAAATAATAAAAAATACATATTGTTATACAATAATAGTCAAGTATAACAATTGAAACAAATCACCAAATAAACTGTGCTGTCTATCACGATAGACTATGATAATCCTTTCTATTTAGCTTTGTTATCTCGTATTTGGTTAAAATACTGTTACAAAATAGCATAATTAACCATTTAATCTGTTTTTTATAAAAATAGGCGATTGATAAGATAAAGATAGATAAGGAAGTGTATAACCAAAAGAGAATACTTTTTTCGATAGAATTAAATTCTATCGTACTTCATGGATTTACTTTTCTTGAAGAAATCGCGCTACAAACAAGAAAGAAGTTATTGTCTGTAGCGCTTAGATCATAAGGAAATAAGCGGCGTGATCTTAATAACCGCGTTCTAAGATTGGTTTTAAGAATCTTGCAGTATGTGAGCCTTCAAACTCTGCAACGTGTTCTGGTGTACCTGACACTAAAATTTGGCCACCACCGCTTCCGCCTTCAGGGCCCAGATCCACAATCCAGTCGGCTGTTTTGATCACATCAAGATTGTGTTCAATCACAACAATGGTATTACCTTGGTCGCGTAACTTATGAAGCACGTCAAGTAACAGCTCAATATCAGCAAAGTGAAGCCCTGTTGTGGGCTCATCGAGAATATAGAGAGTCTGTCCCGTACCACGTTTTGACAACTCTTTTGCTAACTTAACCCGTTGCGCTTCACCGCCCGATAACGTCGTTGCTGATTGTCCCAAGCGAATATAAGAAAGGCCAACATCAATCAATGTTTGTAGCTTACGAGCCAATGCAGGCACAGCATCAAAGAACTCTCTCGCCTCTTCAATGGTCATATCTAACGCTTCGTGGATATTTTTTCCTTTGTATTTAACTTCAAGAGTTTCACGGTTATAACGCTGGCCTTTACATTGATCACAAGGTACATACACATCAGGTAAAAAATGCATTTCAACTTTTAAAACGCCATCACCTTGGCAAGCTTCACAACGCCCACCTTTTACGTTGAAACTGAACCGTCCCGGTGTATAACCACGAGTACGAGATTCAGGTACACCCGCAAATAGCTCACGAATAGGCGTAAAAACACCGGTATAAGTTGCGGGGTTTGAACGAGGAGTACGACCAATTGGGCTTTGGTTAATATCAATCACTTTATCGAAATATTCTAGCCCTTCAACATCTAAGTAAGGTGCAGGTACACTATTTGTCGCCCCATTTAATTGGCGTTGTGCGATAGGGAATAACGTATCGTTGATCAACGTTGATTTACCTGATCCTGAAACACCTGTAATACAGGTAAATAAACCTACTGGTAATTTTAGATTTACATTTTTTAGGTTATTACCTTTTGCGCCAAGAATGGTCAGCATTTTTTCGCGATCAACAGGCACTCGTTGTTCTGGAATTGCGATGCGACGTTCACCACTTAAGAATTTCCCCGTTAATGAATTCGGGTTATTAATAATATCTTCAAGCGTCCCTTGAGCGACAATTTCACCACCATGAACACCGGCACCAGGACCAATATCAATAACATGATCAGCGGCACGGATGGCATCTTCGTCATGTTCTACGACGATCACAGTGTTACCCAAATTACGCAAGTGGATCAGCGTTTCAAGTAGACGATCGTTATCTCGTTGATGTAACCCTATCGAAGGTTCATCCAATACATACATCACACCAACTAATCCCGCACCAATCTGACTGGCTAAGCGAATACGTTGAGCTTCACCACCTGATAAAGTTTCTGCAGAACGAGAAAGTGTGAGGTAATTTAATCCCACATTGACCAAAAATTTTAATCGGTCACTGATCTCTTTTAAGACTTTTTCTGCAATCTTCGCTCGCTGACCGCTCAATTTTAGATTTTGGAAAAAGGTCATGGCATGACCAATACTGTAATCTGCTATTTCAGGCAATGTGGTGTTTTCAACATACACATGGCGCGCTTCTCGGCGTAAACGTGTACCTCCACAAGAAGCACAAGAACGATTACTAATATATTTAGAAAGCTCCTCACGTACCGCACTAGATTCTGTCTCGCGGTAACGGCGTTCCATATTATTTAATACACCTTCAAAAGGATGATGACGAACAACAACATCACCACGATCGTTTGTGTATTTAAATTCAATATTCTCTTTACCTGATCCCGTTAAAATGACTTTTTGAATATTATCTGGTAACGAATTAAATGGTGCTTCAACATCAAAATGATAGTGCTCACCCAATGAGCGTAACATTTGGAAATAGTAGAAGTTACGGCGATCCCACCCTTTGATGGCACCACCAGCAAGGGAGATGTCTCTATTTTGGATCACTAATTCAGGATCAAAAAATTGCTGAACACCTAAACCATCACAAGTTGGACAAGCCCCTGCGGGGTTATTAAAAGAGAATAAACGAGGTTCTAACTCGCTCATGCTGTAGCCACAAACAGGACAAGCAAAGTTTGCAGAAAAAATAATGTCTTCTGCATTGTTATCATCCATATCAGAGATAACGGCAGTACCACCTGAAAGTTCTAACGCAGTTTCAAAAGATTCCGCTAAGCGTTGAGCCAGATCGTCACGTACTTTAAAACGGTCAATTACCACTTCAATGGTATGTTTTTTCTGTAATTCTAATGTTGGTGGATCAGAAAGATCACACACTTCGCCATCAATACGCGCACGAATATAACCTTGAGCAGCAAGATTATTGAGTAGCTTAATATGCTCACCTTTACGTTCTTTCACCACAGGTGCTAACAGAATTAAGCGCTTACCCTCTGGTTGCTCAAGTACATTATCAACCATTTGGCTCACTGTTTGAGCGGCTAATGGAATATCATGATCAGGGCAACGAGGTTCACCAACACGCGCAAATAAGAGACGTAGGTAATCGTGTATTTCGGTGATGGTTCCCACCGTTGAACGTGGGTTATGTGATGTAGATTTTTGTTCAATCGAAATAGCGGGAGATAAACCTTCAATGTGATCAACATCAGGCTTTTCCATTAACGAAAGAAACTGACGAGCATAAGCAGAAAGTGATTCAACATAACGTCGTTGCCCTTCTGCATAAAGCGTATCAAAGGCTAAAGAGGATTTACCTGAGCCTGAAAGTCCCGTAATAACAATAAGTTTATCGCGAGGAATGACCAAATTGATATTTTTTAGATTATGGGTGCGAGCGCCCCGTACTTCGATTTTATCCATGAATATATCCCGGATTGAGAGAGTCGCCGAAAAAGAAATAATCGGATAATTATGACACAAAGTTAACTGAATGGATATACAGTATATATAGTGAAATTGAATGATGATGTAAACCTGTCATTTTGAGACAAAAAAATTTCGACAATGTTCACAATTGAGAAATTCATCACACGTCATATTCAAATTTTAGCGTACGTGATAAACTTATTCGCTTATGATTTCAAAAAATTTACTTTCGCAGGAGTACCTCACATGGCGAGCAGAGGCGTAAACAAAGTTATTCTTATCGGTAATTTAGGGCAGGATCCAGAAATCCGTTATATGCCAAGTGGCGGTGCAGTTGCCAACCTAACATTGGCAACATCAGAAAGCTGGCGCGATAAACAAACCGGTGAAATGAAAGAAAAAACCGAGTGGCACCGTGTGGTAATTTTCGGCAAATTAGCGGAAATTGCAGGCGAATATCTGCGTAAAGGTTCACAAGTGTATATCGAAGGCCAATTACAAACACGTAAATGGCAAGACCAAAGCGGCCAAGACAGATATAGCACTGAAGTTGTTGTTAATATCGGCGGCACAATGCAGATGTTAGGTGGCCGTGGCGGCCAAGATAGCGCGCCATCTCAAGGTGGCCAAGGCAGTTGGGGTCAACCACAACAGCCACAAGCATCACAACAATTTAGCGGTGGTGCTCAATCTCGCCCACAACAACCCGCTGCAGCTCCAGCACCAAGCAATGAACCACCAATGGATTTTGATGACGACATTCCGTTTTAAGGTTCAGAAAAAATTATCTAAAACCATCTAAAAAATTAACCCAGCTTAGGCTGGGTTTTTTGTTACTAATGGTCAGTACATATCAACATGAAAAACTATTTCGCCCATGTGAATCAACTTGCTTTACACGATAAATTATTACGTATTTATCTCTCTTTAAAAGTACCTACTTTATATTGTTGAAAGAAAACATGTTTTTTATCGAACAGCAGATCCTGTTAAAAAGGATGTAATCCTACAGTTATTTTCACAAAACCTCACTTTACACAAAGGTTTACTCTTGAAAAATATGATAGGATCTATGTTATTAACAACGTCTGAGAGCATCTTATCCCCATGAATGAAGAGAAATTGCTCGCTCAGGCAGAAAAGATCTGCCAGAAACGAGGTGTTCGCCTGACTTCACAACGTCTGGCAGTATTACGTCTGATAATCCAGCAACCTTCTGCTATCAGCGCATATGATTTATTGGATTTATTACGCCAAGTTGAGCCTCAAGCAAAACCGCCAACAGTCTATCGCGGATTAGAGTTTTTACTTGAGCAAGGATTTATTCATAAAATAGAATCCACCAACAGTTATGTGCTTTGTCATCATTTTGATGATGTTGAACATACGTCAGTAATGCTAATTTGTGACCGTTGCTTATCTGTCACTGAAAAGAATAGTCATAAAATCGAAGATGCGATTTCATTACTAGCAAAAGAGAGTGGATTTCATTTACGACATAGCGTCATCGAAATTCATGGATTGTGTTCACAATGCCACGAAGCACAAGAGTGTACCCATCCTGAAGGTTGTCATCATGATCATAGTATGGATGATAATCTTAAGCAGAAAAAAACCGGTGACTATAAGCCACGTTGATTGAGCAACTGTCAGTAAGTCTAGACATAAAAAAATGCAGATGATTTTATGTTTTTACACATCATCTGCATCTTTTTAAAATAAGTTTTGTTGACTTACTTTGGCACAAATTACAGCCATTCGCCGTTACGAATAACCCCAACGGCTAAACCTTCCACAGTAAAGCTTTGTTCGCGTAAATCGACGATAATTGGTGAAAACTCTGGGTTTTCTGCATGAAGCTCAATTTTATTACCGCTTTTCTTGAAGCGCTTTACTGTCACTTCATCTTCAATACGCGCCACAATCACTTGCCCATTGTGAACATCTTGTGTTTTATGCACAGCAAGTAAATCACCATCCATAATACCGATATCTTTCATTGACATGCCATTAACGCGCAATAAAAAATCTGCACTTGGTTTAAATAGCATTGGGTCAACTTGATAATGGCTTTCAATATGCTCTTGCGCTAAAAGTGGTTCACCCGCCGCGACTCGCCCAATTAATGGCAATCCTTCTGGCTCTTCTTCCATTAGCAAACGGATACCTCTGGATGCACCAGAGACAATTTCTATCACGCCTTTACGAGCAAGAGCTTTTAAGTGCTCTTCTGCCGCATTTGGTGAGCGAAACCCAAGCTGGGAAGCTATTTCAGCCCGTGTTGGTGGCATACCCGTTTGCGAAATGTGATCACGAACCAAATCGTAAACCTGCTGCTGCCTTGCAGTTAATGCTTTCATTCCGCCCCCTGTTTGTTTATACAGTCAAACTGTGAGTATATACAGGTATATGACGATTTGAAACCTTAAATGAATATAAAACACGCATCTCTGGATTATTTTTCGACAAAAAGCGAAATTTTTAACTTTATGCGAAGAAATGCCCCCAAAGAATGGTTACCCAAGTAAATAATCCCAATATAATAGCAATCAGAACGGCGGCAGAACCCATATCTTTTGCACGTCCGGATAATTCATGGTATTCAGATCCAATTCGATCGACAACCGCTTCTATTGCGCTATTTACCAGTTCCAAGATCACAACCAATACAACGGAACCAATGAGTAAAATGCGCTCTAGACCACTGACATCGATGAAAAATGAAAGGATAATTGCAACCAAGGTCACAATTGCTTCTTGTCTAAAAGCGGCTTCATTAATCCAAGCGGCACGAATGCCTTTGTATGAATAGCCACCTGCTTTGATGATTCGGGTAAGACCTTTATTTTGATTAGCCATAATAAACTCTATCGAAAACAAACGATTATTTTGCCACTTTTCTCTATTAATATTGTCACAGCACCACAGATCTACGAAAGACTTTCTGTTATGCTTTCGAAGTATTGCTAATAAGAGGCTACAACTATTTATGTCAGCTTGGCGTAAACTATATTATAACACATTGAATTTACCACTAAAATTACTGGTAAAAAGCAAACGAGTTCCGACTGATCCTATCACTGAATTAGGGTTAGATACGTCGCGATCTTTCCTTTATGTTCTGCCTTATCATTCAAAGGCGGACTTACTGACATTAAGACAGCAATGTTTATCTTTAGGATTGCCTGATCCACTGCAACCCATTGAGATAGGCGGTACGAAGCTTCCTGCTTATGTCTTTATTGATGACGGCCCAAGAGTATTCCGTTACTACTCCCCCGATCCTCGTAAAGATTCCGTGAAGACATTCCACGCTTATCTTGATGCGCACCGTAATAACCCACATCTTGATATCGAGATGTTGCCAGTTTCTGTGATGTTTGGACGCTCTCCTGGTCGTGAAGGCCATAATGGTGTTCCACATTTACGCGTGCTTAACGGTATCCAAAAATTTATCGCTATCCTCTGGTTAGGTCGTGATAGTTTTGTTCGTTTTTCACCCACTGTATCAATGCGTGAAATGGCGAACGAACACGGCACGGACACGAGTATAGCGAGAAAACTTGCACGTGTTGCACGTATTCACTTTTCACGCCAGCGTTTAGCCGCTGTTGGCCCTAAATTGCCAGCACGCCAAGATCTCTTCAATAAATTGCTTTCATCAAAAGCAATTGAAAAAGCGATTGAAGATGAATCAAAAGCGAAGAAAATCTCACTTGACAAAGCGCGTAAAAATGCCACAGATATCATGGAAGAAATTGCAGCTAATTTCTCATATGAAGCAGTGCGTATTAGTGATCGCGTATTAAGTTGGACATGGAATAAGCTCTACCAAGGTATCAACGTTTATAATGCCGAACGAGTACGTAAACTCGCGCAAGATGGGCATGAAATCGTGTATGTTCCTTGTCACCGTAGCCACATGGACTACTTACTGCTTTCTTATGTACTTTACCACCAAGGTTTAGTCCCCCCACATATAGCAGCAGGTATTAACCTCAATTTCTGGCCAGCCGGCCCTATTTTCCGCCGTTTAGGGGCTTTCTTTATTCGAAGAACCTTTAAAGGTAACAAGCTTTACTCCACCATTTTTCGTGAATATTTAGGCGAGCTATTTACACGTGGCTACTCCATTGAATATTTCGTTGAAGGTGGTCGCTCTCGTACAGGTCGATTGTTAGATCCTAAAACAGGAACACTTTCAATGACGGTACAAGCCATGTTGCGTGGTGAAACACGTCCTATCTCTGTTGTTCCAATTTACATTGGTTATGAACACGTTATGGAAGTGGCAACTTATGCCAAAGAATTACGTGGCGCAACAAAAGAGAAAGAAGGCTTTATGCAGATGGTCAGAGGATTACGTAAATTACGTAACCTTGGTCAAGGCTATGTGAACTTTGGTGAGCCAATTTCTGTTGTACAATACTTAAATCAAGCTGTACCACAATGGCGTGATGATATTGACCCCATTGAGCCACAGCGCCCAAGTTGGTTAAACCCAACAGTAAGCACACTCGCTGATAACATTATGGTTCATATCAATAATGCAGCATCTATTAATGCAATCAATCTTGTTTCAACAGCTTTATTGGCATCACGTCAACGCGCACTCACGAGAGAACAACTGTTAGAGCAAATAGATTGTTATCTACAATTATTACGCAATGTGCCTTATTCGACGGATATGATTGTGTCTGATAAAAACGCTAAAGCCTTATTAGAACACGCTCTACAGTCAGATAAATTCCAAGTCGAAAAAGACAGTTTGGGTGATATTGTGGTACTCCCTCGTGAAAGCGCGGTATTAATGACTTATTACCGCAATAACACAATCCACTTAATGATCACTCCGTCATTAATTGCAAGCATCGTCTTACATCATGAAAAAATTCATCGTGATGATTTAATGAAACAAGTTGAGCTCATCTTCCCTCTTATTAAAGCGGAACTATTTATTCGTTATGAGAAAGAAGAACTCCCTGAAGTCATTAATACTTTGATTGCAGAATTGTGCCGTCAGCGCCTGATTTGTTGTGATAGTGATGGCTTACTGCGTATCAACCCAGCGCGTATTCGTCCATTACAGCTTTTAGCCGCCAGCGTCAGAGAAACACTGCAACGCTATGGCATTACACTCTCTTTACTCAATTTTGCACCTGAAATTAGCCGTGCATTATTGGAAAAAGAGAGCCGTATCTTGGCACAACGTCTTTCAGTTTTGCATGGTATCAACGCACCTGAATTCTTTGATAAAGCGGTATTCTCTACCTTAGTTTCAACGCTACGTGAAGAAGGGTATCTCAATGATAATGAAGATATCCTAAAAGCAGATGCATCTGCCCTTTACCAAGTGATTGCAAAATTAATGTCACCAGAAATTCGCTTAACCATTGAAAGCGTCGGGATCACTGAAGATAACAATTTAGTACAAACTGTTGACGAAAAAAGTGAGCCTAAAGCTGATGAATAATCAGTAAATAGCATTATGACCGAAATAGAAAAGGGATAAGCTCATTGCTTATCCCTTTTTATTTCTACTCAATACTAGAGAATACTTTAGCGCTTATTTATCTTAAAAATAACTAAATAAAATACCCGCAAATAAAACAAAACCAACATAGTTATTATTCATAAAAGCTTGGAAACACGGCGCTCTTTCACGCTCTGCAATAAGCTTCTGTTGATAAATAAACAGAGCTGTGACTAACAATAGCGACCAGTAGTAGATACCTTTCAAATTCAGCAAAATACCAATACCCACTAATAATGCCAGCATCACCAGTTGTAAAATACCGATAATAATTTTGTCATAACGACCGAATAAAATAGCAGTAGATTTAACCCCTATTTTTATATCATCATTACGATCAACCATTGCATATTGCGTATCGTAAATAACAGACCAGACAATATTAACCAGGAATAATAGCCAGCACACTAACGGCAAAGTTTCAGAAACGGCGGCAAATCCCATTGGAATTGACCAGCCAAAAGCCATACCTAAAATAAGCTGAGGTAAGTTACTAAACCGTTTAACGAAAGGATAAAACCACGCCAGTGCAAGCCCTGCCACAGAGAGCCAAATAGTCATGGTGTTAAGTGTTAGAACTAATGCAAATGACAAGAGTACCAAAACGATAAATAAGATTTTGCTCTCTTTTTCTGTCACTGCCCCACTAGGTAATGGTCTATTTTTAGTTCGTTCAACACTGCCATCAATTTTTCGGTCAGCAAAGTCGTTTATTACACACCCAGCGGCACGCATAGAGAACACGCCAATAGTAAAGACAATCAGAATATGCCAATCTGGAAAGCCTTTAGCAGCAATCCACAAAGCCCAATAAGTTGGCCAAAGTAGTAATAGCGCTCCGATAGGTTTATCTATACGCATTAAACGGCTATATGCTTGCCATTTACTTTGCGTCATACTTCCCTCCAATTTTAGCTCCCCTTAATTACTTCTCATAAACTGGTGATGCAGGTAGAAACATCTCGGTTAATAATAAAGGTTTATCTGAAAGCTGAAAACGAGAACGGCGTAACCAATACCCATTTTGTTGCCCGATATGAATAAAATCACGACTTAAGGTTGTTTCCTGAAACAGATAACGCCCAAGTGGAACGGTTCTTAGATTGACCAGTTTTCTGTCTTCGCCTGTCAATGTCTCTTCTGGCACTAACGTCCGCCCTAATAACCAAGGAATATCATCACCACACAATACCACTTCTCTTAACCAATAACGCTGACTTTTGGGTAAACACGCTCTTTCGTCAGCGGGTTCAATAAAGTCAACAAATCCTTCTTGGTAAGGCATTACAGTGACTTTATTACAATATTGCTCAAAACGTCGAGTCATCGAGCCTAATTCCATTAACCAACTTAATGTACTTTCTTTAATACTTTCGTGTTCCTCATTAGGTAACCAATGGATAGGAGCGGGAGTAATTATTGATTTTTTGAACATTATTTCATCATCACGCGTTGATGATCCTAGCTTGTGCGATTTATTATTCATAAGGATATCATGATGTGACTAAGGGAAGTTAAAAGCTGATAACATTTCGCATAAATAATCTAAAAAAGCGTTAAAAGAAAATTAGATTGAGCACGAAACATTCGAAAAATAAAGGAGGCCATAAAAACCTCCTTTGTATCTAACCGACTACTTATATTCAGTTTATTCGATTAACGCCATGCTTTATAACGATTAATCAGATTATTTGTTGAGCTATCATGGCTGTTAACACTTTCCTTACCTTCTAATTCAGGAAGAATGCGGTTAGCTAGCTGTTTACCTAATTCAACACCCCATTGGTCAAACGTGAAGATATTGAAAATAACACCTTGTACAAAGATCTTATGTTCATACATGGCAATCAATGCACCCAATGAATAAGGCGTAATTTCTTTTAATAAAATAGAGTTTGTTGGTCGATTACCTTCAAATACTTTAAAAGGTGCAACATAGTCCATGGTTTTAGGATCTTTTCCTGCTGCGGCAAATTCAGCATCAACTTGCTCACGAGTTTTACCAAAAGCGAGTGCTTCTGTTTGAGCAAAAAAGTTAGACATCAGTTTTGCATGATGATCAGATAGAGGATTATGGCTAATTGCAGGTGCAATAAAATCACAAGGGATAATTTTTGTACCTTGATGGATCAGTTGATAAAACGCATGTTGGCCATTTGTACCCGGTTCGCCCCAAATAATAGGCCCTGTTTGGTAACTGACTTTATTTCCATCGCGATCAATATACTTACCATTTGACTCCATATTGCCTTGTTGGAAGTAAGCAGCAAAACGATGCATGTACTGATCGTATGGCAGAATCGCTTCAGTTTCTGTACCAAAAAAATTGTTATACCAAATGCCAATCAGTGCAAGGATTGTTGGGATGTTATTTTCAGCATCAGCGGTTCTAAAGTGGTTATCCATTGCATGAGCACCTTCCAGTAATTGCTCAAAGTTGTCATAACCAACAGATAACGCGATAGATAAACCAATTGCTGACCATAATGAATAACGACCACCGACCCAATCCCAAAACTCAAACATGTTAGCCGTATCAATACCAAATTTTTCAACTTCGGTGCTATTCGTAGATAACGCGACGAAATGTTTAGCGACAAAAGCACTCTCTTTCGCTGATGCTAAGAACCAATCTCTTGCTGAATGCGCATTTGTCATGGTCTCTTGTGTGGTAAATGTTTTTGACGCAATTAAGAATAATGTCGTTTCGGGATCACATTTTTTCAGTGTTTCGGCAATATGTGTACCATCAACATTCGAAACGAAATGCATAGTAAGGTGGTTTTTATACGGACGTAATGCTTCTGTTACCATATAAGGGCCGAGATCGGACCCACCGATACCAATATTTACAACATCAGTAATTGCTTTGCCTGTATAACCTTTCCATTCGCCACTAATAATACGTTCACTGAACTGTTTCATTTTATTCAGCACGGCATTAACTTCTGGCATGACATCTTTGCCATCAACGATGACGGGAG
The DNA here is from genome assembly GCF_003144445.1 of Proteus sp. TJ1640. Lineage (NCBI taxonomy): Bacteria > Pseudomonadati > Pseudomonadota > Gammaproteobacteria > Enterobacterales > Morganellaceae > Proteus > Proteus sp. TJ1640. Next base: position 400,358 of record NZ_PENY01000022.1, read on the forward strand.
TATTGCTACGATTACGTAATGCGGTATGCAATACAGCACGATCTTCAGTACGGTTGATTTTTTCACCCGTAAACATGCTATGTATCGCACCTTCTACGTCACATTCCTTAGCCAAAGCCTGCAATTTATCTAATGTTTCTTTCGTAATACGGTTTTTTGAAAAATCCACTAGAATTTGGTCTGAAAATACTTTTGAAAATTGCTCAAAGCGTGATGGTTCCTGAGCAAAAAGTGTTTTCATCTCGGTATCTTTGATAACCGAAAAATGGTTTTCTAATGCCTTCCAGGCGAGTGTTTGGGTTGGGTTTACATTTTTCATTCACAATACTCTCTTAAGATTACAATCTGATATTCTCAGATTGTAGCCTGACATTTAATAGTTACAGTCAATTCTTTCTCATTTGATGATATTGGTCAAAACCATTCAACAAATCTAGTACTAATTACTTTCATAGGTAAAACCGATAATGCAGAGCTGATTATTAATTAAATTGATTATTCTTCACTCTACATTGACTCTCTACTTAATAACCGATATTTCTAAGTTGTGTCCAACATCTCATTTTTGCCTAAAGGAATACGACAATGACTGATAATACTGCTACGCCTTCATCTGCATCATCGCCATACACTATCGCTAAATTTGGTGGCACTAGTGTTGCTAACTATTCAGCAATGGAAAAGTGTGCAGATATTATTCTTAAACAAAAATCAGTTCGTGTCGTCGTTCTTTCGGCATCTGCGGGAATAACTAATTTATTAATTGAACTTGCATCAGGGACTGAACTTTCACAACGAGAAGCTTTACTCTCACAAGTGCGTGATATTGAGTATGCGATTATCAATCAGCTTTCTCAGCCAGAAATTATTTCTCAAGAAATAAATCGCCTGCTTGAGAATATTGAGATGCTCTCAGAAGCAGCGTCACTTGCCACATCTGATGCATTAACAGATGAATTAGTCAGCCACGGTGAATTAATGTCAACATTGCTCTTTGTTGAACTATTGCGTGAAAAAGGTGTACAAGCAGACTGGTTTGATGTCAGAAAAGTGATGAAAACCAACGATCTGTTTTGCCATGCTGAACCCGATATGATGCAATTAACAGAGCTCACACAAAGCCTTATTCAACCTCGTTTAGAGGAAACAGTGATTGTCACACAAGGCTTTATTGGTCAAGAGCCAAAAGGTAGAACAACAACGCTAGGTCGTGGTGGTAGTGATTATACGGCTGCTCTGATTGGTGAGGCGCTGGGAATGTCTCGTGTAGATATCTGGACAGATGTACCAGGCATTTACAGCACTGACCCAAGAATAGTGCCAGAGGCGCATCGTATCGATCAAATCGCTTTTGATGAAGCGGCTGAAATGGCAACTTTTGGCGCTAAAATTTTGCATCCTGCGACATTATTACCCGCAGTTCGTAGTGGTATTCCTGTATTTGTTGGCTCAAGTAAAGCCCCCGAAGAAGGTGGCACATTAGTTTGTGCTCAAACAGAAAATCCACCTGTATTTCGCGCGATTGCGCTACGTAGAAAACAAACTTTACTCACGTTACATAGCCTGAAAATGCTTCATGCACGCGGTTTTTTAGCAGAAATATTTACTATTTTATCGCGTCATCATATCTCTGTTGATGTGATAACCACATCTGAAGTAAGCATTGCGTTAACCCTCGATACAACAGGTACCACCAGCGCATCAGGTAGTTTATTAACCAATGCGCTCTTAACGGAACTATCCGCATTATGTCGTGTTGAAGTAGAAGAAAATTTGGCTCTGGTTGCGATTATCGGTAATTCACTCTCACAAGTGAATGGCTTAGGAAGCCAGATTTTTGGCGCATTAGAAGATTACAATATTCGGATGATCAGCCATGGTGCAAGTACTCACAATTTATGCTTATTAGTTGATGGCAAAGATGCGGATAATATTGTGCGTAAATTACATGATACACTGTTTTAATTAATGACTAATTTCAAGATATAGAAGAGAGATAAGACATTATTTCTCTTCTACTTTTCATACGTTACATTAAAAATATTTTATTTTTAATACACTCGATAACCGCCATATTTTTTCGCAAATTGGTTAAATTTACCAAAATCAATTAAAGCAATTTCTAAAGAACGATGAGCTAGATGAGACATCTTTGCAATTTTCTCAACAAAAACTCGGTTATCTTCTAGTAACTTAGCGGTAAGCGTAGCTGCAATGATTTCACACTCATTCGGAGTGACAATCCAACCATCATTAGTGGCAAATTTATGAATAGGAATATGACCTTCTTTGTCACTTTCTTTGGCTAATAACGCCTCTTCCTCTTTCATTGCCTGCTTAAATAACACGATTTCTTCTTCAACAGGCTCTGGAGAAGTAGGAATTTTATGATAAATATAGTCTCCAACTTCTTCAATTCGTGCAGGCGTCATTTCTGCTTTTAGCCAAATATTGTCAAATGCTTTTTCGTCTAAAATTGCCTCTGTATCTAAACTTCCTGTTAATTGCATCAGATTTAAAAAAGCATTAATTAAAACTTCACTTAATGGATAATTCCCTTTTGCTAAAGAAGGAAACGGCACCTCAACGCCAGCAGGTGGGGTTTTCTGAAGGTACAAAGTATAGTTCATCGTCATGTCCTTTTTTCTGATACAGGCTTATAGCTTATACACCTTTAATGGGAACTGCGAGAGGAAATAACAAGGGGATATCGCTATCCCCTCTAGATTATTATATTGTTGAAGATCTTAGAATAAAGACAAATTAAGACTCATACCCTAAATTAGGCGCTAACCAACGTTCAACTTCACTAACACTCATCCCTCGACGTTTTGCGTAATCGTCAACCTGATCTTTTTGAATTTGAGCAACTGCAAAATATTTACTTTCAGGATGACTAAAATACCAACCGGATACTGAAGCACCTGGCCACATTGCATAAGCATCTGTTAGCTTCATACCAATACGATTTTCAACATCAAGCAGTTGCCAAATTTTGGCTTTTTCTGTGTGTTCAGGACAAGCCGGATATCCTGGTGCAGGTCGTGTTCCTTGATATTTTTCTCGAATAAGCTCGTCATTAGAGAGAGCTTCATCAGGGTTATATCCCCAAATTTTTGTTCTCACTTGTTGGTGAAGGTATTCCGCAAAAGCTTCAGCAAGACGGTCTGATAGTGCTTTCACCATAATCTTATTGTAATCATCATGAGCATTATCATAAGCATTGGCGAGCGTGTCTTCTTCTAACCCTCCTGTTACAGCAAAAGCACCGAAATAGTCAGGAACACCACTTTCTACAGGAGCAATAAAATCGGCTAAACAGTAGTTAGGAAACTCTTTTTTCTCTGTCTGCTGACGTAAATGGCAGCTATATAACAACGGTTGTTGCCTAGTTTCATCGCGATAAATCACAATATCATCACCAACACGATTTGCAGGAAATAACCCAACAATTCCTTTTGGTGTTAATAATTTTTCGCGACTTAATTTATCCAGCATCGCATTTGCATCGGCAAATACACGTTTTGCTTCTTCGCCCACCACGTCATCTTCTAAAATTCGAGGATATTTACCCGCTAAAGACCACGTCATAAAGAAAGGTGTCCAATCGATATACTCACGCAAGGTTTCAATACTTGCAGAGATCTCCTGCACGCCTAATTGATTAGGCTTTGGTGGTATGTAATTTTGCCAATCAATTTGTAGCGCATTCTGTCGTGCAGCTTCTAAAGAAACAGGAGGCGTACGAGGTTTTTTTCTGGCATATTGCTGGCGTACGACTTCATATTCGCGCCGTGTTTTTGCAACAAAATCCGCTTTTTGTGTTTCAGATAATAGTGCGGCAACAACACCTACAGTTCTCGATGCATTTTGTACATAAACGGTAGGATGACTGTAATTGGGTTCTATTTTTACTGCCGTATGCGCTTTAGATGTTGTTGCTCCACCAATCATTAATGGTAAAGAAAAACCGCGCCTTTCCATCTCCTTAGCAACATTCACCATCTCATCCAGTGAAGGTGTGATCAGCCCTGAAAGACCAATAATATCGACTTTTTCATCAATTGCTGTTTGCAAAATTTTATCGCAAGGCACCATCACACCTAAATCGATAATTTCGTAGTTATTGCACTGTAAAACAACTCCGACAATATTTTTACCAATATCGTGAACATCCCCTTTTACGGTAGCGAGTAAAATTTTACCTGCAGAAGTACCTGCTTGTTTTGTCGCTTGAATATAAGGTTCGAGATAAGCAACCGCTTGTTTCATCACACGAGCTGATTTCACAACTTGGGGTAAAAACATTTTGCCTTCGCCAAACAAATCACCCACTGTATTCATACCATTCATCAATGGCCCTTCGATGACTTCAATTGGGCTTGATGCTTGTTGACGACAAGCTTCCGTATCTTCAACAATAAATTCGGTGATCCCTTTTACTAACGCGTATTCTAAGCGTTTTTCTACATCCCATTGTCGCCATTCTGCTAACTGATGATTTTGCTCATCACTTTTACTACCGCGATAACGCTCAGCAAGTGCTAATAAATTGTCGGTGCTCTCTTCATGGCGATTTAAAATGACGTCTTCAACCGCATTACGCAGTTCATCCGGTAATGAGTCGTAAATGGCAAGTTGCCCTGCATTCACAATTCCCATATCCATACCATTTTTGACGGCATAATAGAGAAAAACGGAGTGAATAGCCTCACGAACAGGATCGTTACCCCGAAATGAGAATGAAACGTTAGAGACCCCACCAGAAATTAAGGCATAAGGTAGTTGAGATTTAATATCTGCACAAACTTCAATAAAATCAACAGCATAATTATTATGTTCAGCAATACCAGTTGCAACGGCAAAAATATTAGGATCAAAAATAATATCTTCAGGTGGAAAACCTGCTTGCTCTGTGAGTAGTTGATAAGCTCGGCGACAAATTTCGATTTTACGCTCTCGAGTATCCGCTTGCCCCACTTCATCAAACGCCATAACAACGACAGCGGCACCATATTTACGTACTAATTTAGCGTGTTCAAGAAAAGGTATTTCTCCTTCTTTCATCGAAATAGAGTTAACAATACCTTTGCCTTGAATGCATTTTAGTCCCTCTTCTATTACTTCCCATTTTGAAGAGTCAATCATCACCGGAACCTTGGCAATATCAGGCTCACCGGCAATAAGATTGAGAAAACGAGTCATAGCTTCCACCGCATCTAACATGCCTTCATCCATGTTGATATCGATGATTTGAGCACCATTTTCAACTTGCTGACGTGCAACATCCAATGCTTCTTGGTAATTGCCTTCTTTTATCAAGCGCTTAAATTTCGCGGAACCTGTGACGTTAGTTCGTTCCCCCACATTTACAAACAGTGAATTATCATCAATCACTAAAGGCTCTAAACCTGAAAGGCGACATGCTTTTTTAATAGTCGGTAATACTCTTGGTGCGATACCTTCTACTGCTTGTGAAATGGCAAGAATATGTGCAGGTGTTGTTCCACAACATCCCCCTACAATATTGAGAAAACCCGCTTGCGCCCATTCTTTAATTTGCTCAGCCATTTCTTGGGCATCTAAATCATAGCCTCCAAATGCATTAGGCAAACCAGCATTAGGGTGAGCACTAACATAAGTTTCAGAAATTTGTGAAAGTGTTTGAATATATTGACGTAATTCTTTAGGCCCTAACGCGCAGTTTAGACCAAATGAGAGCGCATCAGCATGACGTAAAGAGTGGTAGAACGCTTCTGTTATTTGCCCTGTTAAGGTTCTCCCTGATGCATCTGTAATGGTGCCAGATATCATCACAGGTAATTCAATATTGAGCGATTCAAATTCACATTTAATCGCAAAAATAGCGGCTTTCGCGTTTAGTGTGTCGAAAATAGTTTCGACCATAATTAAATCAACGCCGCCTTTAATTAATCCGCGCGTTGCTTCTCGATAAGCTTCCACCAGCTTATCAAACGAAACATTACGAAAAGCTGGATCATTAACATCTGGGGATATAGATGCTGTTCTGTTTGTTGGCCCTAACACACCCGCGACATAACGCGGTTTATCAGGTGTTAAAGCACTCCATTTATCTGCACAGGCTTTTGCTAATTTTGCAGCCTCTTCATTTAGCTCGAAACAGAGTGACTCCATGTGATAATCAGCCATCGCAATGGAAGTTGAGTTAAAGGTATTGGTTTCAACAATATCAGCACCCGCTTGAAAATAAGCATCATGTATATCCGCAATAATCTGGGGCTGTGTTAACACTAAAAGATCATTATTTCCTTTAACATCACAATTCCAATCAGCAAAACGTTCACCTCGATAATCAGCTTCTGTTAGTTGATATTGCTGGATCATTGTCCCCATTGCGCCATCAAGTACTAAGATGCGTTTTTCTAATGCTTCCACCAGTTGTTGTTTTATGTTTGCCACGTTGCTTCCTCTTAATCGAGAATGTTTTTATTCTTATTTCTTTATTTTTCTTTCGTTGTTTTTTTATCCTACCATATCTTTTTGCAAAGATTTCTAAGACGAAGATGAGAGATTTTCACTTAGTGATAAATACTTTTAATAAATATTTCTTATCACACATATTGTTTTGAAAAATGCAGTGATCGGAGGAGTTTTATTACACGGGATAGTTCATAATAGATACTAATATGGATAGCATTTCTGGAGTGTATACATGACAGTTTCCCCTACAAATAAAAAAGTGCGTAAGACGAAAACAACTGCCACTCAAAGCACTACACAAGGAGGCCCCGTTCAGTCATTAAGTCGAGGACTGACATTATTGGAATATATTTCCGAATCTCCGGGTGGTATCGCCCTAACCGATCTCGCCTTTCAAGCTGGATTACCTAATTCCACAACACACCGCTTACTCACGACACTTCAGCAACATGGTTTTGTCCGTCAAGTTGGCGATTTAGGATTGTGGGTTGTTGGTACACACGCCTTTATTGTTGGCAGTAGCTTTCTACAAACTCGTAATCTTTTGGTCATGGTGCATCCTATTTTGCGTCAGTTGATGGAAGATTCTGGTGAAACCGTCAATCTGGCTATTCTTGACCAAATTGAATTTGATGCCGTGATTGTCGATCAAGTGCAATGTAATGCGCTAATGAGAATGTCGGCGCCTATTGGCGGTAAATTACCGATGCACGCATCCGGTGCGGGTAAAGCGTTCCTTTCTACGTTGCCAGAAAATAAATTACTGCCTTTGCTCCAGAAAAAAGGCTTAATGGCTTATACACCTCACACCCGAACACTCCCTTCTTCACTAAAAGAAAACTTAGAGCAAGCCCGTAAACAAGGTTTTTCTTTCGATGATGAAGAGCATGCTTTAGGCTTACGCTGTATTGGTGCTTGTATTTATGATGAACACCACCAGCCTTTTGCAGCAATTTCACTTTCAGGCCCGGTTTCTAGAATGACTGATTCACGTATCACTGAATTAGGCGCAATGGTTATCAAAGCAGCAAAACAAATTAGCCGTGAATATGGTGGGGTAAAAAGCTGATCCTCTCTTTCACCTTCCTCATTACCAAACAATGAGGAAGGAACTCCTTAATTAAACCGATTCAGCTTTTTAAAAAGACAGAGTTTCGGCTTTATATTCGTTAAATATTAAAAAACTGTTATTTATCACCTAAAAAAATTGATGTTGATCACAGATGTTGTTTAAGACGCATTAAGAGTATTGCAACTCTTCTTGTTACCCGTAACAATGTTACCGGTAACAAATACTATAGCTAAATTCAAATACTCTCTTTTCATAGCCAATAGTAACGCTCATCACCCTGTGTGAATAAAGGAAGCATCATTATGAACCCTAAAAACCATGACCCAATTCAGAACGACTTTGTTCCGCTTAATGAGACAGTAAAACAGGTGACTGAGCGCATTATTGCTCGCTCACATGTAACTCGTCGTGCTTATCTGAAAAAAATCGAAGCCGCAAAAAGCCAAACTGTACATCGTGCTCAATTGGCTTGTGGTAATTTGGCTCATGGTTTCGCTGCTTGTCAGGCTGACGACAAAAATCGCCTGAAAAATATGGTTCATAATGATATTGCCATTATCACGGCTTACAATGATATGTTGTCGGCTCATCAGCCATATGAAAATTATCCTCAAAAAATTAAAAAAGCATTACATGCTGTTGGTGCTGTAGGACAAGTAGCAGGCGGTGTTCCGGCAATGTGCGACGGAGTCACTCAGGGACAAGATGGTATGGAGTTATCGCTCCTGAGTCGTGATGTGATTGCAATGTCAGCGGCAGTTGGTTTATCCCATAATATGTTTGATGGGGCACTCTATTTAGGGATCTGCGATAAAATTGTTCCCGGACTGACGATGGCAGCGCTCTCTTTTGGTCATCTTCCTGCGATTTTTGTTCCCGCAGGCCCTATGACTAGCGGTTTACCCAATAAAGAAAAAGTCCGTATTCGCCAACTCTATGCTGAAGGTAAAGTAGATCGCCATGCTTTATTAGAAGCCGAAGCAGCGTCTTACCATAGCATTGGTACCTGCACCTTTTACGGTACAGCGAACTCAAATCAGATGGTCATGGAAATGATGGGATTACATCTACCTGGCGCTTCTTTTGTCCATCCAAATACACCATTGCGTGATGCATTAACAGATGCTGCGGCAAGTCAGATTGTACGATTGACAGAAAACTCAGGTAATTATCTTCCTATCGGTCAGTTAGTTGATGAAAAAGTCATTGTTAATGGCATTATTGCGCTACTCACAACAGGTGGTTCAACTAACCTCACTATGCACTTAGTCGCCATGGCACGCGCAGCTGGCATTATCATTAATTGGGATGATTTCTCTGAACTTTCTCAAGTTGTGCCACTTATTGCTCGTATTTATCCTAATGGCCCTGCCGATATCAATCAGTTTCAAGCAGCAGGTGGTATTGCACTGATTATTCGTGAACTACTGAAAAAAGGCTTAATTCATCGTGATGTCAATACTGTTGCAGGGTTTGGCATTGAGCGTTATACCTTAGAACCTTGGTTAAATGAGGGTAAACTGGATTGGCGCGAAGGTACAACGAGCTCTTTAGATAAAGATGTCATTGCTGATATCAATACACCATTCTCATCCCATGGTGGTACACAAGTGATGCAGGGTAATTTAGGTCGAGCTGTAATGAAAACTTCTGCCGTACCTGATGAAAATAAAATTATTGAAGCCCCTGCTGTGGTGTTTAATAGCCAACATGATATTGCCGCTAAATTTGAAACCGGTGAGCTAAATAAAGATTGTGTGGTTGTTGTGCGTTATCAAGGACCACAAGCTAACGGTATGCCTGAATTGCATAAGCTGATGCCACCTTTAGGTGTATTAATGGATAAAGGTTATAAAGTAGCATTAGTGACAGATGGTCGACTTTCAGGGGCTTCAGGTAAAGTTCCCGCTGCAATTCATGTTACACCAGAGGCTGTAAATAGCGGTTTATTAGCCAAAGTACGTGATGGTGATATCATTCGTGTTAATGGTAAAACAGGTGAGTTAACACTCCTTGTTGATGAACAAACACTCAATGCTCGCCAAGATAAGATGCCTGATTTAAGTGCGAACGATATAGGCTGTGGCCGTGAACTGTTTGTGAATTTGCGTCGTCATTTATCCGGAGCTGAACAAGGTGCTTGTTGTATTGATTTTTAATGGCAACAAGTTTTAATGCCTAACGAGGAGCAGATTTAATTCATTTGCTCACCATTTTCTAATTAGGAAATACAAATGATGAATCATTGGAATACAAGTGCAGAGTCTGTACTAAAATCAGGGCCTGTTGTTCCTGTTATTGTTATCAACCATATTGATGATGCAGTCCCTGTTGCAAAAGCATTAGTCGCCGGTGGTGTAAAAGTTTTAGAAGTCACATTACGTACAGATTGCGCGATTGAAGCTATTCGACGTATTGCGAAAGAAGTCCCAGAAGCCATTGTGGGTGCAGGAACCGTGATTAATCCACAACAGTTAGCACAAGTTACTGAAGCAGGTGCTCAATTTGCTATTAGCCCTGGTTTAACTGAAGCGCTACTCAAAGCTGCAGTAGCTGGAACAATCCCTTTAATTCCGGGTATCTCAACAGTTTCTGAGCTAATGCTCGGTATGAGTTATGGCTTAAATGAATTTAAATTTTTCCCAGCAGAAGCGAATGGTGGGGTAAAGGCTTTAAAAGCAATTGCAGGACCATTCTCAACAATTCGCTTCTGCCCAACTGGTGGCATCTCGCCAGAAAACTATCGTAATTACCTTGCACTTGAGAGCGTGCTTTGTATTGGGGGTTCTTGGTTAGTGCCTAATGATGCGGTGAAAGCAGGTGATTTCCAGCGTATTACTGAATTAGCTAAAGAAGCCGTTGCAGGCACTCAACGCTGATTATCTCAATACAAAAATAGGTTTTATCCAATAAAGATAGGTATCCCCTTATACCTATCTTTATTTTTATTTTTTCCTAAATCTCTTAGTTTGAGCATAAGCGTAAACATCTTCAATATACCCTTCTTTAATTCTTCGCTGTTGTTGTTGCCAATATTCTGGTGATAAAAGATCACGATGTTGAGTTTCAAAATAGCGACAGACTTGTTTATCACTACATAAAAAATAGCGAAATTCTTCAGGGAATACATCATTGAGTGCAACGCTATACCAAGGCTCGCTCGCTAATTCATCTTCAGGGTAACGAGCAGGAGGGATCGCACGAAAATTCATATCTGTCATATAACTAATTTCATCATAGTCATAGAAAATCACACGATGATGTCGAGTCACACCAAAGTTTTTAAACAGCATATCACCGGGAAAAATATTCGCTGCAATAAGCTCTTTCAACGCTTGTCCATAATCTTCAACAACAGCCTTAAGTTGATTGTCATCGCACTGCTCCATATAGATATTGAGTGGTATCATCCTCCGTTCCATATAAAGATGGCGGATCAGTAGTTTATCACCTAGATCTTCCAATTTATTGGGGATCTCCTGTTCAAAGACAGCCATTAACTCAGGGCTAATTCTTTTCTTCTCGATTATAAAATTCTCAAACTCTTGGGTATCTGCCATTCGTCCAACACGATCGTGCTCTTTAACCAATTGATAGCATTCTTTTACACGCTCCGCCGTGATCGTTTTTTGTGGTGCAAACTTATCTTTGATCACTTTAAAAACACGATCATAAGTTGGTAATGTAAATACCAACATCACCATACCCTTTACACCAGGAGCTTCAATAAATTGCTCTGATGAAAAATTCATAAAGGCAAGGTATTCACGATAGTATTCTGTTTTACCGTGTTTTTGACACCCTATCGACATATAAAGCTCAGCAATAGATTTGCTCGGTAATATATCTCTTAACCATGCGACTAATGCCGCAGGAAATGGCGCATAAACCATAAAATAAGAACGGGCAAAACCAAAGACAATACTGGCTTCATCTGCGGTTATCAAACAAGTATCAATCAACAATTGTTGTTCAATATTATGAATAGGTAATAGGAACGGAATATATTGATTATCAATAACAATTTTACCTATCAGCCAAGCAGCTTTATTGCGATAAAAGAGTTCGTTTGCGATATGAAATACTGCGCTCTGTAATTGTTCCGAAGAGAACTGAGCGGTAAGTACATTACAAATAGAATGAATATCGCGTTGCTTATTTTGCCACGGCAATCGTAAAGGTAAGCGTGATAAAATATCTTGCAGTAATGCGGATAAATCACTTTGAATAACAAACTGCTTTGATAACGGTCGAGGCGCTTGTGTAAAGCGATAAGCTGGCTGTGATGAAAAAACAAAGAGGTTTTTTTTATTCAATTCACGATGGTAAAACAGACGACAATAAACAGAATTAAAAAAACTCTCTGCAATCTCAAATCGAGGGTAATTGGGCAATAATTGCGTATAGTTCTCTTTCACCTTTTGTAGAAAAAGACTATCTTTATCAATGTCATGTCGAATACATTTAAGTTGCTCTACCACTAATCCAACATGATTATCATATAAACGGATGCGCTTTTTCATCGCGATTTGCACACCATGCCAATCTGCTTGCTCAAAACGATATTGAGCTCCTGACGTTATCTCAAGGAAACGACCATATTGAGCATCAAAGCCTTGTAAAATTGTTTGAGCAATTAAATCTTCTGGCGTCATAGCAACCTCACGAAAAAGAGGAGCATCCTGCTCCTGAATTATCACCACAAAAACAGATAATAATATTTTTGGATCTTTAGAATTGCTGCTCTTCTGTTGAGCCTGTTAGTGCCGTCACCGAAGACATACCACCTTGAATAATCGTCGTGACTTTATCAAAATACCCTGTTCCTACTTCTTGTTGATGTGATGAGAAGGTATAGCCTTGATTAAGTGCAGCAAATTCTTTTTCTTGTACTTTTTCAACGTAATGCTTCATACCTTCACCTTTAGCGTAATCATGTGCTAAATCAAACATGTTAAACCACATGCTATGAATGCCCGCTAAAGTAATAAATTGGAATTTATATCCCATTGCTGAAAGCTCATCTTGGAAATGCGCAATCGTGCGATCATCAAGATTCTTTTTCCAGTTAAAAGAAGGAGAACAGTTATAAGCCAGCATTTTTCCAGGATATTTATCGTGAATAGCTTCAGCAAACTTAGCTGCCATTTTCAGATCAGGTAGCGATGTTTCACACCACACCAGATCGGCATAAGGCGCATAAGCAAGCCCTCGGCTAATGGCTTGATCAATACCAGCATGAGTACAGAAAAAACCTTCAGGTGTGCGTTCTCCAGTTAAGAACGAACTATCATAAGGATCGCAGTCTGAAGTTAAGAGATCGGCGGCATCGGCATCCGTTCTTGCAACAAGTAATGTAGGCACATCAGACACATCAGCGGCTAAACGAGCGGCAACCAGCTTTTGGACAGCTTCTTGGGTTGGAACTAATACTTTCCCCCCCATATGGCCGCATTTTTTTACTGCAGCTAACTGATCTTCAAAGTGAACACCTGCCGCTCCCGCTTCAATCATCGCCTTCATTAATTCAAAGGCATTTAATACGCCACCAAAGCCAGCTTCCGCATCAGCCACAATAGGAAGGAAAAAATCAATATAATCTTTATGTTGAGGACCAATGCCATTTGACCACTGAATTTGATCTGCCCGTCTAAAGGTATTATTAATACGTTGGACAACATTAGGAACAGAATCAACTGGATATAGCGACTGATCAGGGTACATGCTTGCAGCCGTGTTTGCATCAGCAGCGACTTGCCACCCTGAAAGATAAACAGCTTCTAATCCTGCTTTTGCTTGTTGCAATGCTTGCCCACCCGTTAAAGCACCCAATGCATTAACATAGCCTTTCTTCGATTTTCCATTTAATGATGACCAAAGCCTTTGAGCGCCACGTCGTGCTAAGGTATGTTCTGGGTTAACCGAACCTCTTAATTTAATAACATCTTCAGCGCTATAAGGACGGGTAATACCTTTCCAGCGAGGTTGTTCCCACTCTTTCTCTAATTGGGCGATTTGCTCTGATCTACTAATAGTCATAAAAACAGCTCCTATAAATACGGTAGTGATGATGTTTGCAGTTTATAAATACGTTGTGACGTATCTTTTTTAATTTAAAAGTTGGTAACCCGGTAAAGTCAGAAAATCGACTAATTCATCTTGGGTTGTGATCTTATCCATTAAAGAAGCCGCTTCTTTAAAACGCCCTTCTTCAAAACGAGTATCACCGACTTCTTGGCGTATCACCTCAAGCTCTTCTTTCAACATGTTACGAAAGAGATCTTTAGTCACAATTTGCCCATCAGACAGTGTTTTTTGATGGCGGATCCATTGCCAAATAGAAGTACGCGATATTTCTGCCGTTGCGGCATCTTCCATTAATCCATAGATAGGTACGCAACCATTACCCGAAATCCACGCTTCGATATATTGCACGGCAACACGAATATTAGCTCTCATGCCCTTTTCTGTACGTTCACCTGTACAAGGTGCTAATAACATTTCTGCCGTTATTTTTTCATTACGTTGCACATCGAGCTGATTAGAGCGAGCCCCCAATACCGCATCAAAAGCAGATAATACCGTTTCAGCAAGGCCTGGATGAGCAATCCAAGTGCCATCATGGCCATTTGTTGCTTCAAGTTCTTTATCATCAAATACTTTTTTCAAAATAATGCCGTTTTGCTCAGGATCTCGACTTGGAATAAACGCCGACATTCCGCCCATAGCAAAAGCACCTCGCTTATGGCAAGTCTGGATCAGTAAACGCGAGTAAGCACTTAAGAAAGGTTGAGTCATCGTGATCCCCTGTCTATCAGGTAAGACACGATCAGGATAATTTTTTAATGTCTTGATATAGCTAAAAATATAATCCCAACGGCCACAGTTAAGTCCAACGATATGCTCTTTCATATGAAAGAGAATTTCTTCCATTTGGAAAACAGCGGGTAAAGTTTCAATTAATACCGTGGCTTTAATGGTTCCTGTTGCTAAACCAAAGCGCTTTTCAGTGAAATGAAAAACATCGCTCCACCATTTAGCCTCTTGCCATGTTTGCAATTTAGGAATGTAAAAATAAGGGCCACTCCCTTTTTCTAATAGGGCTTTGTGGTTATGGTAAAAATACAAAGCAAAATCAAATAATCCCCCTGCAATAGGCTCCCCTTTCCATAGCACATGCTTCTCGGGCAGGTGGAGTCCTCTTACTCTGGCAATCAATACTGCCGGCGACGCTTTAAGTTGATAACATTTACCTTGTTCATTGGTATAAGAAATAGTGCCTTTAACGGCATCACGCAGATTAATTTGACCATCAATCACTTTGTCCCATGTAGGTGCTAAGGAATCTTCAAAGTCCGCCATAAAGACTTTTACATTGGCATTTAATGCATTGATAACCATTTTGCGATCAACGGGCCCTGTTATTTCAACACGACGGTCTTGAAGATCTTTAGGTATGGGATTAACTTTCCATTCTGAGTTTATAATGGAATCTAATTCCGAAATAAAATTAGGAAGTTCACCATTATCAACTCTATTTTTCCAGTTATCTCTTTCAGCTAATAAAGCATGGCGCCTATCTGAAAAATGATTTAATAAGTCAGCCAAAAATAACTTAACATCATGATTTAATATCTCTTTTTCCTGTTTACCAAAAGATTGCGTAAAATTTAATTCTTCTTTAGTTAACGATTGTGACATTCTGCATTCCCCTAAAAGCGTTTACACACCTGATTAAGATTAATGCAGTTTTTACAAAAATCAAAAATGAATTCCATTTTTATTTAAATAATTTTTAACAATGTGATTACATCGTTGTTTTTTTATTGTACAAAAATCAGAATTACAAAATAATTCGAGAACTCTGGAAGAGATCGATAATAGACAGAAAAAAGGAATGTTAATGTTTGATAATTTTGGCTATATAGCTTTTTCTTATATGAATATTCTTCATATACAACATGAAGACCTCGACATTCAAAAGGTTATTAGCTAAATTTGGGCTTCTAGATGTCTAGATGTTTTTAGAGGTTATTAAAATGCCAATTAGAGTACCCGATGAGCTACCCGCAGTCAGTTGTTTACAAAAAGAGAATGTCTTTGTTATGACATCCAGTAGAGCGAGTATTCAAGATATTCGCCCTTTAAAAGTGCTTATCCTTAATTTAATGCCAAAGAAAATAGAAACAGAAAATCAATTTCTGCGATTACTTTCTAATAGCCCTCTTCAAATTGATATTCAATTATTACGTATTGACTCTCGTATACCTAAAAATACCCCAGTAGAGCATCTCGATACTTTCTACTGCGATTTTGACCAAATTAAAGAACAAAATTTCGATGGACTTATCGTCACTGGCGCACCATTAGGGCTAGTCGAATTTAAGGATGTGGCTTATTGGAATGAAATAAAAGAAGTAATTACATGGGCTAAAGAGCATGTCACTTCTACACTCTTTATTTGCTGGGCGGCTCAAGCTGGATTGAATATCTTATACGGCCTGCCTAAATACACGCTAGAACAAAAAATTTCAGGCGTATATAATCATAACACTTGCTCACCATTTTCACTGTTAACTCGCGGATTTGATGAGACTTTTTTTGCGCCACATTCTCGTTATGCTGGTTTTCCTATCGACCTTATTCAAAATAATACTGATTTAGAGATCCTCGCGACTTCAGAAGAAGCTGGCGCTTATTTGTTTGCATCAAAAGATAAAAGAGTTGTCTTTGCAACTGGGCACCCAGAATACGATCCCAATACACTAGCAGATGAATATCATCGTGATGTTAAAGCAGGGCTAGATCCTCAATTACCAGAAAATTATTTTCCTAATAATGATCCAAGCAAAAAACCTATCGCTTCTTGGCGTAGTCATGGGCATTTATTGTTTGCAAATTGGTTGAATTACTATGTTTATCAGATAACACCATTCGATCTTGCCCACATGAATCCAACCTTGGATTAAAGAAAAACCCCAAAATAAATTTGGGGTTTTAAGATAATCATTTGCCAAGCTAAGAATTATTTATAGCGATGAGCTAATGCGTTAGCCGCGATCATTGCGTTATAAACATCGTCTTCAGTAACTTTCATTGGCATATTGCCCATGGTATCACCTTCAGCACAGGCAATTTTCGCCACAGTACGCCATTCGCTTTCAATAAATTCTTTCATACCCATATCTTCAAGTGTCAGTGGTAATTCTGCCGCTTTAATAATACGGATCACTTCATCAATTTCTTCTTGTGGTGCATTTTCTAACACTAATTGAGTTAATAAACCGAATACTACTTTTTCACCATGTTGAACACGGTGTAAAGACTCAACCGCTGACATACCATTATTTACTGCATGAGCAGCGGCTAAGCCACCGGCTTCAGCACCAACACCACTCAGGTAGATTGTTGCTTCAATAGTTTGCTCTAATGCAGGAGTGGTAATTTTATGGCGAATAGCGTCCATTGCTTTATCAATGTTTTCACTTAACATTTCAAAGCAAAGCTGTGCTAAGCCAAGACCTGTACGTGATGGACGTTGATTGACCAAATTTAAGCCGTCTGCTTGATAGCAAGCACGAGCTTCAAAGTAAGTCGCTAGGGCATCACCAACACCTGCTGAGAAAAAGCGTTGCGGGGCAGATGCAATAATAGCGGTATCTGCAATAACAACGTCCGGGTTTTGTGGCAAGAATAAATATTTATCAAACTCACCATTTTCTTTGTATAACACAGACAATGCAGTACAAGGCGCGTCAGTTGAAGCGATAGTTGGGAATAAAATAACAGGAATGTGCTGATAATAAGCAACGGCTTTAGACACATCTAAGGTCTTACCACCCCCAATACCAATAATCACGTTCGCTTTATTTTCAACCGCAATTTTACCGAGGCGATTAACTTCTGCCTCAGTGCATTCGTAATTAAATTTTTCAACCAGTGAAACAATGTTATTTTCTTTTAGAGAAGGAATGGCTTCTTTAGTTACTTTTTCTAAAAAAAACTCATCACTAATAATAAATGCGTTATCACCAAAATCTTTTACATATTTACCGACAGAAGACAGTAATTGGCTACCAATAAAGAATTTTTTTGGTGAGGTTACAGAGCGAGGTAATATAGATGACATAACTAAATTCCTTTATTTTAGATTTTGCTACACACAATAGCAGAATTAGTATTTCATCTTACCTCTCATCATAATATGAATCTAGTAAACTCTCTAATAATCATTATCTAAATCATTTTCGTTAATTATTTTTAATTTATATAAAACAAACAGTTATTTTACATTTTTTTAAAAAATAGATTATCTACATATTTATCACGATAATAAAGGCATCATCACAGTGATGCCATAAAAAGAACAACACATTGAATCGTTATTTGATATACAGTCATGCTATATTCACGATATAACAATATATTATTTTATTAAGGTGATTTCTTGTGGAAGACGCTGTTATTCTCGTAGATAAAAATGATAATGAGCTGGGAACGATGCCAAAGCTTGAAGCTCATATTGTAGGCGCCTTACATCGAGCCTTCTCAATATTTATTTTTAATTCAAAAAAGCAATTACTTATTCAACAACGTGCAATATCCAAATACCATTCTGGTGGTTTATGGGCAAATACATGTTGTAGTCACCCTCTTCCAAACGAATTACTTTCAGATGCTATTCATCGTCGTTTAAATGAAGAATTAGGCATGAAATGTGATATGCAATCTATTGGAACTATTCTGTATAACGAAAAAGTAACTGATAATCTTATAGAACATGAATTCGATCATCTATTTCTTGGGTTTAGTAACGAATTACCCCAGAGTAATCCAGATGAAGTGATGAATTACCGCTGGATCTCCCTCGATTCTCTTTATCAAGATATTGAAGAGAATGCACAAAATTACAGTGTTTGGTTTCGTTATATATTAAATCGAATGGGAATTGAGCAATTTTCTCGTTGGAGCCAAGGTATTATTTAGCAATTATCTTATTAACAACTTAAATATAGAATAGATGGCTCATTTTTTGAGATTTAAAAACTCTAAACGCAAAAAAGCCAACCCATTGGGTTGGCTTTCTCGTCTTATTTAATGCCTGGCAGTTCCCTACTCTCACATGGGGAG
>NZ_PENY01000025.1:0-17615 GCF_003144445.1 Proteus sp. TJ1640
CCTTTAATACCCACCCGCATAGCGGGTGGTTTTATATTTAAGACGCTGACGCGACTTAAACTGGCTAAAGCCAATAATAAAAAAGACCTCTAAATATTCAATTCAGAGGCCTTCAATCTTTTATTCTTAGTAAAGCAATCAGTCTTTTAGATCAGGAATATTTTTAATTTCACCCATCGCTTTTAACTGTTTAGAAAGCTCACGGCGTTCTTTAGACAGGTCTGCATTTTTAATAATGTAATCGTCAACACGATCATCATAGTCACTACGCATGTTCGCAATAATACCCAGTACATCTTCAATTGACATACCCGGTTTAATGTATTCACTTAAGTTGTCTAACAAAAGAACACGTTTTTGGTTATCACGGATCTTTTTCTCATTGTCAGTGATCTCACGACGGATTTTGTTTTTACGACGATACATACGCACAAACTCCAGTACGTTTTGGAAAGACGGCTTGTTTGCGTTATCCATTTCCTACACCTTTACAATTGATATTTAAGATAAATAGTTCTGTTTAAGATTATCGCTTAATCGTGTCAATAAACAAGCAAAGTTTACAAATTTAATTGATTTTACTTAATTAACAATTAATTAGGATGATATATTAATAAATATAGTCAACATTCTTTAACCCGTAAATGTTCACTTAATTAATGATAAGAAAATGGCTACACATTTTTACTGGTAGCCTAATCGACACAACAAAGGATAAATTAATGAGCAACTAAATAAGTTGTGCTTTATTTTTATCTTCATGTTGTAAGCCATCAAGTTGCTGTAACGCTTTCGCGTCTGAACGCAAAAATACAGCTGAGAGAAGTGTTGTCCCTATCACAATACATCCCATCACCATATAAGTTGGTGCAAACCCATAATGATCATACCCATAACCAGCCAATGGAGATAATAATGTCGCGACAATAGAACTCACACATTGAAAACCAACTAAATAAAGTGTTGAAGATAAACGTTTATCAAAATGTTGGCTGTTATATTTAAAAATTGAAATTAATAAAATTGGCAGTTCAACAGCATGTAATAATTTCATAAAAGAGATCAAGACAGGCCCTTCGACTAGTCCTGAGCCAATAATACGTGCAGCCATAACACTGCTTGCCAGTAATAAACCGTTTTTAGCACCTATTCTATTTACAAGGAAAGGCGCAATAAACATACCACCAGCTTCTAAGAATACCTGCAATGAATTCAGATACCCGTACATCTCATTCCCCTGTTGTAAAGTCGCAAATTGCGATGAGAAGAAGACGGGAAACTGTTGGTCATAAACCCCATAAACACAAGTGCCAATAACAAACAAAATAAGTGCCCAAAAACGAGGTAATGAAAGTAAACTCAGTGCATCTTTTATAGTAATAGCCGATGTTTTTCCATGCTCTAATTGATTAAATGCGTCTGATTTATCAGTTTTTAACAGCGCTAAAAGAATTAAGAACACAACACCAGAAATAGAAGCCATCACAAAATTGTAATTAGGATCGATATTTATATTGTGTCCTGCAATAAATGTTGCAGATGCCCAACCCAATGATCCCCACATTCTTGCCCTACCGTATTCAAAACCGCGAATACGACTAACACGCTCTGTATATGACTCTAATACGCCAATACCTGCGTTAAAAGTCATACCTACATATAAGCCCCCTAAAATCGATCCAACAAAAATATTCCAACGTAATATTGATGCGAAACCTAGAAAAAATGGTCCAGAAAGAATAAGTAATACTGCAATCACTAATAATAAATTCTTTCTTAGCCCTAATTTATCTTGAATAAAGCCATATAAAGGTTGAGCACATAATGCAATCAGAGAAATAGCAGAGAATATTAATCCCGTATCAGTCGCTTTTAATCCTACATACTGATTTAACCAAATAGAAACTAATGAAAATGATGAAGACCAGGTAAAAAAGAAGAAAAATAACAACGCGCTTAAGATCGCATAGTATTTTTTTGAGTCTTTGTTCATTTGTTGAGCGCCTTATAAAGTCATTTCACCTTTAAATGTTAACGTTAACTTTTGGATTCACAAACAATTATGTCGCTTTAATGTGATATAAAGCACATAAGTTAACGTTAACAATTTAAGTTATGTGTTCTGGATCTACTTTCTTCTTTTATCTTAGTGGCTTAGTGTTAAAGATACAAATAAGTACTCTTTTTAGAAAAAAAGCCTACATTTATATTCTATCACTTTCAAATAAAACCATTTGCATAGGATATTTCACGTTTACCACATTATGGTTTACCATGGTTTCAATTAAACCCAATACAACTCATTGAGTAATGATTGAAAAAATCATCAATAAATTTACGGTAGGAAACCTTGTCTAATTCAGCGAAAACGTCCACATTTTACATCCATGACTACGAGACCTTTGGTACACACCCAGCGCTAGATCGCCCTGCTCAATTTGCGGGTATAAGAACTGATATGGATTTCAACATAGTTGAAGATCCTCTCGTTATTTATTGCAAACCTAATGACGATTATTTACCCCACCCAGAAGCGGTAATGATCACGGGGATCACCCCACAAATTGCGGCAAAAAATGGGTTAATTGAAGCTGAGTTTACACGTCAAATTCATCAAGCTTTTAGTCAACCTAATAGCTGTATTATGGGTTATAACAACCTTCGATTTGATGACGAAGTAACCCGTAATATCCTTTATCGTAATTTTTATGATCCTTATGCCTATAGTTGGCAAAAAGGAAATTCTCGGTGGGATTTGCTCGATGTTTTACGAGCCTGTTATGCACTACGTCCAGAAGGTATTGTTTGGCCTGAAAATGAAGACGGTTTCCCAAGCTTTCGTCTAGAGCTATTAACCAAAGCCAATGGCATCTCTCATGAGAATGCGCATGATGCAATGTCTGATGTTTACGCCACCATTGCGATGGCAAAAAAATTGAAACAAGCTCAACCGCGTATGTTTGATTATTTCTTCAATTTGCGCGATAAACGTAAAGTTCAGGCGTTAATTGATATTCCCGCCATGACGCCGATTGTACATGTTTCAGGTATGTTTGGTGCGGCTCGTTCTAATTTAAGTCTTGTGGCACCATTGGCATGGCACCCTGATAATCGTAATGCTGTTATTGTGTGCGATTTATCTGCGGATATATCCCCGCTATTAATCTTAACATCAGACCAATTACGTGAGCGTTTATATACGCCACGCAGTGAATTGGCAGTTGATGAACCCCCTGTTCCAATTAAATTGCTACATATTAATAAATGCCCTATTGTGGCTCCACAAAATACATTAAGACCACAAGATGCAGATAGAATTGGTTTAGATGTTGATACTTGTTTAAACAATCAAGCCATTTTATTTTCGCATCCTGAAATACGTAATAAAGTCGTAGAACTCTTCGCTCAACAAACTCCTTTTATTGTCTCTGATGATGTTGATTCTCAAATTTATAATGGCTTTTTCAGTGAAAATGATCGTAGTGCGATGGAAATTATTCGCTCAACGCAACCACAAAATTTACCTGCTTTAGATTTAACATTTGAAGATGCAAGAATGGAGCCGCTATTTTTCCGTTATCGTGCGAGAAATTATCCTTTTACTCTCAATTATGATGAGCAACAACGTTGGTTAGCACATAGAAAAGAGATGTTAACATCAGAGAAGCTGACTGAATATATCAATACAATCCAGCTATTAGCAGAAAAATATAGCGATAACGAAGAGAAGCTAAAACAACTACAAGAGCTTTATCTATATGCTCAAGATATTGCAAGTTAGACAATAAGATAAAAGGCAGGTTTTATCCTGCCTTTCTTTTTAACTTAATAAACACGACACAAAGCGATTATTTTTTGGTTTCAATACTTTCAGTTTTAACCTCAGAGTGAACCTGCCCACATCCACACTCTTCTCCCCAATATTTCAATTTCGAGGTTTTACCTATACCTGGGTTCATGCTATTAGTTGGATCGTTATGTTTATAGAACGCTTTTAATTGAGGCTTAGCATAATACATATGGCCTACATTATGCTCTGCGGGATACTCTGCCCCACGTTTATCTAATAACGCTAACATTTCTGCTTTTAGCGCCTTCGCATCAACACCTTTTTTAATAATGTAGTCTTGATGCATAACGTGACACATAAAATGTCCACAATAGAGTTTATAAAGTAATTTGCTTTCTATTTCTGGTGGTAATTTTTCAAACCAATCTCTGTCATTACGGCGCAATGCAATATCTAATGGCAATACATCTTCTACGTCATTCACATGTACAGCGTGATAACGGACAGCAGCACCAGCAGCAGCAAAACGATGCAAAAAGGCTTTATTTCCCTCTTCTTCAGTACATTCGAAATAATCACCCGAAGCTTGTTTAAAGTATTCTTTTAAATAAGTTGCAGCTTCTTCAATTCCATCATCTGCCATTCTTAACATGAGATGGTGTTCATATTTATCACGAAAGTCTGTCATGCGCTCCGGTAAATGAGCAGGCCATAATTTGCTCATAAACTGCATGGTTCTATCCACCAGATTTTTAGGTAAAAAAGGAACTTTATTTAATACCGCATCTACTCGCCCTTTTACGGCAAATAATATTGGCATTTTATCTGTGCCTAATTTATCAATCACCAAAAACGTATCTTTTCCATACACTTCAGCCATTTTATAATAGCTTCTATGCATATATTCCCCAGCAACAGGTAATTTTTTAAAATGACTTAAGATATGGCGACGAATATCTTCTAGTTCGTCCGGATTATTAGTACCAATATAAAAGACTTGGGTACGATGATCCGCAGGGAATGTATCTAATCGCACAGCAAATACAGATAATTTACCCGCACTACCCGCAGCCTCATATAAACGGCGTTCATCATTATTAAATCGAGAAGGCGTATTGGCATCTACATCACGCACACGTTCATGATATTCATGATCAGAGGCTAATTTCTCTGTCATTTGTATCTGATCCTCGTGATAATGGCGATTATCTAAATTGGTTAATATTTCTTCTGGAGTCTCGCCTAAATCAATACCTAAATGATTAACTAATTCAGCTTCGCCCTTTTCATTCACACGAGCATATAGCGATAATTCTGTATAAGCAGGTCCTCGACGAACTAAAGCTCCGCCGGAGTTATTACAGATCCCGCCAATAACAGAAGCACCAATACAAGACGAGCCAATAACAGAGTGTGGTTCACGCCCCAATGGCTTCAATACTTTTTCTAAATGCCACAGCGTACTACCAGGAAAGGCAATAACTTGATTATGCTCTGAAAGAACCTGTATTTTATCTTGGCGCAATGTACTAATAATCACGATATCTCTATCATAATCATCACCATTAGGTGTCGAACCTTCGGTTAATCCCGTATTCGCCGCTTGCATAATAATGATCTTATCAGCTTCAACACAGGTTTTAAAAACACGCCATTGTTCTAATAAATTGGCAGGAAATACAACTGCTAATGCCTTGCCTTGTCCTGAACGAAAGCCTTTACGATAACGTTCTGTTTTATGTGCTTGTGTTAATACCTGTTTTTTACCAACAATACTTTCAAGTTTACGAATAAAATGTTGATTTACAGAGCTATTACTCTCATTCATTTTCCCTATCCTATTCCTGTCTTGTCTGATTAATTTGTATTTTGCTCGCTTTTATTATTACTCATAAGGCTACGTGCAAAATATAAACTTATCATTTATATAACTGCTTTTATACAGCTATTCATATTTCCCCAAAAAACAACATATTTTATGTCCAGCCATTTTTGCTATTTAAAAATATTTTTGATATTTATTTCTTAAATAGAATATAGATAAGCCTCAATTTGCTATTTTATTCTATTATTAGCTTTTCTCTTGCTAGCCGCTCCCATGCTCGGCAACTTCGACTTTTATAACTATTTTTATTATTTGCTAATGCCAATTGATATGACAATGTAGGTTCAATAACAGGAAGTACCACTAAATCATCAATGGGATTTTTATTACACATACTTCCAGGCAGTAGCGTTACACCTACACCCGCTTTTACCATCGCTATAATTAAATCTAAATGATTACTACGTCCTGTAATAATAGGCTTTGTATTATAAATACCGCAGGCACTATAAACTAAATCATTAATGCGAAAATCTTCAGAGAAAAAAATAAACGGTTCATTAATCAACTCTTTAAAATGTACTTCTTTTTTGATGGCCAAAGGATGTGATGGAGAGACTAATAGCATCAAGCTTTCTTCTGAAAAAGGCGTTAATTCAAATATGTCATTATTAAAAGGTAATACTACGGCCGCTGTTTCCACTTTTCCCTCTATCATTGCTTCTGCCATTTGTTTAGTTCCCAATTCAAATATTTTTAGTTCAACCTGGGGGTGTAGAGAACTAAATGCCATAATAATATCGGCAAAATACGTCGAAGCTATTACCGGAGGTAATCCCACATTTAATGTCCCTGTCAATGGCCCTGACTTGTCTTGTATCGCTTTATTCATACTATTAAATTGTGCGAGTATTTTTTTTGCATGTTCAAAAAGTATCGTGCCATCATCCGTTAACCTTACGCCATCGACTTCTCTTACTAATAAAATAACACCTAATTCATTTTCTAATTTTTTAATACTACGACTAATTGCAGGCTGAGTAATAAATAGAGCATCAGCAGCTCGGCTAAAGCCATTTAATTGGACGACTTCAACAAAATAACGTAATGCACGAATATCCATTAGCCACATTTACCTTATTACATTTAGTTATACCACCAATAATAATAAACCATTTCATATTGATTTATATCCGCGGTAAAACATTAAACATAATATAAATGAATAACCCTGTTTTTACAGATTATTATTCTGATATTCTGGAGATAATATGAATAAGACTGTTGTTGAATATATGCTAAACCGACTATATAACTTAGGTATAAGTGATGTCTTTGGTGTTGCTGGCGATTATGCCTTTCCTATAGAAGACACGATTTGTAATAGCAATCATCTGCGTTGGATTGGTAACTGCAACGAATTAAATGCAGCTTACGCCGCTGATGGTTATGCCCGAATTAAAGGTATAGCAGCGTTATCGACAACATTTGGTGTTGGTGAATTAAGTGCGATTAATGCTATTGCAGGCTCTTATGCAGAAAATCTACCTATTTTTCATTTAGTTGGTATGCCAGCAAGTGGTGTACAAAAAAGCAAACGTCTCGTTCATCATACCTTAGGCAATGGCGATTTTGATATTTTCTATCAACTAGCCCAACGTCTTGCTTGTGCTCATGCAATATTAACGCCTGAAAATTGTATTACTGAAATGGAGCGCTTAATTGCGACGGCATTAAAAGAACGTCGTCCTGTTTATATTGGCTTACCATCTGATTATGCTGTTATGCCAGTGATAGAAAATACACTTGTTACCACACCGAAAAAATCAATAAGTGATAAAGAAATACTAGAAAAAGTGGTATCACTCATTATTGATAAGCTTACACAAAGCAATAATATCTGCGTATTACCCGGTATTTTATCCGCACGTTTAGGGTTATCAGATAATGTCCAAGCTTTTATTGATAAAACAGGTTTACCTTATGCCACTATGTTTATGGATAAAAGCATATTAAGTGAATCTAATACTCAATATATTGGGATGTATGATGGACAATTAATGACACCTGATGTCAGAGAGTTTGTCGAAAATAGTGAATATGTATTAGGGATCGGAGCAATGATGACCGACTTTAATACGGGAAGTTTCACAGCCAATATTAAACCAGAACAATTTATCAACATCATGCCAGAATATGTAGAAATTGATTCTGTTATCTACTCTTCTATTTATATGGAAGATATTCTCTTTGAGCTAACAAAACGACTACCGAATAAAACTTATCATCAGATAAAAGCTAAGGGATTAGAAGACGCTATTTTATCTGATAACGGTGAAATTACAGCTCAATACCTCTACCCTCGATTAGAGAAATTCTTTAAACCTAACGATATTATTATTGCAGAGACAGGTACGTCATCAATGGGATTAGGTTTTGCTCTATTACCAGAAGGGGCTCAGTTCCATAACCAAACATTATGGGGTTCTATTGGTTGGGCAACACCCGCATCATTTGGTGCCGCACTTGCCGCACCTAACAAACGAGTTATTTTAATTACAGGCGAAGGCTCACATCAATTAACCGTACAAGAGATTAGTCAATTTGTTCGTTTTGGATTAAAGCCGATCATCCTTATTTTAAATAATGATGGTTACTTAATTGAACGATTATTATGTGATTACCCTGAAGCTTATTATAACGATCTTGCTCAATGGAATTATCATCAATTACCTAAAGCTTTTGGTGCAAAAGATTGGTATTGTGAGAAAGTCACAACGATAGATGAATTAAATAAAGCGCTTGAAGTGGCAGAATCAACAGATAGTGCCTCTTATATCGAAATAGTAACAGAGCGATATGAAGCTTCTGAATTAGCTAAAAAATTAAAAGAATCTAAAAGCTCATTATATTCATTCTAATATAAATGGATAAAATGATAAATTAAATGTTTAGACAGAATAAAACGGACAAAAGATTAGTTTTTATTCATAATAATTAGATTATAAATAAATTAAATAATCAGCATGAACTAATATTTATTTTAAATATATAGAACATGCTGATATTCTATCATTATCTAGCCATTATTATATTTAAATTATTGCATGATATTAATAAATACAATATAAATTAGCTCCAACTTTTTTTGGAAACTATGGCTTATTTTATGAAAAATATTGTAATACCTACCTCGTTAAGTTTCTTTTTTTTATTTTTTTCGAATTCATCATGGTCTGAAATAGATATTTTAGAAACCAAACAACATATTATTGACCAACGCAATAATTGGTTGGAAGATATCAAAAATAGTATCATCACAGCTCCTCCTGAAAAAGGGTCAAAAACAGCCGAACTAGATAGAATAATAAGTAATAATTATCAAACAATCTCAGGCGAACGGAGAAAACTAGCAGAAGTCGATAAGTCACAGACACATTCTTATATTTTTAATACCTATGCCAATATTTTATTTGGCGATAATGCTAAATCAATTAATTTTAGCGATATTCAAGCTTACCAAGATCTGAATATATTACATAACTCAGGGATATATGCTTATGATCCAAACAAAAAAAGAGTGCGCTCGATAAATTTTATCTTAAAAGAATTTTTTTTACGTGGCCGACCTTACCAAGTGATTGATAATAAAGGTAATTACTTTAATAATTACACCAATATAATAGGGCTATCTTACCCAAGTGGACATACATGGAATGGATATAAGCAAGCCGCTGTTTTATCGATATTATTCCCTGAAAAGGGCAGTGAAATGTTTGCCCGAGCAATAGAATATGGTGAAAGCCGAGTTATCGTAGGGGCTCATTTTGCAACAGATACCATCGCTTCGAGAATAGGAAATTATTACCTGTTATCACAAATGCTTGCAGATGATGACACAACTCGAACTTTTGTTAAGCTTGCCAAAGAAGTCCGCCAGAATGTCGCTAATCAGTGTAAAAATCAAAATTGTTTAACCACATCTAAAAAAATAACTAACGATGATGCAGGTTATTATGGAACAAAAGATCTTGAAACTTCATCGCTCATTTCTCCCAATCAAATACCCAGTTCGTCCAACAACTTACTGCGTTTACGTTTTGCATATTTAACCAAAGAGCAGAGGCAATCTATTTTAGCGAGCACAGCCTACCCGAGTCATTCTTTAGCGGGTTGGGCTTCACATGAAAATGTTCCAGATTCTAATTGGGGATTAATTAATCTTCCTAAAGCCTATAATGGGCCTTCATATTTTTATAATCATTTTCTTGTTAATCAAACAACTAATGAATTTGACTTCTCTGAGTTTGGTAAATTTGATGAATGGAAAAATGATATTAGTGGGCCTGGTAAATTAATCAAACAAGGCGATGGCGCATTGATCTTATCTGGTAATAACTATTTTGCAGGCGTCGAGGTTAATCAGGGAAAATTACTCCTTATAGGCGAAAATCACTATTCAAAAAATTCTTCCATCAATGGTGGCACATTGTTACTTGAAGGAAAATTAAATTCATTACTGGATGTTAATAAAGGAACGTTGCTATTAAATGATGGGAGCATAAGCTCTCAAGTCAATATTAATGACAAGGGTGTACTTTCTGGTAAAGGAAAAATTAATAAGTTAGAGGTGAATTCAGGAGGCATCGTAGCACCAGGCCATTCAATTGGTACGCTTAATATAGATGATACTGTGATTTTTAATGCTGGCAGTCACTATCTGGTTGAAGTAAATTCACAGGGTGATAGCGATAAAATAGCAAGTCTCGGCACAGCGATACTTAACGGAGGAACAGTTAATGTATCTCTTGAAAATAATAGAAATCTCCTCACAAAAGACAATGTTCAGAGTCTATATAACACAAAATATACTATTTTAATGGCAGATAAAGGTATTAATGGTAAATTTGCTGATGTTAACCCAAACTACCTTTTTGTAGGAACAACACTATCTTACGATCAGAATGCAGTAATATTGAATGTCGGAAGAAATAATACTGCTTTCTCCAGCTTGGCAAAAACAAAAAATCAAGCATCAATCGCGAATGCAATAGATGCATTACCTTCAGGGCATCCTATTTATGAAAGCATTGTCGGAATGGATCTAAAAAATGATGTCCACTATGCCTTTAATGAATTAACTGGCCAAATTCATGCCGATGTTTTATCTAATCAACTCAACAGTAGCCGACAAATAAAAGAAACACTCCTCTCTCAGGTTAAAAACGCTGAAACACTTAATGGTGAAAAAGAAACCGCAGACAATAAAGGTAATGTCTGGGCTAAAACTTTATATAATTGGGATGATAACTCAAGTGATGGTAATGCGAATAACTATGATGCTTCCACCTATGGGGTACTATTAGGTGCAGATCAACATTTTAATAACGATAAAATGTTGCTTGGTATAGCAACAGGTTTCACCAAAACCTCGCTCTCTGGCTATAACAGTCACGCAAACAGCGAAAATTACCACTTATCATTTTATAGTGGTTATGATTTTAACCATATCAAGCTACGTGCAGGTGTATCGAATACGTTTCATCGTGTCCATACGTCAAAAACGGTCGACTACGTCGCGCAATCAGATAAAAATAAAGCGAATTACAATGGGAATACCAGCCAAATATTTATCGAAGCAGCTTACCCAATAACTCTCTCGGACACACAATTAGAGCCTTTTGTTAATTTAGAATACGTCAAAACAAAAAACGCTGCCATTAACGAGCAAGGAGATCGTGCTGCCTTACAAGCCCATTCACAAAGTTTAGATTCAACCACATCTATCACAGGATTGCGTTTAAATAACAAATTGAAAATTAACAATAAATTCAACATTTCTCTGTATGGCGAACTAGGTTGGTTACACCAATATAACGATGTGGAACGAGGTATCAATTTACGTTTCACCGATACCCAACCAACATTTACTGCTAATAGTGTTGATACAGCACGGGATGCTCTTGTAGTTAAAGCAGGAACAACTATCCAAATAAATGAAATATCAAGATTATCAATCGGATATAGTGGATTGACAGCAAAAAATCAGCAAGATAATAGTATTGATATGAAATTCTCTATCGCTTTCTAACTAATGATGTATTTAAAGTGGATGATTTGCAAAAATGAGCGTGCGCTGAATATCACTTTCAACACTGTTACCTTGGATTTGGTTTTTCACTTCTTTGGCAAGATAAGGGGCTGAGCCATTAGCAATCGCGGTGACAATGTTATTGCCCATCATACCTTGCGTAAATGCCGTGATAGCTTGGATGGCTCGGGTATATGTGTCACTCAGAACCTCGGCTGACGTTTAGTCTTAAAGACCAAGCTTATTTTTTAACAATTCATCCGGGGTTGCCCCTTCCCTGAGCATTTGCATGGCGAGTGAACTCTGTGCCCGACCGTACTCCGCCCTGCCTTTTGGCAAGCTCAAAGCATTATTCTCAATCGCATTATTCTCAATCGCATTCTTCCCAGCTTGTGAACCAGTAATTGCACCAGCCATATCACCGGTAGTCAGTCCACCCGCTAATCCGGAAGCCAATTGGCTCAGTGCACTGATTTGCTGTTTCTCACTTTCACTCAGCTCCCAAATTTCTTTGCCCGGGAAGAGGGTGTTTAAGATAACATGAGCTGATAGCTCACCGGCACCTAACCCACCCGCAGCAGATTGGTTATTCAGCTCAGCGACTACGGCGCCTAATACTGCGTGCGCCATGGCATTCGCAGCTTTATTATCTTCACTCACTTGTTGTTTTATCAACGTTGCCAAGTACGGAGAAGAGGCATTTGCCAATGCACCTGCTAAGTTATCACCTGCCAGCCCTTGCAGTAATCCTGTCACTGCTAAGGTATGTAGGGAAGATCCCAATATTAGATTGGGACCTTTAGAAGTTAAATAACAATAAGCTCGCCGCATTCGTCAAATGGAGCTTTTATTTTATAGTTTCGCGTATAGACATTAACTATATGTCTTAAATAACTGTTTAAATCCCAGTCAGTCGCTTCTACAGTCTCTTCATTTTCATCATATTGATAAACTAGGTTAGGATCATCAGACTCTGTAAGCAAAAAGAAATACTGAGTATAGCTTTCTACTGAGATAAAAAATGGTTTTTTAGGTAATAAATCATGTCGTTGTATAGCTGCTAAATCTTGACGTGAGCCAATTTGAAACAAAATATCCCCTCTAATAGTCTTTTGATTTTGGTAAAAAATAAGAGGGTCATCACCAAATAGCCCCCCACTGCAGCGACCTATACTCGTTAAAAAATCCAATAGCTGATCTTTCACTTCAATATCATATAAACGCTCAATTTTCTGAATTTCATCTACTGAATAGCCTCGCATATAGCTAACATCGATTGGTAATTCTGGATAAACTGAATGTAGAAATTCGATTAACTTTATATTCATAATATAATTATGCTTTAATCCACATCATAGTAATAGATTAAAAATCAAATCTATTAATAATTAAGATGATATTATCTCATTTTTTGATGATGTATTTTTAATTGAGAAAACTCTAGTAATTCTTCTGCTATTCCAGAAATAATAGATAAATCTCCAAGTCATGGATTTGCTAAAATTTATGGTGAGAAATCACTTTATCATAATATGCTACGCTGGATCGTTGGTAATTCAATTGATTATGGCCATCATCACCGCAGGGCAATTGCCTTCAGCAATTCAACATAACACTCGGCGATTATATGTAATTGATGCTACCCAATCACATATATTCAGCATTATGTCTTGCGCCTTTTGGTGATAATAATTACAGACTGATGTCTGGCTGGACAATACAAAATTAATATCTATTTAATGATTGAATTAGTCATTCAATGTTTATTTTCCCAATAATTCACAAATAGATGAATGCCACTAAAACTCAAACCAAACGCTCCCCCAAAAATAATCGGTTTTTTTAAAAAAAATATATCAATATAAAAAATACCTAATTTCATATAATAAATAAATTCAACAATAAAACCAAGCAATAAGAATGTAATAAAAACCAGTACAAAGTAACAAAAAAATAACATTAAAAAATAATTAATTACTTTCATTTTCGTTCTCTATTGTGATTTCCTTCAATACTCCGCTAGTCTCTTTATTTAAATACTCTGAACCAGTGGATCCAAGGAGGTTACCTATAATTCCAGGCATTGGCGATACACTCGGCGAAGCTGTAATTGATGGCATTACAACTAATGGGCGCTCTTTAAGTCCGCTAGACCAAGGATTAAATTTATTATCCAGACGATAAGTTAACCATTTTGTACCTCCATAGCCGACTGTTGAACCCGCTAATGCGCCTCCCATTGAGACCCAAGGTGATTGCCCATCAATTAAACTTGAAATACCTGCGCCAGTTGTATTAGTTGTGAGCGTCCCCCAATACCCCATTCCGGGTGTTATTCCTCCTGTTAACAAAGAAGAACCAAAACTTGCATAACTAAAGCTCGCTTCTGGATCTGTGTAAATATTATACCCTTGCATGCCTAAATTTGCTGTGCCCGTAGTTGTTACACCTATAACACGGCTAGCGGCAGTTGTGCTACCTAACCAACTCGATACATAAGGGCTAATAGCCTTACTCATTATTGGTAAACCTAATGTTGTTGTTGCAACAACGGCTCGTGGAATATTATTACCACGCTGTAACTCACTATAATGTTCAATGATAGGATCCAATTTTTTGATACTATATTCAGTTATTGATTTACAATGAGTATTACAATCTGCTGATTGAATAAGTAAAATTAATTCATCTTGCTGTTGAACCAAATGTTCTTCAGTGATCCTCGTTTCCATCGCTTTTTGCTGTTGCTCCGCATCAACTTTATTTCCTAAGCCAACTAAATGTTTCTTTTCTTCATCCGTAGAAGCAAGATAATACTTTTCAAGCCATGAAATTATTTGTTTAGCTGTCAAATAATTATTCTCAACCACCACTTTCCCGGCTTGGGCGGCATTGGCGACACCTGCGCTATTATCGCTAATTAAACCGCCGACAATGCCCGAAGCTAACGTTGCCCATGCGCTTATATTTTGCTTTTCAGTCTCGGTCAGTTCTTCGGGCGTTTTGCCATAATGTGAATGCGATAAAATACCCACCGTTTCACCGGTCATCGCACCCATGGCTTGTGCTGCCACATTTTCACCTTTTGCCAATGCAAGACCGGCATTGAGTAAACCGTGGGCAAGCGTGCGCTGAATATCACTTTCAACACTGTTACCTTGGATTTGGTTTTTTACTTCTTTGGCAAGATAAGGGGCTGAGCCATTAGCAATCGCGGTAACAATGTTATTGCCCATCATACCTTGCGTAAATGCCGTGATAGCTTGGATGGCACGGGTATATTTACCTCCCGTGCCAAAGTCAGACTGATTGGTATAGTCCTGTAAACGTTGTTGGAAAAAGTAATTTTGAACGTCACGCTCAGTAACATTCTCGTGAGTTTCAGAAAGGGCTTGGTAGAGATTGGTCGTAATTTAGATTTGAAAAACCAGCACTAGAGGGTTAGTACAAAACTGTGAACATCTAACTAACTATTCTAGATGAGTAACTGAATGAGTTTAATGTTACTCCCCTTCATATGCCAAGCCAGACTGTTAATAATCCAGTTGTCTGAAAAATGAGGTAGTCATACAAGACTCAGTGTGGCGCTAGTTTTTTTGTAAAAATATTAGTGTCTTTTATATTCAAGATAACTGACTAAGCAAGCTACTATACTAAAGAAAAAACCAAATCCCATTCCCAAACATATATAATCTATAACATTTTCTTTAGTAATAGAAGAAAGACTATCTTCTATTGGGTAATTGTATATTAATTCTACTAGAGTTTTTATTATTAATAGAGTAAAAAAAACCATAACAGAGAATGCAATCCAAAGTAGAATAAAATATTTAAACAATTTCATATCGCATAACAATCCAAACAACTGTTCCAACACTGCTACCAATGAAGCCACCTAGTTTGATAGAATTCACCCAATCTAATTGATTTATACTTTTATCTGTTAAAAGCCATTCTCCTGATAATGATAAAAAAGAGAAAAATAAACCATATATAAAAATCATAAAAAATAAGGAATATATTGAGAGTTTCATTAATATGCACCTTTATCTAATTCTAAATAATATTGCTGTTCATTGTTAATCTCTTTAATATCCTTATTTTTCATAATATATCGTCCTAATAAACTACCACTTAGCTCTAATTCAAATGAACCAGCAGCCCCACCTACAATCCCTGGGAGAGGACTTAATTTAAAACTTTCTGTCATAAAATTTGAATATTTGTACTTTTCTGCATACTGTAATGCATAACGACTTGCAGACATTCCAAAATGTTCTTTTATTAATTTTGCCTCCCAACGATTAACTAATACTGTTGTTAGACCATAACCCGATATGGCCCCAAAAGTGGCTGAAACAACAGCAGCTTCTGAATTTTCGCCTGCAATCTTACTCCCAAAATAAGCACTACCTGCGTTTAATTGAACATTGGAATGTAGATTTCGACCTGTTCCTGTCCAACCGGTAAAGCCGGCTAGTCCGAAGCTCAGATAATCAAATTTATCTCCAGCATTATCATTGTAAACCTGTACACCTGCATTTGCGCCCATACTCAATCCAGCTCCTATCAGTTTAGCCTCCGCTGAGGCGGCTGAATTAAATAATGCCTTACCACCTAGGTACAATCCGAATACATTTTCTGGCTCTCCAACAAAGGAGGCAAATCTGTCCCAGTTATCTGAGTGTTTATTAGCAAATTCAACATCCTGATTATTAATATACAATACAGCATTTCTGACATCTTCATTATCTAAAGAACCATAAAGCCATGTTGGTCTCTCGGCTGCCGAAATTCCTCCATTCAGCTTGAGCCTTTCATAGCCAGCAGTGCATTCTAATGAGTTTCTTTGGCATGCCTTTCTAAATTCTTCTGAATTTTTTCCTTGAATTGTGGCGTACTTGTCAATAATAGGCTGACAATTCTCACCAGCTGCTTTACATATTGTTATTTTTTTATCAAACGCACGAGCCTCATCAAAACTCAGATAGTTATTCTCAACCACCACTTTCCCGGCTTGGGCGGCATTGGCGACACCTGCGCTATTATCGCTAATTAAACCGCCGACAATGCCCGAAGCTAACGTTGCCCATGCGCTTATATTTGGCTTTTCAGACTCAGTCAGTTCTTCGGGCGTTTTGCCATAAAGTGAATGCGATAAAATACCCATCGTTTCACCGGTCATCGCACCCATGGCTTGTGCTGCCACATTTTCACCTTTTGCCAATGCAAGACCGGCATTGAGTAAACCGTGGGCAAGCGTGCGCTGAATATCACTTTCAACACTGTTACCTTGGACTTGGTTTTTCACTTCATTGGCAAGATAAGGGGCTGAGCCATTAGCAATCGCGGTGACAATGTTATTGCCCATCATACCTTGCGTAAATGCCGTGATAGCTTGGATGGCTCGGGTATATTTACCGCCCGTACCAAACTCAGACTGGTTGGTATAGTCCTGTAAACGTTGTTGGAAAAAGTAATTTTGAACGTCACGCTCAGTAACGTTCTCGTGAGTTTCAGAAAGGGCTTGGTAAAGTTCGTCGTAAGCGGTATCAGAAAAATTATCGAGCCTTGACTCTTCTTTCGCTTGATGAGTGCCTCGAATAGTATCAGCTGTGGTTGCCAAATCGATAATTTGTGCGCCAATTTCACCCACTAGTTGCTGTTTCTGTTGGCGACTTTGCTCTTTCTCTTTATCAAAGATTTTATTTAACGTGCTGTGGGCGTTATCGGTATCTTGGCTTAATTGCGCGATATCTTGCTGTTGATTATCGCTATCACGGACTGTCCATGTGCCTTGTGATACCGCAGATTGAGTGGTGTTTTCCGCGCTGTCACTATGGTTGCCTGCCATGGCTAATGCATGCCCCATATTAGCCAGCATATTGCCTTCAACACCTCCTGAGGTA